>NZ_LSJI01000282.1 GCF_001557235.1 Phenylobacterium sp. CCH9-H3 | reverse complement strand
CTCCAGCCCGGCCAACCGCGACCAGGCCGCCCTGTGGAACGACGCCGCCGGCCGGACCTGGGCCGAAATGCAGGCCGTGCTGGATCGGATGCTGGCGCCTTTCGTCGACCGGTTGGTGGCCGAGGCGTTTCCGGGCGAGGGCGGCTGTGTGCTGGACATCGGCTGCGGCGCGGGTGCCACGACCCTGGCCATGGCGCGCCGGGTCGGCCCGCAGGGCCTGTGCCTGGGCGTGGACATATCGGCCCCGCTGGTGGCCGCGGCCCGCGAGCGGGCGGCCGCCGACGGTGTGGCCGCCGCGGCGTTCCTGGAGGCCGACGCCCAGACCCATGGCTTCGATCCGGGCGCGTTCGACGCGGTGATATCGCGCTTCGGGGTGATGTTCTTCGACGACCCCGAGGCCGCGTTCGCCAACATCCGCCGCGCCGCCCGTCCCGGCGCCGCCCTCGCCTTCGTCGCCTGGCGCAGCCCCGCCGACAACCCATTCATGACCACCGCGGCGCGGGCGGCGGCGCCGTTCCTGCCGCCAACGCCCCCGGCCGCCCCCGACGCGCCGGGCCAGTTCGCCTTCGCGGACGGCGAGCGGGTACGGCGCATCCTGGACCGCGCCGGCTGGCGGGACGTGGACGTCAGCCCCCTGGACCTGCCGGGCGAGGTGGCCGAGGCGGATCTGATGGCCTACGTCACACGGCTGGGGCCCGTCGGCCTGGCGATGCGGGACATGGGGGAGACCCGCCGCGGGCAGGTCGCCGGGGCTCTGCGGAACGCCTTCGCGCCGCTGGTGCAGGACGGAGCCGTCCGGTTCACCTCGGCCTGCTGGCTGGCGCGCGCCCGGGCATGAGAAAGCGCGCGCCCACGAAACCAAATCGCGTTCCGTGCGCTCAAGCTGTCTCGGGGTACTAACAAATGGAGACTTTCTCGATGCGCATCCTGACCGCGGCCCTCGCCGCCTGTGCCGCCGCCAGCCTCGCCGCGTGCAGCAGTCCCGCCGACAAGCAGGCCGAAGCGACGGCCGACGCCATGGAGTCTCAAGCCGCCGCGACGCCGAACGAAGCGCAGGAAAAGGCTCTCAACGCACAGGCCGACGCCGTCGAGCAGCAGGCCGGCAACGCCGACGGCGGCGCCACGACGGCCAATACGCCGGACACCAGCCCCTCCAAGTAGCGGAGCGGGGCCGCGCGGGGGATGCGCCTGCCTGCCGGTGGGCGGGTCCGCTGCGAGAGCTGACATCAAGACCTCCGGTCCCCAGGGATCGGAGGTTTTTGACATTTGATACAAATGCGGCGGCCGACGGCGGTTTTCGTCACATGGCCGCCATATTTTTTGACATCGCCGGGAACAATGCACGCCTCTCCCGGTTCTGGTCCCGGGCTGCATGCCGGCACTGAGAGCCGTCATGCTCTTCTGGCTGTAAAGGGGCCTTAAATGTCTGTGCATAAACACTTTTTCGCGGGCGCGGCCGCAGCGCTGGGCCTGGGCGCCATGGCGGGCGGCGCATCGGCCGCGACCTTCGTGGAACCCTGGACGACCACGCCGATGGGCGGCATCTCGGTCGCCTTCGGGAACGATGGCCTGGGCATCCCGGGCGCCGAGAGCATCCCCGGCGAAACCACCTCGACCCACGTCTACGACGAGGGGACGGGCGCCTTCACCAACACCTTCAGCTTCGAGCTTCCGGATGGCATCGTCGGCTTCACGCTGAGCTCCATCGGGTTCCTGGCCAACAGCTCGCTGACCGTCTCGTCGTTCACCTTCAACGGCGTGGACCTGGCGTTCACCAACACGCCGACCGGCGACGGCGGCAACACCGTGCTGGGCGCCGACGGTCCGCTGCCGATCGTGGCCGGTGGGCCGCAGGTGCTGACGATCGCGGGCTTCGGCGGTTCCGAAGCCGTCTATGCCGGCACGGCGACCTTCGCCGCCGGCGTGGTGCCGGAGCCGGGCGCCTGGGCGCTGATGATCTTGGGCTTCGGCGGTACGGGCGCCCTGCTCCGCCGCCGCCGGAACGCCCTGGCGTTCGCCTAAGTCCACGGCGAGCCGCAACCGACGCGAGGCCCCGGCGGCGACGCCGGGGCCTTTTCCTCAGGCGGCTAGCGCTTCTTCCCCAGCTCGGCCGCGATGTCCTTGGTCAGGCGGCCGACCTTGCGGTGCGCGGAGACGATCTGGTCCTGGGTGACGCCCCAGCGCTTCATCCAGTACTCGACGGCCTTGCGTTCCGAGAGGTCCAGGCGGTCCTTGTCGATGAAGCCGCGCTTGTCCTTGAGACCGGCCATGTGAGTCCTCCGTATCGCCGCAACCTAGCGCCGCGGACGACCCGCGTCGCGGGCAAGCTGGCGGCTGCGGCAAGGGAGGCCTAGATTGGGTCATGGCGGTCGCATTCACCCGTGAGGAAGACTACGAGGCGCAGGCGGCGGACCTCCCGGATCGGCCGATCTCGGCGCATCCCAACCTGGTCACCGCCAGCGGACTGGCCGCCATCGAAGCCGAACTGGCGGCGGCGCGGGCGGCCTATTCCCAGGCCCAGGCCGAGGGCGGGGTGGCGGCGGACCGCACCGCCATGGCCCGGGCTACCCGCGACCTGCGCTACTGGTCGGCGCGGCGGGCCAGCGCGCAGCTGACGGAACCCGAGCTGGAAGAGGACACCGTGCAGTTCGGTCGCACGGTGGAGATCGAGCGCGACGATGGCCGGCGGCAGACCTTCCGCATCGTGGGCGAGGACGAGGCCGACCCGGCGCAGGGCCGCATCAGCTATGTGTCGCCGCTCGCGCGGGCCCTGTTGGGCAAGGGCGTGGGCGAAGCGGTCGCGCTGGGCGAGGCCGAGGTCGAAGTGATCGCAGTCCGCTGAGGACCGCCGACATGTGGATTGGGGGAAGGGTCGTCGGCTGACCAGGCGCCCGATCAGGGGGGCTGGGGGGCTGTTCAGGATCCGGACCGGAAGCGGGCCAGCCGACATATCCAATAAACGGGCGGCCTGTGTCCGGCTCAGGTCGGGAATAAGACCATTTCAGGGCGTGTCGACGCCGCCACAGGATACGGGGGAAATGCGGCGGAGGCGCGCGGGGACTTGTCGCGCGACCGCGGTTGGAGGAAGACCTTCGGTAACGGCGGCCGGTCTCTCCAGCCGCCGGGGCGTGGGGCCCCCGCAGCGCTTCCGGGATCTTCGGATCCCGTGCGGATCAAAAGAAGCGGCAGAGGCGGCTCGCAAGAGCCGCCTTCTTGCTTTGTGGGTTTGGGGCGGCTCGCAAGAGCCGCCTTCTTGCTTTCAGGCCTTGGCGAAGCGCGGCCGAGCCTCCATGTCCGTCTCCTGACAATGTAAAGCCAAGGGAGGCGACCATGGCCGGCGTGCCGGACAAGGGGCTGCAGTTGCGGTCCACCATCAAGAGCAGTGGCGAACTGGAGCTCCGCCTCGTGGAGACGCCGGTCGCGCCGCCGGCGGGCGACGAGGTGCTGGTGCGGGTGGAGGCCTCGCCGCTGAACCCCTCGGACCTGGGCCTGCTGCTGGGGCCGGCGGACCTGTCGACCCTGAAGAGCGCGGACGGCGTGACGACGGCGCAGGTGCCGGAGAAGTTCCTGAAGGCCATGGCCGCGCGGATCGACGAGTCCATGCCGGTGGGCAACGAGGGCGCGGGCGTGGTGATCGCCGCCGGGCCCGACCCGGCCGCCCAGGCGTTGATCGGCAAGACGGTCGCCCTGCTGGGCGGGGCCATGTACGCCCAGTACCGGACCGTAAAGGCCGCCGACGTGCTGGCGCTCCCCGAGGGCGCCACGGCCGCGGACGGCGCCTCGTGCTTCGTGAACCCGCTGACCGCGCTTGGGATGACCGAGACCATGCGGGCCGAGGGACATACCGCCCTGGTGCACACGGCGGCGGCCTCGAACCTGGGGCAGATGCTGAACAAGATCTGCCTGAAGGACGGCATCGATCTGGTGAACATCGTCCGCAGCGCCGAGCAGGCGAAGATCCTGACGGACATCGGCGCCAAGTACGTGGTGGATTCCACCTCTCCCACCTTCCAGGACGACCTGACCGCGGCGCTGATCGCGACCGGCGCCACCATCGCCTTCGACGCCATCGGCGGGGGCAAGCTGGCCAGCCAGATCCTGTCGGGCATGGAGGCGGCGGCCAATTCGCGGGGCGGCGCCTACAGCCGCTACGGCTCCAGCGTGTTCAAGCAGGTCTACATCTACGGCTCGCTCGACCCGCGGCCGTCCGAACTAGCGCGCAACTACGGCCTGTCGTGGGCGGTGGGCGGCTGGCTGCTGACGCCGTTCCTGGGTAAGCTGGGCGCGGAAGGCGTGGCGCGGCTGCGCAAGCGGGTGGCGGACGAACTGAGGACCACCTTCGCCAGCCACTACACGGCCGAGATCTCGCTGGCCGAGGCGCTGCAGCCGGACGTGATCGCCGCGTACAACAAGAAGACCACGGGCGAGAAGTACCTGATCAACCCCAGCAAGGATCTCTGACGATCGCGCCCTAGCCCTGGGACGCCTCGGCCGCGGCCTTCTCCTCGGCGCGGCGGACCAGGGTCTTGAGGCCTTCCATCACGGCCTCGGCCTCGGGCGAGTCCTCGGGAAGGTTGGCCATCCGCAGGACGCCCATGGTCTGGATGTGCGCGGCGATGGCGGCCGTGTTCCAGGCCCCGGCCTCGATGTAGCGGTCGGAGAGTTCGCAGAGATTGTAGGCCACCTCGCCCAGGCGGGAGAGATGGCACAGGCCCGCGAAGCCCACGATGGCGCTGGCGCAGGCGTAGACGTCGGCGTGGGCGGCCGTGTCCTCGCGGGCGGCGGCCTGGCGCAGCCTGTCCAGGGCCCCGTCCACTTCGGCCAGCATGCCGGGACGCATGGACTCGATGTTGGCCTCGGCCTGCGCCACGGCCTCGGCGAGCTTGCGCCCGCCGGGGGTGGAGATGAGCTTGCCCAGGCGGTTCGGACGGCGGATGTAGCTGACCGAGCTCATCGGACGACCTTCTTGGGGCTGAGCAGGTTGTCGATCTCGTCCTGGTCCATGTTGCGTTCCACCGCATCCCCGAGCTCGGCGGAAAGGTCGTTGTGGCGGCGCCCCACGCCGTCGGGCGGGCCCAGGTTCTGGAAGCGGCGATCGGGCCCCGTGTAGGACGCGCACTCGACGAAGGTGCGGTTGTTCTGGGCGATCCAGAGGATGCGCTGGAGCAGCACCGTCGGGGCCAGCGGTTTGGAAATCATGAAGTGGGCGCCGCAGTCGCGGGCGCGCGAGACGTTGCGGCTGCTGGTGTGGGAGGAGATCAGGACCACGGGGGCGAAGGCGTTGGGCTCGAGGTTGGAGCGGCGCAGCCAGTGGACGAACTCGTAGCCGTCCGGCTGTTCGGGCTGCAGGGTCGCCTCGCAGGCGATGAGGTCGAGCGGGGCGCTGTGGGCGATCTGCTGCGCCTCCTCGAACGAGGTGGCCTTCAGGCAATGGGTCGCGCCGAAGCCCAGGAAGATCGAGGTCAGCACGTCCATCGCCTGGTTGTTCGGCTCGACCAGCAGGATCGACGCCTTCCTGAGGTCGATGCGCGAGCCGAGGTTCGCAAGGGACATGTCGGCCAGGCTCATCGGCGCGCGCGCTCTGGGCTCTTCGGTTGCTTCCCAACTGTGGGAATCGGATGGGAATTTCCCAGGCAGATCGAAACATTCGGTAAAGCCCGAGGGGCGCCCCCCAATTTGGGTAGCGTGGCTCGACGGCCTCAGAGTTCGCCGATGCGATCCACGCTCGTCGCGGCCGGAGCCGCGTTCGCAGCAAGGCGCTGGCGCGGATGCGGCGGATCGGCCTTCGGCACGGGCTGCAAACCTGGAGTGTGCATGTCGAAATCGGTTTTTGCCGCGCTCGCCGTCGCCGGCCTGTCGCTGGTCCTTGCCGGACCCGCCGCCGCACAGAGCGGCTTCCTGAAGAACCTGGCCCGCCAGGCGGCCGCGGCCGCGATCCAGAATGCGGCGCAGCCCCAGCAGTCCCAGCCGCCGGCGGCCGAAGCGGAGGGGCAGGACGCGGCCCAGCCTGCGCAGTACGCCGAAGCGGCCCAGGCCCCGCAGACCTCCGGCCCGGCGCCGTGGCCGAAGAACGTCGGCGCGAAGTCGGTGAGGTATCCCTCGAACCTGACCTTCTCGCCCGAGCTGGAAGACCAGAAGAAGGCCTTCGTCGAGTTCAGCAAGGTCTCCTGCAACGACTGCGAAGGGGGCTACAGCTACGACGCCTGGGTCCGGCATTTCGTGCGCCTGGATGGATCCTACGGGGCCTGGGAAAAGAAGGTGGGAGCCCTGGCGCTGGGCGAGTCCATCACGTGGAAGGGATCGGCCTCCACCGGCTCGATCACGGTGGTGAGCGAGGAGCCGGTCAACGGCTGGCCCTGCAAACAGCTCAAGTGGGAACTGAAGAAGGCCCAGTCCCAGGCCGAGCGCCCGGGCCTGTTCTGCTATGGCAAGGCGAGCTCCTACGCCGGCTCGGACAGCTGGACCGAGGTCTTCTAGCCACGCTTGCCTGACCCGCGGGAAAGGGGCGTCCTCTGCGGAAAACCGTGGGAGGACGCCAGGCCATGAAGATCGACCTCCTGTCGCCGGCCAGCTTCGCCGGCGGACAGCCGCATGGACAGTACGACTGGCTGCGCGAGAACGCGCCCGTGCGCTGGCACGACGAGCCGGACGGCAGGGGCTTCTGGGCGGTCACCCGGCACGCCGACGTCTGGGCGGTGGACCGCGACTTCCAGACCTATTCGTCCGAGCCGACGATCATGATCAACGACCCCCTGGCCGAGGCCGGCGGGTTCGGGCCGTACAAGATGATGCTGATGATGGATCCGCCGGAGCACACGGCGTTCCGCAAGCTGATCCGGTCGGAATTCACAGAGCCGTCGGCGCGGCTGCGGCAGGCGCGGATCCAGGAGCTGGCCAAACAGATCGTCGATGCGGTGATCGACAAGGGCGAATGCGATTTCGTGGCCGAGGTGGCCGGCGAGATGCCCTCGTTCGTGATCGCCGAGCTGATGGGCCTGCCGCTGGAGGACGGGCGCGAACTCTACAAGCTGACCGAGACCATCCACACCGCCCCCGAGGCGCTGCCGCCCGGGGCCGGCGGCCAGGCGGTGATGAAGATGTTCGAGTACGGCTCGAAGGTGATGGCGGAGAAGCGGGCTCGCCCCGGCGACGACCTCGCCTCCCGCCTGCTGGCCTGCGAAGTGGACGGCCGCAAGCTGGAGGACATGGAGTTCCTGCTGTTCTTCCTGCTGCTGGTGGACGCCGGCGGAGACACGACCCGCAACCTGCTCTCCGGCGGGCTGCTCGCCCTGATGGAGCGTCCGGAGCAGTACGCCTGGCTGATGGCGGACCTGGAGGGGCGGCTGCCGACCGCGCGCGAGGAGCTGCTGCGCTGGACCAGCCCGGTGATCTACATGCGCCGCACGGCCAAGCGCGACGCCGAACTGGCCGGCCAGCAGATCCGCGAGGGCGACAAGGTGGTGATGTACTTCGGCGCCGCCAACCGCGATCCGGCGGTGTTCGATCGGCCCGACGTCCTGGACCTGGGGCGGGCCGAGAACCCGCACATCGCCTTCGGCACCGGGCCGCACGGGTGCCTGGGCCAGCACATCGCCCGGATCGAGATCGACGCCATGCTGCGCGAGGTGCTGACGCGGATGACGGGCTTCGAGCCGGCGGCGCCGGTGGAGTGGCTGGCGTCGAACTTCATCTCGGGTCCGCGCGCCATGCCGCTGCGGTTTCGCACGGTATGAGCGCCGCCGCCGGCGTCCAGCGCAACCTTAGCGGGCTTGCGCAGCTTATCCATTGGGTTAGGAGTCGTTCCTACACCGCCTGATTGTATCGAGGCGGCGCGGCCCTCCAGGGTCGTCATGGACGTCGAGGGTCGGACATGACCGCGTTGACTGGCGCAAGGGGACTGCCGCGCGCATCGCTGGCCGTGCTGCTGGCGTTCGGCGCAGGCGCCCTGATGCTCAGCGCCGGCCGGGCCGAGTTCGTCGAATTGCACACCGTCCTCGACACCAGCGTGGCCGTACTGTCCGGCCTGATGGCGCTGCTGCTCTGGGATATGGCCCAGCACACGGACAGCCCGTTCGTGCGATGGCTGTCCACGGCCTTCGGCGTGACGTTCGCGCTGGAACTGCTGCACGTGGTGGTCAGCATTGACTGGCTGGGGCGCCTGGCCTGGGTGACGGAAGCGCGCGCCTACCTGCGGCCCGCCACCTGGTCGCCGTCCGCGTACCTGCTGCCACTCGCGATCTGCGGCGCGCTCTGGCGCCTGCAGAGCGGACGCGGCAACGTGGCGGTGTTGCTGGGACTGGGCGGCCTGGCGGGCGCCGGCCTGTTCCTCCTTTATCAGCAGCTTCCGCCTTACACCGCGCCCAACGCCCTGGGCTTCACGCGGCCATCGCTGGTCGGCGTGCCGCTGCTCTGGGCTGGGGTGGCGGTGTGGGCCTGGCGGCTGCGGAGACGTCACCGCATCGCCGGCCCGACGGCCTGGGCGGCGGCGATCATGACGGTCGGACACGCCGCCATCCTCTATTCGACCGCCCCGGCCGACAGCCAGGGGATGATCGCCCACCTGGGCAAGATCGCCGGCTACCTGATCATCCTGCTGTGGGTGATGCGAGCCATGGCCGACGACATGCGCGAACGGTTCGCCGCCGAGGCCGCCCTCGCGCGCGAAGTCGAGGCCCGCGCCCACGCCCTGGCTTCGGCGCACGAGGACCTGGGGCGCGAGGCCGCCGAGCGCCGGCGGGCCGACGCCAAGGCGCGCGCGCAGCTGGAGCGCCTGAACCTGCTGCACCAGATCACCCGCGCCATCGGCGACCGCCAGGACCTGGACAGCATCTACCAGGTGGCGGTCCGGAGCGTCGAACAGCAGCTGCCGGTCGATTTCGCCTGCCTTTGCGACTACGACGAGGCGACCCGGGTCCTGACGGTGGTCTCGGTCGGGGCCAAGTCGCGGGAGCTGGGTCTGTCGCTGGCGGCGCCCGAACCGATGGTCTTCCCGGCGGACGAGAACGCCCTCGTCCGCTGCATCGAAGGCCACCTCACCTACGAGCCGGATGTCTCGGGCATGCCCTTCCCGCTGCAGGCGCAGCTGTCGCTGGCGGGAATCCACGCCCTGGTGGCCGCGCCGCTGCAGGTGGAGAGCAAGGTCTTCGGCTGCTTCCTCGCCGGGCGGCTGGAGCCGGACAGTTTCCAGAGCGAGGACTGCGAGTTCCTGCGCCAGCTCAGCGAGCACGTGGCGCTGGCGGCGCACCAGGCCCAGCTCTATGGCGCCCTGCAGCGGGCCTATGACGACCTGCGCCAGTCGCAGCAGGTGGTGATGCAGCAGGACCGGCTGCGCGCCCTGGGCCAGATGGCGAGCGGCATCGCCCACGACATCAACAACGCCCTGTCGCCGGTGGCGCTCTACACCGAGGCGATGCTGGAGACCGAAAAAGGCCTGAGCCCCACGGCCCGCAGCCAGCTGGAGGTGATCCGGCGGGCGGTGGAGGACGTGGGCCACACCATCGGGCGCATGCGCGAGTTCTACCGCCAGCGCGAACCCCAGCTGCCGGGGTCCCCGCTGCAGCTCAATGAGCTGGCGCGCCAGGTGCTGGAACTGACCCGGCCGCGCTGGGCCGACATGACCATGCAGCGCGGGACCCTGGTGCGGGTGGAGACCGACCTGGCCCAGGGCCTGCCTCTGGTGCTGGGGGCCGAGAGCGAGATCCGCGAGGCCCTCACGAACCTGGTGTTCAACGCCATCGACGCCATGCCCGACGGTGGGACCCTGACCCTGCGCACCAGCGTGGCGGATGAGCCCGGCTGGGTGAGGATCGACGTCCTCGACACCGGCGTCGGCATGGACGACGAGGCCCGCCGACGGTGCATGGAGCCCTTCTTCAGCACCAAGGGCGAGCGGGGCACCGGCCTCGGCCTGGCCATGGTCTACGGCGTCGCGCAACGTCACGGCGCAGAGGTGGACATCCAGTCGACGCCGGGGGCGGGGACGACTTTCTCGCTGATCTTCCCCGCCGCCACGCGAAGCGCCAGGGGCGGCCCGGCCGAGCTGGAGACCCCACCGCCGATGCGGCTCCTGCTCGTCGACGACGACCCCGTGCTGCTGAAGGCCCTGAGCGACGCTTTGAGCAACGATGGCCATCAGATCACCCCGGCCAACGCCGGCCAGGACGGCATCGACAGTTTCGCGCGCGGACAGGATGGCCATCCCTTCGACGCGGTGATCACCGACCTGGGCATGCCCTACGTCAACGGCCGGCAGGTGGCCGCCGCGGTGAAGGCCGCGTCGCCCGAGACACCGGTGATCCTGCTGACCGGCTGGGGTCAGGGCATGCTTTCCGGGGTCGAGGGCATCCCGAACGTCGATCTCGTGCTGGGCAAGCCGCCGAAATTGCGCGAGGTGCGCGCGGCCCTGGCCCGCCAGGCGCGGAAGGCGGCCGAGTGAACTCCGCCGAGAGCCCCGAGCGCGGCCCGGCCCGCCTGCTGGTCGTCGACGACGAGGCGGCGAACCTGCAGGCCCTGGAGGCGACCCTCGGCGGGCAGGGCTATGAGGTGACGGGCTTCTCGGACCCCGCGGCGGCGCTGCAGGCGTTTTCGCCGGGAGCCCATGACCTGCTGCTCGCCGACCTGGTGATGCCGGGCGTCGACGGCCTTGCCCTCATGCGCGAGATGCAGGCGCGCGACCCGGACCTGGCGGCCGTGATCATGACCGGCGAGGGCAGCATTGGCTCGGCGGTCACGGCGATGCGCGAGGGCGCGCTGGACTATGTGCTGAAGCCGCTGAAGCTCTCGACACTGCTGCCGGCGATCAAGCGGGCGCTGACGGTGCGCGAGCTGCGCCGCCGGAACGCCGAGCTGGAGCGCGGGCTGCGGGCGCGGACCGCCGAGCTTGAGCAGGCCCTGGCCGAGGTCGACCACCAGGTGGCCGAGCGGCTGCGGGCCGAGCAGGCGCTTGTGCAGGTCCAGAAGGTGGAGGCGATCGGCCGCCTGACCGGCGGTGTCGCGCACGACTTCAACAACCTGCTGACGCCGATCATCGGCTACCTCGAACTGCTGCAGCGCACGATCGAAGAGGGCGAGCCGCGCCGGCGCTACGTGGACACCGCCCTGGACGCGGCCCAGCGGGGCGCCAAGGTCGTGGCCCACCTCCTGGCCTTCTCGCGGACCCAGCGGCTGACCCTGCGGCCGGTGGCGGTGGATGAGACCCTGGCCCGGAGCGACAGCCTGATGCGCCACGCCCTGGACGCTGACGTCCAGCTCGTGGCCGACCTGCGAGCCGGCCCGGCGTGGTCGCGGTCCGACCCGACCCAGCTGGAGCTGGCCGTGCTGAACCTGGTGGTGAACGCCCGCGACGCGATGCCCGACGGTGGCGTGGTTCGCCTCAGCACCTGGGCCGACCTCGCGTCGGTGTGCATCGAGGTGAGCGACACGGGCGTCGGCATGACCCCGGAGGTTCTGGCCCGGGCGACCGAGCCCTTTTTCACCACCAAGACCCACCAGGGGTCGGGCCTGGGGCTGGCGCAGGTGGCGGCCTTCGCGCGGCAGTGCGGCGGCGCCTGCGAGATCGACAGCGCGCCCGGCCGGGGGGCGAGTGTGCGGATCACCCTGCCCCGGACCGAACCGCCCGGCGCCGAGGCCGCGCCGGGGCCCTCGCAAGCGGCGCCCACACCCCAGCGCAGCTTGAGCGTGGTGGTGATCGACGACGACGACCAGGTGCGGCAGATCCTCTGCGACGGCCTGCACAGCGAGGGCTATGCCGTACGCGGCGCGCCGGACGGCGCCTCGGGCCTGGCCATGGTGGACGCGAGCCCGCCCGACGCCGTGGTGCTGGACTACGCCATGCCGGGCATGACCGGCGCCGAGGTGGCGCACCGGATGCGGGCGCGCCACCCGCACCTGCCGATCGTCTTCTGCAGCGGCTATGCGGACTCGCTGGCGCTGGACGCGATCCCCGACGCGGTCGTGCTGCGCAAGCCGGTCAGTATCGACGACCTCAGCCGCACCGTGCGCCAGTCGGTCGGCTAGCGCTTCGCCGCCAGCGCCTTGGCGACCACGGGGGCGAGGCGGGCGGCGATGATCTGGGCGCCGCGGGCGTTAGGATGGATGCCATCGGGCTGGTTCAGCGCCGGGCGTCGGGCCACGCCGTCCAGGAGATTTGGGTAGAGCGGCACGCCATGGGCGCGCGCAAGCCCCGGGAAGATGGCGTTGAAGTCGCGCGCATAGCCGCCGCCGATCTCGGTCGGCGCGGAGATTCCGGTGAGGAGGACGCCGATGCGGCGCGCCTTCAGCTTGCGGATGATGCCGTCGAGGTTGGCGCGCGTCCGCTTGGGGTCCTGGCCCTGCAGCAGGTCGTTGGCGCCCAGGGCCACGACAGCGAGGTCGGTATCCTTGCGCACGCTGAAGTCCACCCGGGCGAGGCCGCCCGCGGTGGTGTCGCCGCTGACCCCGGCCGCGCGGACCTGGACCGAGAAGCCGAGCTTGCGGAGGGCCAGCTGAAGCTGCGCCGGCACGGCCTGGGCGGCGGGCAGGCCGTAGCCGGCCGTGATGGAATCGCCCAGCACCGTCACCACCCTGGGCGGCGCGGCGAGGGCCGGTCCCGCGGCCGCGATCAGCGGCAAGGCGAACAGCACGCGTCGGGTAGGTCTTGGCTCGGCCATGAACGTCCTATGTAAGGGAAAGGGTACGCTGCTCAACCGCCTGAGGTTCCGCTTGAACGACACACCGCCGCTGGTCCTCGAGGATGTGGGCCTGACCTTGCCGTCCGCGGCGGGACCCGTGGAGATCCTGCGAAACCTCGATCTGACCCTGGCCGAGGGCGAACGTGTGGCGCTGGTGGGGCCGTCCGGCTCGGGCAAGTCGTCGCTGATCGCGGTGGCCGCCGGCCTGGAGCGGCCGAGCGCCGGCAAGGTCAGCCTGTTCGGCCGCGACCTCGGCAAGCTGGACGAGGACGGCCGCGCCAAGCTGCGACGGGGACGGGTGAGCCTGGTCTTCCAGTCCTTCCACCTGCTCCCGAACATGACGGCAGAAGAGAACGTGGCCGCCCCGTTGGAGATCGCCCGCAAGCCCAACGCCATGGACGAGGCGCGCGCCTGGCTGGACCGGGTGGGCCTGTCGGCCCGGGCCCGGCACTATCCGCACCAGCTCTCGGGCGGGGAGCAGCAGCGCGTGGCCCTCGCGCGGGCGCTCGCCCCCTCCCCGGCCCTGCTGTTCGCCGACGAGCCGACCGGCAACCTGGATTCCAGCAACGCCCGCCACGTGGCCGACCTGCTGTTCGAACTGGTGGAGCACACGGGCGCGGCGCTGCTGCTGGTGACCCATGACCCGGGCCTGGCGGCGCGCGCCCAGCGCGTGGTGACCCTGCGCGACGGCCGGCCGGTCGAGGCGGCATGATCCCCCTCTGGCTGCGGTTCGCCGCGCGTGAGCTTCGGAGCGGGGTCAAGGGCTTCCGCATCTTCCTGGCGTGCCTGGCCCTGGGCGTCGCCGCCATCGCCGCGGCCAGCTCTACGGCCGAGGCGTTCCGCCGGGGCCTGGCGACCGAGGCGCGCGAGATCCTGGGCGGCGACATGGCGGTCTCGGCCAGCCAGCGCCGGTTCACGCCGGTGGAGCGCGGCTGGCTGGACCGGCTGGGCCGCACGACCTACGCGGCCGCCTCCCAGGCCATGGCCGAGGCGCCGGGCGGCGAGCGGCGGCTGGTGGAGTTGCGCGGCGTCGATGCGGCCTACCCGCTGGCCGGCGAGGTGAAGATCACGGGCGCGCCGTCGCTGGCCGCCGCCCTGGCCACGCGGGACGGCGTATGGGGCGCGGCCGTGGAACAGGCGCTGCTGGACCGCCTGAACCTGAAGGTCGGCGACCGTTTCCTGGCCGGCAACGTGCCGATGCGCGTCGGCGCGGTGCTGGAGGAGGAACCCGACCGGCTGTCCCGCGGCTTCTCGCTGGGCCCGCGGGTCCTGACCCGGACCGGGGCGCTGGAACAGGGCGGCTTCCTGCAGCCCGGCCTGCCGTTCGGCGAGACGGTGCGCATATCCCTGCGGCCCGACCTGTCGCTGGAGGCGGCGAAGGCCGACGTCCGCAAGAGCATGCGCGGGTTCTTCCGCATCCGCGACCGCAACGACGCCGCGCCGGGCGTCAGCCGGATCATCGACCAGCTGGAATACTTCCTGGGCTTCGTCGGCCTGGCCTCGCTGGTGGCTGGGGGCCTCGGCGTATTCGGCGCCGTCAGCGCCTATGTGGACGGGCGCAAGCCGGCCATCGCCACCCTCAAGGCCCTGGGCGCCGAGAGCGGCCTGATCCGCAACGTCTATCTCGCGCAGATCGGCCTCCTGGCCCTGGCCGGAATCGCCATCGGCCTCATCGTCGGCGCCGTGACGCCCCTGGTGCTGGGCGCCCTGGTCCGCGACGAGCTGCCGGTGCCGGCGCTGTTCGCGGTCTATCCCTGGCCGCTGGCGCGGGCGGCGGCCTTCGGGCTTCTGTCGGCGGCGGCCTTTTCCCTGGCGCCCCTGGCCCGGGCGCGGAGCACGCCGCCCGCCAGCCTGTTCCGCAGCGACCTGTCGGGCCGCCTGACCTTCGGGCCGGAGCTGATCGGCGCCCTCCTGGCGGCGCTGGGCCTGGGCGCCCTGGCCATCGTCACCGCGCCGACGCCGCTGGCCGCCAGCATCATGACCGCGGGCGTGGCCGCGGCGTTCGGCGTGCTGTGGGCGTTCGGCTGGGGCGCGGCGAAGCTGGCGGGGCGGCTGCGCGGCGGCACGCGCAGCGCGGTGAGGATCGCCCTGGCGAACCTGGCCGGCCCGCGCTCGGCGGCGCGGACGGCGGCCCCGGCCATCGGTCTGGGCGTCGCCTTGCTGGCGGCGGTGGTGCTGATCCAGTCCAGCCTCCTGCGCCAGATCTCCATCGTTGCGCCACAGACCGCGCCGGCGCTGATCTTCACCGAGATCCCCGGCGAGCGCACGGCGGCCTTCGACGCCGAGGTCGCGCGGGCCTTCGGCCGCACGCCCAGGCCTGACACCTATCTGCGCGCGCCCTTCTTCACCGGCCGGATCCTGGCGGTGCGCGGCGTGCCGGTGGACATCGAGAAGATCCCGCCCGGCGCGCGCTGGGCCTATGACAACGACGTCAGCCTCTCGGCCCTGGGCGCCGAGCCGCCGAACGCGGGCGTGTTCGAAGGCCGATGGTGGCCGGCGAACTATACGGGACCGCCGCTGGTGGCGGTGTCGCGCGACCCAGCCGAGGGCGGGAACCTGAAGGTCGGCGACATGCTCAAGCTGTCGGTGCTGGGCGCGGAGATCGACGCGAGGGTGGCGGCCATCCGCCGGGTCGACTTCGGCAGCTTCGGCGCGGGCTTTCCGATCGTGCTGACCCCGAATGCGCTGGAGGGTGCGACGCCCCGGCACGTGGCCATCGCCAAGGCGAGCCTCGCTGAGGAACAGCGGATCGTCCGCGCCCTGGGCGCCGACTTCCCGGAGGTGAACGTCATCTCTGTGCGCGAACAGCTGGAGGCGGCCACCGAGATGTTCGACCGGGTCGCCCTGGCAGTGCGCGGCGCGGCGGCTGTGGCCCTGATGGCCGCCCTGCTGGTGCTCGCCGGCGCCATCGCGGCCCGGGCGCAGGAGCGAACCCGCGAGGCGGCGACGCTGAAGGTCCTGGGCGCGTCGCGGGCGCAGGTGCTGGCCGCCTATGTCATCGAGTATGGGCTGGTGGGCCTGATCGCCGGCGCCGCGGGCGTGGGGCTGGGCTACGCCGCGGCCTGGCCCGTCGTGACACATGTCTTCGAGGCGAAGTGGAGCGTCGACTGGGCCGGCGTCGCCGCCTTGCTGGCCGGCGCCTCGGCGTTCGCCGGCGTAGGCGGCCTCTTGGCGTCTTTCCAGGCGCTTTCCAAGCGGCCGGCGCCGGCGCTCAGGTCGGAATAGACGCGGCCTGCGCAACAGTGTCGCATCGCTCCGCCGGTAAGGTTTTGGCATCCAGCCCTGGTGATCCTGGATCGACGCCAAGACCGCCTGCCCGGAGTGACCGCATGAACCTCGACATCACCAAGAAGGATCTGATCGAGTGGAGCTCGGCCAGCCTTGTATTCCTGTCGGGCGCCATGACCGGCCACTATGCGGCCATCGGCATGAACGCGGTCCAGTGGGCCGGCGCCGCCGCCGCCATCTTGGGCTCGGTGACCGTCGCGGTCGCCGTCCGCGTCTGGCCGCCTAAGACGGCCGCCGCCGAGGCCGAAGACTAGTTTCGGTTCAGTTCGCGTACCGCGAAGGCTGGGCGGGACGCCCGCGGGCCGCCGTTTCGGCCTGACCCCGCACGTCCTGCCCAGCCATAGCGACGGGGTTATTCGGCCGGCGCCACCGGCACCAGGATCTCGCCGCCGGTCTCGCGGAACTTCTGCGCCATCTGCGCCATGCCGGTGTCGACGTCGTTCTGCGCCCGGGCCGCGTCGCGGATGTCCTGGCTGATCTTCATCGAGCAGAACTTCGGGCCGCACATCGAGCAGAAGTGGGCGGTCTTGAACGCCTCCTTCGGCAGGCTCTCGTCGTGGTACTCCCGCGCCGTCTCGGGATCGATGCCCAGGTTGAACTGGTCCTCCCAGCGGAACTCGAACCGCGCCCGGCTGATGGCGTCGTCCCACATGCGCGCGCCAGGGTGTCCCTTGGCGAGGTCGGCCGCGTGGGCCGCCAGCTTGTAGGTCATCACCCCGACCTTCACGTCCTCGCGGTTCGGCAGGCCCAGGTGCTCCTTGGGTGTGACGTAGCAGAGCATCGCCGTGCCGAACCAGCCGATCATCGCGGCCCCGATGGCCGAGGTGATGTGGTCGTACCCGGGAGCCACGTCGGTGGTCAGCGGGCCAAGCGTATAGAACGGCGCCTCGCCGCAGGTCTTGAGCTGCTTGTCCATATTGGCCTTGATCTTGTGCATCGGCACGTGGCCGGGGCCCTCGATCATCACCTGCACATTGTGTTTCCAGGCGATCTGGGTGAGTTCGCCCAGGGTCTCCAGCTCGCCGAACTGGGCCGCGTCGTTGGCGTCGGCGATCGAGCCGGGGCGCAGGCCGTCGCCCAGGCTGAACGACACGTCGTAGGCCTTCATGATCTCGCAGATCTCTTCGAAGTGCTCGTAGAGGAAGTTCTCGCGGTGGTGGGCCAGGCACCACTTGGCCATGATCGAGCCGCCCCGGGAGACGATGCCGGTGACGCGGCTGGCGGTCAGGGGCACGTAGGCCAGGCGGACGCCCGCGTGGATGGTGAAGTAGTCGACCCCCTGCTCGGCCTGCTCGATCAGGGTGTCGCGGAAGACGTCCCAGGTCAGGTCCTCGGCGACGCCGTTCACCTTCTCCAGCGCCTGGTAGATCGGCACCGTGCCGATGGGCACGGGGCTGTTGCGGACGATCCAGTCGCGGATGTTGTGGATGTTTCGGCCGGTGGAGAGGTCCATGACCGTGTCGGCGCCACAGCGGATCGACCAGACCATCTTGTCCACCTCGTCGGAGACGTGGCTGAGGACCGCCGAGTTGCCGATGTTGGCGTTGATCTTCACCAGGAAGTTGCGGCCGATGATCATCGGCTCGAGCTCGGTGTGGTTGATGTTGGCCGGGATGATGGCGCGGCCGCGCGCGATCTCGTCGCGCACGAACTCCGGCGTGCAGAAATCCGGGATCTCGGCGCCGAAGTCCTCGCCGTCGCGGATGAAGGCGTCCCCTTGCTGGCGGCGCAGGTTCTCGCGGATGGCGACGTATTCCATCTCGGGCGTGATGATACCGCGACGGGCGTATTCCAGCTGGGTGACGTTGGCGCCGGCCTTGGCGCGGTAGACGCGACGCGGGGCGGTGAACTCGGGCGCCAGGTGCGCGCCCCGGGCGAAGCCGTTGTCCTCGGGCTTCACGGCGCGGGGGATCTCGACGATCTCCACGTCGCCGCGGCTGACCACCCACGGCTCGCGGGTCTTGGCCAGGCCCCTCTCGATGTCGATGCCGACGGTCGGGTCCGTATAGGGGCCCGAAGGATCGTACAGGGTCAGGGCCGGCTCGTTTGCCGAGGGATGGACTGCCACCTCGCGGAACGGCACGCGGATGTCGGGCCACAGCACCCCGGGCTGGTAGACCTTCTTCGACCCTGGGCGCTCGCCCGTGGGGATGGCGGCGGCGGCCAGCTTGCCGGTGAATTTGTTCATCGCATGTGACTCCGTAGGCGGACGGATCACGGGCGTCAGTCGGGGTGAAAAGGCCCTTCCCTTCGCCGGCATGACCCGGATCAGGTTCGACGGGTCGTGGGCTCACCCACCTCTCAGCCGCTCGCGCGCGGCCCCCCGAGGATAGCCGCAGGGTAAGCCCGTTGCCCGACGCCCGCCAGCGTCAATTGCGAAGACGGGAGGCGTCGCCGCGCGTATCTTGTCGGTGGGACGAGACCAAGGAGCACGCCGAATGAGACTGGCGACCATCGCCCTGGCGGCCGTCGCCGCCGCCGCATCCACCGCCGCCATCGCGGCCAAACCCTCGCCCCTGACCACGCCGCGGCCGCCGTCGGGAACGGGGCTGCCCAGCGGACAATGCATCCGATCCAGCGAGATCCGCAATCACACCATCGCCGACAAGGACACGCTGCTGATCGACGTGGGCGGCAAGGCGACCTATCGCGTGACGATGAAGGGCGGCTGCCTGGCCGGCGCCGTGGCCTCCGACCCGCTGGTGACCCGGATCCCGCCCGGCTCCTCGATCATCTGCAAGCCCATCGACATGGACATCGCCATCTCGCGGGGCGGCTTCCCCAGCCAGTGCATCGTGGATTCGATCGTCAGGATGACGCCGGAGGAGGTCGCCGCCCTCCCCCGCAAACTGAAGCCTTAGCCCACGGAGACCATCCATGAGGTTCGCAACCATCGCCATGGCCGCCGGCGTCGCGGGCGTCGCGACGCTGGCCATCGCCGCCGTTCCCGCTTCGCCGCTGGGCCCGCCGCCCGCCTCCGGCGCCGGCCTGCCCGAGGGTCAGTGCATGATCCTGCGCGACGTGGGCAACCATTCGGTCGTCGACAAGAACACCCTGCTGGTGGAGGCCGTGGGCAAGAACCGCGGCCTCTACCGCTTCACCATGACCAACGGCTGCCTCAAGAGCGCCATCTCGTCCGATCCGATCGGGATGAGCCAGGTCAGCCATGGCGGCGTGATCTGCAAGCCCCGGGACGTGACGCTCCACGCCCGCAGCGGCCTCTGCGCGGTGGACTCCATCGCCAGGCTGACGCCGGACGAGGCAGCCGCCCTGCCGCGGAAGTTGAAGCCGTAGCGGGAAGGGTCTAGCAGCGAGGGCATGCACCTCGCCCGTTTCAACCCCGTCCGCTTCGCCCACCTGCCCACGCCGTTCGAGCCGCTGCCGGGCCTGACCGAACATCTGGTGCGGCCGGGCGGTGGCGGGCCGGCCCTATGGATCAAGCGCGACGATTGCACCGGCCTGGCCGGCGGCGGCAACAAGACCCGCAAGCTGGAGTACCTGCTGGGCGACGCGCTCGCCAACGACGCCGACACGCTGGTCACCCAGGGCGCCGTGCAGTCGAACCACGTGCGCCAGACGGCGGCGGCGGCGGCCAAGTTCGGCATGAAGTGCGAGATCATCCTGGAGGAGCGCACCGGCTCCACGGCCGTTGACTACACCCGGTCCGGTAACGTCCTGCTGGACCAGCTCCTGGGCGCGAAGATCCGCAGCGTGCCGGGCGGCACGGACATGAACCAGGAGCTGACCAAGGTGGCGGCCGAGGTGTCGGACGCCGGCGGACGGCCATACGTGATCCCCGGCGGCGGCTCGAACAGCATCGGGGCGCTGGGCTATGTGGAGTGCGCGCTGGAGCTGGTGGCCCAGGCGAACGAGACGGGGCTGGAGATCGACCGGATCGTGACGGCGACCGGCAGCGCCGGCACCCATGCGGGCCTGGTCGCCGGCCTGGCGGTGATGGGCGCCGACATCCCCGTGCTGGGCATCGGGGTACGCGCGCCGAAGGACGTCCAGGAGGCCAACGTCTACAAGCTGGCCCGCGAGACCGCCGCCCTGCTGGGCCATGAGGAGCGGGTGACGCGGGATATGGTCGTGGCCGACTGCGATTACGTCGGCGCCGGCTATGGCCTGATCGACGACGCGGTCATCGAGGCGCTGAAGACCATCGCCCGCACCGACGCGATCCTGCTAGACCCGGTCTATACCGGCAAGGCGATGAAGGGCCTGCTGGCGCTCGCGGCCAAGGGCGCCTTCGATGGCGAGACCGTGGTCTTCCTGCACACCGGCGGCGCCCAGGGCCTGTTCGGCTACCAGGGCGAGCTCGAGGGCAAGCTGTCGTGAGCGACGATCAGCTGACGCTGGGCGTGCTGGGCGGCATGGGCCCGGCGGCGACCCTGGAGTTCCTGGCCCGGCTCCAGGCCTACACGCCCGCCGAGCGGGACCAGGACCACATCCGGGTGATCGTCGACATCAACCCCAAGGCGCCGGACCGCAACGTGCCCGGCTCGGGCGCAGGCAACGTGCTGGCCGAGATGGCGGGCGCCCTGCACGGGGCGGGGGCCGAGGTGCTGGCCATGCCGTGCAACACGGCCCACGCCCACGCCGATCTGATCCAGCGCGCCTCGGGCCTGCCGCTGATCGACATGATCGACCTGGGCGCGGAGGCGGCCAGTCAGTCCGGCGCCATCCGAGCCGGGGTGCTGGGCACCAAGGGCGCGCTCAAGCTCTACCGCGAATACCTGGCCGCCCGCGGCATGGGCCTGGTCAGCCTGCCGCCCGAGCGCCAGGAGGCGTTCATGGTCACCCTCTACCGGATCAAGGCCGGCGACCTGGGCGACGACGTGACGCGCGAGATGAAGGGCTACGCCGACGAGCTGCGCAAGCTGGGCGCGGAGGTGCTGATCGCCGGCTGCACCGAGGTCCCGCTGGTGCTGGAGGACGAGCACGTGAAGCTTGAGCTGATCGACCCCGGCGACCTGCTGGCCCGCCGCTGCGTGGCCGTGTGCCTACGCTGGGAGCCGCTGCCGCACGGCGTGGGTTAGCCGCGGGCGCTCAGTCCGACGGGCGGGCGCCGTTCGGCGCGCCGCCGCCCAGCGCCCGATAGAGCTCGACCCTGTTGGCAGCCTGGTCCAACTGCGCCGCGAGCTGAGTCTGGCGCGCGGCGTAGAGCGTACGCTGGGCGTCCAGGAGCGACAGGTAGCTGTCGACGCCGCGTTCGTAGCGAGCCTGGGTGAGGCGCTGGGCCGCCGCCGCGGCCTCGACCAGCCGCTCCTGCGCGGAGACCCGGTCGGCGATGGTGGCGCGCGTCGCGAGCGCGTCGGCGACCTCGCGAAAGGCGGTCTGGATCGCCTTCTCGTACTGGGCGACCGCGGCGTCGCGGGACGCCTCGGCGCTGCGCAGGCCCGCGATGTTGGCCCCGCCGGAGAAGATCGGCAGAACCGCCTGGGGCGCGAAACTCCAGGTCCGCGTACCGCCTCCGAACAGGTCGCCAAGTTCGGGGCTGATGGTTCCCGCCGAGCCCGTCAGGCTGATGCGCGGGAAGAACGCCGCTCGCGCCGCGCCGATATTGGCGTTCTGGGCCCGCAGGGTGTGTTCGGCGGCGAGGACGTCGGGCCGGCGGGTCAGGACGTCGGAGGGCAGCCCGGGCGAGATGTCGGCCAGGACGCCCACGTCCGTCAGCCCGCCCTCCGGCAGAAGATCGGCCGGGACCTCGGCGCCGACAAGCAGGCGCAGGGCGTTGCGGTCGCGGTCCACCTGGGCGGTGGCCGACGCCGCATCGCTACGGGCCTGTTCGGCCAGGGTCTGGGCCTGGCGCAGGTCGAGCTCGGACGTCGCCCCGGCTTCGAAGCGCTTGCGGGCGAGGTCCAGGCCCGCCTCGCGGGTGGCCAGGGTGTCCTGCGTGATCTTCAACAGGTCCTGGTCGGCCGCCAGGGTGAGGTAAGCGCTGGCGGTCTCGGCGATCAGGCTGATCTGCACCGTGCGCCGGTTCTCTTCCGTGGCGAGGTAGGATTGCAGCGCCGCGGCGCTCAGGCTCTGTACCCGGCCGAACAGGTCGAGCTCATAGGCCGAGAAGCCGGCGCCGACGCTGTACTGGTCGGTGACGTCCGAGCGGCCGGTCTGCGAGACCGACGCCGGCGTGCGCGTGCGCGTCCCAGCCGCCGTAGCGTCGATGCCAGGGAGGAGTTCGGCGCGCTGGATCCGGTACTGAGCGCGGGCCTGCGCGATATTGGCCACCGCGACCCGCAGGTCGCGGTTCTGTTCCAGCGCCAGCGCGATCACCGACTGCAGGCGGGGATCCTGGAAGACGTCGCGCCACGCGAGATCGGCCCCCGGGACGGCGGCGGCGGGGGCATCCGTCGCCACAGGCCAGGCCTGGCCCACCGGGAGGATGGGCCGTTCATAGCGCGGCGCCAGGGTGCAGCCGCCGAGCGCGGCCGACGCCATCAGCGCCAGGACGAGGGATCTGGGGGACATCTCAGGCGGCCTCATGGGGGACGGCGGCAGGCGTCGTGGCCTTACGGCCGAGGTAGCGCTGCACCAGCACGAAGAAGAGCGGGACGAAGAAGATCCCCAGGATCACCGCCGACAGCATGCCGCCGATCACGCCGGTGCCGATGGCGTGCTGGCTGCCCGAGCCCGGGCCGTTGGAGATCGCCAGCGGCAGCACCCCGAACATGAACGCCAGCGACGTCATGATGATCGGCCGCAAGCGGATGCGGACCGCCTCCAGGGTCGCGTCGACCAGCGGGGCGCCCGCCTCGAAGCGGTCCTTGGCGAACTCGACGATCAGGATGGCGTTCTTGGCCGCCAGGCCCATGGTCGTGAGCAGGCCCACCTGGAAGTAGATGTCGTTGGACAGGCCGCGCGCCGCGGTCGCCAGCAACGCGCCGACGATGCCCAGGGGGATCACCAGGATCACCGACAGCGGGATGGTCCAGCTCTCGTAGAGCGCTGCCAGCAGAAGGAAGACCACCAGGATCGACAGCGCGTACAGCGCCGGCGCCTGGGCGCCCGCCTCCCGCTCCTGCAGCGACAGGCCCGTCCATTCGTAGCCGATGCCGGCAGGCAGTTTGGCGGCGATCGCCTCCATGGCCTGCATGGCCTGGCCCGAGCTCTGTCCGGGCGCGGGCGCGCCCTGGATGTTCACCGCCGGCAGGCCGTTGTAGCGCTCCAGCCGGGGCGAGCCGACCGTCCAGTGGCTGGAGGCGAAGGCGGAGAACGGCGCCATCTGGCCAGCCGCGTTGCGGACGTACCAGCGCTCCAGATCCTCGGGCTTCATCCGGAAGGGGGCGTCCGCCTGGACGAAGACCTTCTTCACCCGGCCGCGGTCCATAAAGTCGTTCACGTAGCTGCCGCCGAGGGCCGTCGAGAGGGTGGCGTTGATGTCGGCCGTGGTCAGGCCCATGGCCCCGGCCTTGGCGTGGTCGACGTCGATGGCGAACTCCGGCGTGTCGTCCTGGCCGTTCGGGCGGACGCCGGCCAGTTTCGGATCCTGGCCGGCCATGCCGAGGAGCTGGTTGCGGGCCGCCATCAGCGCCTCGTGGCCGACACCGCCGGTGTCCTGCAGCTGGAAGTCGAAGCCTGAGGCGTTGCCGAGCTCCGGCACCGCCGGCGGAACCACCGCAAACACCATGGCGTCGCGGATCTGCGAGAACTTGCCCATGGCCCGCTGGGCGACGGCGGCGACCTTGCGATCGGCCGACTTGCGCTCTTCGAAGTCCTTCATGCGGACGAAGGCGATGCCGGCGTTCTGGCCGGCGCCGGCGAAGCTGAAGCCCGAGACGGTGAACACCGCCTTCACCGATTCGGCCTCGTCCTTCAGATAGTGGTCGGCCACCTGCTTGAGGACGGCCTGGGTGCGTTCCTCGGTGGCGCCGGGCGGGAGCTGGACGAGGGTGTAGATCGTGCCCTGGTCCTCTTCCGGCAGGAAGGCGCTGGGCAGGCGCAGGAAGAGCAGCGCCATGACCAGGAGGATCGCCCCGTAGACGGCCATCCAGCGGCCACCCCTGCCCAGGATCGCGCGCACCTGACCCTGATAACGATGGCTGGCGTGGTCGAAGTTGCGGTTGAACCAGCCGAAGAAGCCCCGCTTCGAGATCTCGTGCCCCTTGTCGACGGGCTTGAGCAGGGTGGCGCAGAGCGCGGGCGTCAGCACCAGGGCCACCAGGACCGACAGCACCATGGCCGAGACGAGGGTGATGGAGAACTGGCGATAGATCACGCCCTGTGACCCGCCGAAGAAGGCCATGGGCACGAACACGGCGGCCAGCACCAGCGCCACGCCGATCAGGGCGCCCGTGATCTCGTCCATGGACTTGCGAGTGGCCTCCTTGGGGGAGAGGCCCTCCTCGCTCATCACGCGCTCGACGTTCTCCACGACCACGATAGCGTCGTCGACCAAGAGGCCGATGGCCAGCACCAGGCCGAACATCGTGAGGGTGTTGATGGAGTAGCCGAACACCGCCAGCACGCCGAAGGTGCCTAGCAGCACCACCGGCACGGCGATGGTCGGGATCAGCGTGGCGCGCCAGTTCTGCAGGAACAGGAACATCACCACGAAGACGAGGATCACCGCCTCGACCAGGGTCTTCACCACCTCTTCGATCGACTGTTTCACGAACGGGGTGGAATCGACCGGTACCTCGTAGCCGATGCCCGGGGGAAAATCCTTCGACAGCTCCGCGAGCTGCGCCTTCACCGCCTCGGCGGTGTCGAGCGCGTTGCCGCCGGGCGCCAGCTTGATGGCGAGGCCCGCGGCCGACTTGCCGTTGTACTTGGACAGGGAGTTGTAGTTCTCCGCGCCCAGCTCCACGCGGGCCACGTCGCGCAGGTAGACGTGCGTGCCGCCGCCAGTGTCCTTCAGGATGATCTGTTCGAATTGGGCGGGGGTCTGCAGGCGCGACTGGGCGCTGATGGTGGCGTTCAGGGTGGTGCCCGGCAGCGCGGGCGTGCCGCCCAACTGGCCGGCCGAGACCTGGGCGTTCTGGGCGCGGATGGCCGCGATCACGTCCGCCGGGGTCAGGCTGCGGGACGCGAGCTTGTCAGGATCCAGCCAGATGCGCATGGCGTACTGGGCGCCGAACAGCTGCACGTCGCCCACGCCGTCCACCCGGCTGATCGGGTCCTGCAGCTTGGCGGCCAGGTAGTCGGCCAAGTCGGCGTTCGAAGCCTTGCCGTCGGTGGCGTAGAGGGCCACGACCATGAGGAAGTTGCGCGTCGACTTGACAACGCTGAGGCCCTGCTGCTGGACCTCCTGCGGCAGCAGCGCGGTGGCGGTCTGCAGCTTGTTCTGGACCTGCACCTGGGCGATGTCGATGTCCGTGCCGGCCTTGAAGGTCAGGGTGATGGTGGCCGACCCGGTCCCGTCGCTGGCCGAGTTGATATACTCGAGCCCGTCCAGCCCCTTCATCTTCTGCTCGATGACCTGGGTGACGCTGTCCTCGACCGTCTTGGCCGAGGCGCCGGGGTAGACGGCCTGGATAGCCACCTGGGGCAGCGCGATGTCGGGGTACTGGGCGATCGGCAGCGTGCGGATGGCGAGCGCGCCGGCCATCATGATCACGATGGCGACGACCCAGGCGAAGATCGGCCGGTCGATGAAAAAGCGTGACAGCATGACGGGTCCCTAGCGCGCCGCGCCGATGACGGCGGGCTTCACGGCAGCGCCCGGCCGCACCTTCTGCAGCCCTTCGACGATGACCCGTTCGCCGGCCTTGAGGCCGCTGGTCACCAGCCATTTGTCGCCGACCATGCGGGAGACGGCGATCGGGCGCAGCTGCGCCTTGCCGGCGGCATCCACCACATAGACCGTGGCCGAGCCCTTCGGATCGCGGCTCACCGCGGCCAGGGGAACCAGGATGGCCGAGGTTGCGACGCCCTGTTCGAGTTGCGCACGTACGTAGAGACCGGGCAGCAGGGCGCCGTCGGGGTTGGGGAAGACCGCCCGCAGGCCGACCGAGCCGGTGCCCTCGTCCACCGTGATGTCCGAGAACGCCAGCGTGCCGGGGATGGGATAGGTCGACCCGTCTTCCAGGATCAGCCGAACCTTGGCCGACGTCGGCGCCTCCACCGCGCCAGCCGCCATGGCGTGGCGCAGCTTCAGCAGCTCCGCCGCCGACTGGGTGACGTCCACATAGATCTTGCCGAAGTCCTGGACCGTCGCCAGCGCGGCGGCCTGGTTGGCGGTGACCAGGGCGCCCGGCGTCACCGAAGACTTGCCGATCCGGCCGGAGATCGGCGCCCGGACCTGGGTGTAGTCGAGATTGATGCGCGCCTGCTGCACGGCGGCGCGCTGGGCCTGAACATTCGCGGCGGCCGATTGGGCCGCGGCCTGGGCGTCGTCGTTGTCCTGCTTGCTCACCGCGTTGATGGCGACCAGTTCCCGGTAGCGGTCAGCCTTGAGCTTCGCCGAGCTGGCGGTCGCCTGGGCCTGGGCCAGCGCGGCGTTCGCGCTGTCGAGGCTGGCGCGATAGATCGCCGGGTCGATCTGGTACAGCGGCTGGCCCGCACGGACGGTGGAGCCCTCCTGGAACAGCCGGGCCTTGATCACGCCGTTCACCTGCGGGCGCACTTCGGACACCAGGGAAGCCGACGTCCGTCCGCTCAGCTCCATCGTCAGGTTCACGGGCTCGGTGCGGATGACCACCACGCCCACCGGCGCGGGGGCGTTCGGGTCCGGCCCAGGGGGCGCCTTCGCGCCGCATCCCGACAGGACGAGAGCCAGCGCAACCGCCGCGCCGGAGTAAAACGATCTGGGCATTCGAGCACCTGGCGGACGGGAATTTCGAGGCCGCGGCCTTGACAATTCACTGAGGAGAAACCATGAGAATGAACGTTCATTCTCAGTTTGGTCACTAGACGCAGGTTTCCGCTAAGTCAACCGGTGGCGCTTGATTTTGTTGCGGTGCAAAGAGGAGTCACATGAGCGAGCCCGTGACAAAGCGGACCGATGCGGACGCGCGGCGGCAACAGATCGTCGACGCCGCCTCGGCGTGCGCCCGGCGCTCCGGGTTCCATGGCGCCAGCATGGCCGAAATCGCCCAGACCGCCGGCCTGAGCGTGGGGCAGATCTATCGCTACTTCGAGAACAAGGAGGCGATCATCGCCGCCATCGTCGCGCGCAACACCGCGGAGATGCGCGACATCTTCACGGAGATGCAGGACGCGGGCGAGCCGTTGTTGGACAAGATCCTCGCAAAGTGCGTGTCCGCGGTGGACGACGCCTACGACCGTGATCGGGCCGCCCTGATGCTGGAAGTCGCGGCGGAGGCCGCGCGCAATCCCGCGGTCGCAGCCATCGTGGAGTCCGCCGACGCCGAGGAACGCCGGATGAAACTCGCGCTCATCGAGCGCGTCCTTCCGCCGGGGTGCGATCCGGCCGAGGGCCTGGCGCGCAGCGAGGTGACCAGCATGCTGTTCGACGGCATGACCGTGCGCGGCGTGAACAACCCAGGCGCTGATCGCCAGGCGATCGCCCGGGTGCTCCGCACGGCCATACGGTGCGTGCTCACGGCGCCGCTGGACGATCCGAAGACCTGATCCCGATCAAGACCTCTGGCCAAGGCTCCGGGCCTGGCGCATGCTCTGCCCTGCGGACGGCCTGCCCTCGAGAGCGGACCGACGCAGAGGAGGAAGCGGCAGATGGCTTTTCGCGACAACGTCCACCATGCGCCCAAGACGCTCGCCGAGAGCGCGGTCTGTTTCGGCTGCACGCTCGCCGCCCTAGCCGGCGCCGCGTTCATGCTGCAGTGGGCGATGGGGCTGCTGTTCTAGGCCTGCGCCTCGCCCCAGGGCCGTTTCGACGCCGATGACGCTGTCGCGGCGCTGCGCCGGCCGGGTGAAGCTCGACCCCATCAACTGACCTTGGGACTGAACCCCTAGAGCCGCGACGCGCCGAAGGTGTCGCAGGCGTCCGGGTCGCCGGTCTCCGCGCCCTTGCGGAACCAGCGCATCCGCTGCTCGGAGCTGCCGTGGGTGAAGGCGTCGGGCATGACCCGGCCCTGGGACTTCCGCTGCAGCGTGTCGTCGCCCACCGCCGCGGCGGCGCGCAGGCCGTCCTCGATGTCGCGCGGATCCAGCGAGACCTGGCCCTTGGAAACCGCCGACGCGTGGGCCGCCCAGACGCCGGCGTAGCAGTCGGCCTGGAGTTCCAGCCGCACCGAGCCGCTTTCCGCTCCCTTCGCCCCCATCCGCCGCGCCTCGTCGGAGGCGCCGGTCAGGTTCTGGACGTGGTGGCCGATCTCGTGGGCGATGACGTAGGCGCGGGCGGCCTCGCCGCCGGCGCCGAACTTGGTATCCAACTCCTGCCAGAACGACAGGTCCAGATAGATCTTGCGGTCGGCTGGGCAATAGAAGGGCCCCATCGCCGACTGGCCCATCCCGCAGCCGGTGCCGGTGGCCTGGTCGTAGATCACGATGGCGTCCGGGGGACGATAGCCGCGCATCTGGGCCTGCCAGACCTGGTCGACGTTGTGGCCGACGACGTCGACGAAGCGCCCCGCCTCGTCGGCGGGCGTGCCGCGCACGCCTTCCTGCTGCTGGGCCTGGGGGCCGACGCCATTGACGACGCCCATGGTCGTGGATGGGTCGATGCCGAAGAAGAAATAGCCCACCAGGGCCAGGACCACGCCGCCCACGCCCATGCCGCCGACGCCGACCGCGCCCATGCCCCGCCGATCCTCGACGTTACCGCCGCCCTCCCCGCCCTGCCAGCGCATCAGCGGCGGTTCCGGGCGGCGTCCTGGACGCGCCGGTTAGAGTCGGCCAGCACCGCGTCCGGCACGGACGGGTAGATGGCCGCCGCAGCCGCCGGTCGGTTAGTCATCGAGGGTTCTCCGTAGGGCAGCTGCGGCAGTCGCGCGCCCGCGCGCTGGGCGGCCAAGTCGGCGCTGGCTTGGTCGGCGCGCAGCCGGGCCTCAAGCGCCTGCATCTGGTTGGCCTGGTCGATGGCGCGGCGCTCGGCGGCCTGCTGCTGGGCGCGCAGATCGTCCAGCTGGAGCTGGATCGGCTGGGCCGCAGCCGGCGTGGCGACGGCGAGGACGATAAGGACGAGGAGCGCGCGCATGGGACACCATATGCGCGTCCAACGGCCCAGGTCCTAGCGGCGTTCCACCGTGAAGCGGGCCAGCTCGTTCTTGGGCGCGTCCCATTCCGGCTTCAGCTCGACCGCCTTCTGGTAGTCGAAATAGGCGGCCTTGAGGTTGTCGAGGCCCTCATAGGCCAGGGCGCGGTTGTAGTAGGCCTTTTCCGGCTCCTCCACGCCGAGCTCCAGCGCCTTGTTGATGTCGGCCAGGCCGTCGGCGAAACGGCGGGCGCCGACCGCGGCCGCGCCGCGGTTCACGTAGGCCTCGCCCAGGTCCGGCTTGGTCTCGATGGCGCGGTTGAAGTCGAACAGCGCCTGGCCGAACTCCTTGCGCCGCAGCTTCAGCACGCCGCGGTTCACATAGGTGCCGGCGCGGTCGCGGAGGTCGAGAACCTCGCTCTCGAGCGCCATGGTGCAAAGGTTCTCGAACCTCACGTCGGATTCGCCCGAGAGCGCCGCCTCGGAACAGCTGCGCGCCATGCCGCCGCCCAGCACGGTGACCGCCGCCTGCGCGGCGCCCGCAAAGGCCAACAGGGACAGGCCCGCGGCCAGCCCGAGGATAGGAGGGGTCTTCAGCATGGGGTCGCTCCGCAACCTGAACCCCGGGAGCGTCCGCCTGTAACGCTGTTGTGTCAATTCACGGTTGGGGTCTGAGCGATGGCGTTGCTGGCTTCGGGACGAGGTCGGCGTCGACGCCGAAACGCGGCGACCAGCGCCGCACGTCGGCCTCGAAGACGCCGGTCGTGATCGCGGGATCCGCAGCCAGCAGTCGTGCGGCCTCTTCGGCGTCGGCGCACCGCAGGAGAGCCATGCCGCCATCCAGCCCCACCCAGCCGCCTCCGGCCACCACGCGGCCCTCGGCTGCGAGCCGCGCGATGTATCCGCCGTGCGCGCGCAGGTCCTGCTGCGCCATGGGCAGCCCGGCTTTCCAGGCGGGACCGGGCCGATAGATGACTGCGAACAAGGGCTGATCGGGTCCCGCGTGGGCGGCGGGTGTCATCAACGCGCCCAGCGCGACGGCCAGCACGGCGAGCTTCAGAACCATCGGAAGTCTCCTGTTTCCAACATACCATACGGTTTGGTATGTTCGTCGCAAGTCTTGAGGTGTTGCTGATGAGCGAGGCAAGCGTTGCGGCCGGAGCGCGCTGGTCGCGGCAGGACTGGGTGGAGCTGGCGGTGACCCGGTTGAAAGCCGATGGCGCGCCGGCCCTTACGGTCGACGGCCTTTGCGTGGCGGCGGGCCGCACCAAGGGATCGTTCTATCACCATTTCGAGACCATGGACGCGCTGCTGGTGGAACTGGCGCGGCGGTGGCGGCGAACCGAGACCTACGAGATCGGCGCCCTGGCCACCGCCCAGGCCGATCCGCGCAGGGGTCTGCGCGCCCTGGCCAGGCGGTCCGAGCGCATGGATCACAGTCTCGAGATCGGCGTGCGGGAACTTGCGGCCCGACGGCCCGGTGTCGCGGCGCTGGTGCGCGACGCCGACACGGCGCGCGAGGGCATCATCGCCGGCCTGCTGGCCCGCGCCTACAACCTTGGCGCTTCCGAAGCGGCGGACGTGGCGCGGGTTTTCCACTCGCTGCAGTTGGCCGCCCAGCTCAGGACGCCCGGCGACGTTGCGGGTTTCTCGGCGGGTCCGGCGCGGCGGCTGACGGCGTGGCTGGAGGCGAAGGCCGGCCGCTAACCCTGCCGGAACCGGCGCATCTCGCGGTGCAGGATGTAGACGCCGCTGGCCGCGACGATGACCGCGCCCACCAGGGTCAGGGGATGCGGCAGCTCGCCCCAGATCACCAAGCCCAAGAGGGCGGCCCAGACCAGCTGGGTGTAGTCGAACGGCGCGATCACCCCGATGGGCGCCTGACGCAGCGCCTCGGTGAGGAAGAGCTGGCCCACCCCGCCGATCAGGCCGGCCACGACCAGCATGCCCAGGGTCGCGGGATCGGGCGTCACCCAGTGAAAAGCCGAGCCGATGGCGCCCAGCACCACGCCGCCCAGGGTGAAGTAGAAGACGATGGTGGGCCCGCGCTCGGTGTCGGCGATCTGGCGGATCGCCACCATAGCGCCGGCCGCGCCCAGCGCGCTGAGAATGCCGAGGGTCACGCCGGGCACGTTCAGCTGTCCCGGCAGGGGTCGGGCCATGATCAGGACGCCCAGGAAGCCCACCACCACCGCCCCCCAGCGGTGACGCCCGACCTTTTCCGACAGCAGCAGGGCGGACAGCGCCGTCATGAACAGCGGCGAGGTGAACTGCAGCGCGGTGGCCTCCGTCAGCGGCAGGTACTGCACGGCCGAGAAGCCGCAAACCATGCCCGTCAGCCCCACCGTGGCCCGCGCCAGGTGGCCGAAGGGGCGCTGCGTCTTCAGCACCTCCCAGCCGGTGGTGCGGGCGATATAGAGCCCGAGCGGCACGAAGGCGAACAGGTTGCGGAACAGGATGATCTCGAAGACCGGGATCCCGCGGGAGCCGGTCCACTTCACGATCGCCGACAGGCACGCCATGCAGGCCATGGCCGCCACGCGGAAGGCGATGCCGAAGGCGACGTTCTGGGCCGGGGGGTGCGCGGGCGGCGGGGACACGGGCCCTTAAGCGGGACGCGGACCGGGTTCGTCAATGGCCGCCGGTGGGATCAAGCCTTTACGGCGACCCTGACGCGGGTCTCCATGGCCGCACAACAACTCGGGGGAGATTCCAGCATGCCCAGCCCAATCCTTCAGCCCGTCGTCGCCTTGGTCCTGTGGTCCATGGTGATGTGGGCCTGGCTCTACGCCACCCGCATTCCGGCGATGCAGAAGGCCAAGGTCGCGCTGGACCCCGCCCTGACGTCGGCGGACCTGGCCGCACGCCTGCCGCCGCAGGTCCGTTGGAAGGCCGACAACTATAACCACCTGATGGAGCAGCCGACCCTGTTTTACGCCATCGCCCTGACCCTAGCGGTCGCGGGACACGGCGAGGGACTGAACGCCGCCCTCGCCTGGGGCTACGTCGGCCTGCGGGTGGTCCACAGCCTGGTCCAGGCCACGGTGAACGTGATCATGCTGCGCTGGGCCCTGTTCATGCTGGCCTCGCTGGTGCTGCTGGGCCTCGCGGCCCAGGCGGCGGCGGTCGTCTTCTAGAACGCCCGGGCGTCCCCGAAGAGCAGCGGGACGGTCCGGGCGATCAGGCGCAGGTCGTCGCGGAAGCGCCAGCCGTCCACATAGGCGTTGTCGGCGTCGATGCGGGCGAACAGGCCCTCATCGTTGGCGACCTCCCCGCGATAGCCGTTCACCTGGGCCGCGCCGGTGAGACCCGGGCGGGTGCGGAACCGGCCGGCGTAGTTGGGCACCCGGCGGCTCCAGACGAGGTCGTGGGCGATGGCGTGGGGCCGCGGGCCGACGATGGACATCTCGCCCTTCAGCACGTTCAGGAGCTGGGGCAGTTCATCCAGGCTGAGCTTGCGCAACAGGGCCCCGAGGGGCGTGACCCGGGAGTCGCCGCGGGTGGCCTGGCGGATCTCGGCGCCGTCCTCGGTCACCCGCATGGTCCGGAACTTGTAGATGCGGAAGGGGCGGCCGTGCAGGCCGGTGCGCTGCTGGCGGAAGAGGATCGGCCCCTCGCTTTCCATCCAGATCGCCACGCCGATCACTAGCAACAGCGGCAGGAAGGCCAGCAGGGCCAGACTGGCCGCCAAGATGTCGAAGGCGCGCTTGCGACGGCTGGACGCCACCCTTGCAGGCTCGTCGGCCGAGACAACACGGAGCGGCGCTTGCGCGCGCGGCGCGATGACGGTCATTTGCCAGCCCAGCTCCGTGCACCCCCCGAACATTGCGCTAAACCGCCGACACGGGCCGCAGGTTCCGGTTTGCGCGCCCACATTAACGAAAAAGTGCTGCAGTGCACAATGACGGGCAGGACTTCCCCTGGGCCCCGCACGGCCTAAGCTCGCGCTCCAGAAGAGGCCCGGAGGAAGCCCATGGCGCGTAGGCTCGTCGACCTGTCGATCCCCATCACCAACGACATCGTCTCGGACCCCGACGTGATGCGGCCGCAGGTGACCTATTCGAAGCACAAGGAGACCGTGGGCCAGATCGCCTCGTTCTTCCCGGGGCTGAAGGCGGAGGACCTGCCCGACGGCGAAGGCTGGGCGGTGGAGCAGGTCCGGCTGTCGACTCACAACGGCACCCACATGGACGCGCCCTGGCACTTCCATTCCACCACCGACGCGGCCGAGCAGGTGCGGCCCGCGCCGACGATCGACGAGGGGCCGCTGGACTACTTCCTGCAGCCCGGGGTGAAGCTGGACTTCCGTCATTTCGAGGATGGTTACGTCGCCACCGCCGCCGACGTGGAGGCTGAGTTGGGCCGCATCGGCCACGAGTTGCAGCCGCTGGACATCGTGCTGGTGAACACCGCCGCCGGCGCGGCCTATGGCGGCCCCGACTACATCCACAAGGGCTGCGGCATGGGCGAGGAGGCCACGCTCTACCTCACCGAACGGGGCGTGAAGGTGGTGGGCACCGACGCCTGGTCGTGGGACGCGCCGTTCTCGCACACCGCCCGCAAATGGGCGGAGAGCCACGATCCGAAAATCATCTGGGAGGGGCACAAGGCGGGCCGCCTGCGCGAGTACTACCAGATCGAGAAGCTCACCAACCTGGAAAGCCTGCCCCCTAGCGGCTTCACCCTGTCGTGCTTCCCGGTGAAGATCGCGGGCGCTTCGGCCGGCTGGATCCGGGCGGTTGCGATCCTCGAGTGAGCGCCACCGTCACAAAACGCGCCGGGCTTCTCGTGTAAGGTTCCGCCCGACCCACCGCGACGGCGCGCCATGACCCGACGTATCCCCCGGCTGGAAGTGATCGAGGCCTTCATCGAGGCCGCGCGCGCGCCCAGCTTCCGGATCGCCGCCGAGCGTTGCGCCCTCTCGCCCGCCGCGTTCTCGCGGCGCATCCAGGCCTTTCGGTTGTTCGTCGGACGCGAGGTGTTCGACCGCACGCCCGCCGGCATGCGCCTGACCGCCGCGGGCCAGGAGTGTCTCGACACCCTGGAGCCCATCTACCGCACCATGACCCAGGCGGCGCTGGAGCTCGGCGGGCCGCGCGGCGGCGGCAAGGTCACCCTGTCGCTGTCGCATTCGCTGGCGGTGGCGTGGCTGTTTCCGCGGCTGGACCGGTTCCGGCAGCGCTGCCCCGACATCGAGGTGGCGATCCAGACCACGCGCACGGCTGAGGCCATCCGGGCCGGCGACGCCGACCTGGGAGTCTGCGCCTCCGACGTGGACGCCGTCGGCCTGCATACCGAGCACTTGCTGGACGTGCACGTGGCCCCGGTCGCGGCGCCGGAGCTCGTGGCGGCGTTCCACGAGGGGCGGATCGCCCTGGCCGGCCAGCGCCTCCTTGCTCCGGCGCAGGCGCCGGGCATGTGGTCGTGGTGGGGCGAGGCCACCGCCGCGAATGGCGGCCCGTTCGCGGCCAGCGACACCTTCGACATGGCCTATGCGCTGTACGAGGCCGCCGCCGCGGGCTGGGGCGTCGCGGCGGGGATGGGCGTCACCGTGGCGACGCACCTGAAGACCGGCCGCCTGGTCAGCCTTGGCCTGCCGTCGGCGCGCTATCCCGGCGGCTATCGGCTCGTGGGCCGCGCCAGCCGCATGCGCGCGCCGGCCGTGGCGGCGATGTGGACCTGGTTGGCCGAGGAGGCGAAGGCGGGACGCCGGACGGCCCACGCAGCCCCCGCCGACGCAGCCGCCGGCGGCGCGGCGTTCGCCTGACGCGACGCGCTGTCCAGGGCCGCGATCACCGCGTCGGCCATGCGGTAGCCCGCCAGGGCGACGCGGATCTCCGCATCGCCCCGCACCTGTCGCCACTGCGCCTCGGTCAGGGCTGGCGCCGTCGCCGCGGCCGGCGACGTGGGCACGCCAGCTCCATAGGCGGTGGCGACCGCGAGCGGATGGCTCTCCTCGCGCGCCCAGGCGGCGAAGCGGTCGGGGCTGAACGGCCCCAGGGCTGCCAGCGATGCGCGCGGATGCGCCGCCTGGACCTCCCGCGCCTTGCGATCGGCGTCGGCCGCCAGGCCCGAGCGGCTCACGCTGTCGTCCCACAGCCAGTGCAGCGAGATCGCCTCTCCCGACAGGGGATCGCGCACGAACTGCCGGCCGCCGCCCAGGTCGCCGGCCGGATAGGCCGCCGAGAACAGCTCGGCCGTGTGCAGCGGCTGGTGGATGTCGCCCGCCACGTGCAGCACCCAGCAGAGGGCCTGCGCCCGCGCGCCGGGTTCGGCCCGGGCGTCGGCCAGGACGCGGTAGTTCAGCGAGAGCGCCTCTAGCGCCTGGCCGGAGGGCGCCCCGCCGCGGCCCGCCAGGCGCGCGCGGGTCTCCTCAGGCACATCGGCGGCGAGCACCGGCCACAGCACCGCATGCCAGGTGGGGTGGTCATGGCCCGTCAGACGGACGTCGTCTGGCCAGCGGGCGCACTGCAGGAACATGCGCCGGGCCCGCTCGGCGCCCACGGTGCGGTCCACCGCCACCTGGAACGGCCCGCGGTCGGGGTGCGCGTCCAGCATGGCCTCCAGCGGCGCCAGCAGATCGGGGCGCACGCGCGAGATCTCGTCGTAGGCGATGGCGGCCGTGACCATGTGGCCGGGCCGGGTCCAGGCCGCCGCCGGCTGGACCGCGACCAAGACGAGCGCCGCGGCGAGGACGATGGCGCGCATCTCAGAACTCCGCCGTGAGCCGCAGGTAGTACTCGCGCCCGTTGACGCCCAGCGGGTCGAACTCGCTGTAGGGCCGCCCCGTCCCCTCGCCCACCAGCCGGTCCGGATATTCATCGGCCGCGTTCAGGACGCCGACCGTCGCGGTGTAGCGATCGCGGAAGCGGTAGGCGGCGGAGACGTCGATGGACGTGCGCCCTTCCATCACCTGGTTCGCCCCGCCCAGCGGCGAGGTGATCCGGTGAGCGCCGAAGCGGGTCACGTCGGCGATGAAGCGCACGTCGCGCCAGGCCAGCTCGCTGTTGAACACCAGCTTGTTGCGCGGCTGGCCGTCGGCGGTGAGATCGATGGAGCCGGCCCCGAGCAGCGGGCTGGCCGGCAGGACGGGATTGGTCGCCAGGCGGCGCACGTCGGTGTCGAAGGCGCCGTAGCCCAGCGTCACCGCCAGGCGTGCGTCGGGGGCGAGCCGGCGATCCCAGCGCAAGGTGGCTTCCCAGCCCTTGGTGCGGGTGTCGGCGGCGTTGGTGAAGAACCGGGCCACCGCCGCGTTGGTCACCCCGTTGGCGCGCAGGATCGCGGCCACGGCCGGGCCTTGCAGGTTCTCCGACAGGGCGATGCGGTCGTCGATGTCGATGCGGAAGAGATCGAGGCTGAGCGAGAGGCCGGGCGCCGGGGTGAGAACGACGCCCGCCGCGTAGCTGACCGAGGTCTCGGCCTTCAGCGGGCTCGACCCCAGGGCCACCGAGATCGGATCGTTCACCGCGAAGGTGCCCACGTTCTGCAGCACGCCGGCGTTGTTCTGGCTGGTCACGGTGGAGAAGAACTGCTGCTGGAGCGACGGCGCGCGGATGCCGGTGCTGGCCGTGCCGCGCAGGGCCACGACGTCGCGGGGCCGCCAGAACACCGATGCCTTCCCGGTCGCCTCCTCGCCGAAGTCGGAATAGTCCTCGTAGCGGCCGGCCAGGCCCAGATCGAGGCCTTCGGCCAGGCTCAGCTCACCGTCCACGAATGCGCTGACCGCGTGGCGGCTGACGTCCACCGGCGCGGGCGGATTGAACCCCGGGAAGCCCTGGGCGCCGGCCAGGGTGTAGGAGTCCTGGTCGCCGCGCACGAGCCGATAGGTCTCGCGACGGTGCTCGAGGCCCCCCGCCAGGTGCGCGCCCGCGGCCAGGTCGAAGGCGCGATCCACCGTCAGGTTGACGAGGTTCTGCGAATACCGCGCCCCGCCGCCGTAGAACCGGGTCGGGCTGGCGGCGCCGAGCGAGGTGTTGACGCTCGTTCCAACGCGATAGTCGCCTTTGGAGCGGCCGTAGGTGTCGGAGAGATCCCAGGTCCAGCCGCCGATCTCGCCCGTGGCCCCGACACTGGCCCCCACATCCCGCAGGTCGAGGTTCACCCGGGGCAGGAAGCCGTTCGGATAGAACGCCGGCGCCACGGTCGGCGCGCGGAACAGCGGGCTCATCTCGGAGTCCCGGCGGGCGTGGGTGGCGAAGCCGTAGAGCCTGACGCCGGCGGCCAGCGGCAGTTCGGCGTTGGCGGTGACATCGATGTCGGTGCTCTGGGGATCGCCGAAGGTGGAGGTGACGCGGCCGAACCGCGGATCGACCTCGGCGGCGTTGGTGTCGCCGCGGTCGCGCACCTCGCCGGTCAAGGTCAGGAAGCCCTCGGCGCCCAACCGGAAGCCCTGGCGGGCCGTGACGATGGTCGTCCTGCCGTCACCGCGCTCGGTCTCGCCGTACTGGACCGACGCCTGACCGCCCTCGGCGTCGTCGCGGAGCACGATGTTCACCACCCCGGCGATGGCGTCCGAGCCATACTGGGCCGCGGCGCCGTCGCGCAGGATCTCGACCTGGCCGATCGCCGTCACCGGGATCGTGTTGTAGTCGACCGGCACGGAGCCTCGGTAGGCGCCGTTGTTGAACGTGATGACGGAAGAGGCGTGGCGGCGCTTGCCGTTGACCAGGACCAGCACTTGGTCGGGGCTCAGTCCTCGCAGGGTCGCCGGTCGCGCCCCGGCCACGGACGGCCCCGAGGAACTGCGCGGGTAGTTGAACGACGGGGACAGGAATTCCAGCACCTTGGTGAGGTCGTTGTGGCCGCGCGCTGCGACCTCAGCGCCCGGGAGCACGTCGACCGGCGCAGCGGTCTCCGTGGCCAGGCGCGGCGCCCCGCGGCTGCCCACCACCACAAGCTCGGCCACGCCGGCTTCGGCCCCGGTCTCCGCCCACGCCGGCTGGCCCAGCGCCGCCAACCCCGCGGCCGTCATCAAGCCCTTGCGCATCCCGATCCCCCACCGTGTTGCGGCCGGCTTATCGGCCCGGCAGGGCGGCCGGTCGAACGCAATGATCGCAAGGGCGATTGCGCGCGACGCAACGCTCCCTCGCCGGGCCCCCGGCCAGGGCGTGATCGCGGCGGTCGACGCTCAAGGCCCCTTGGCGTGGGGCCGAGTCGGCGCCAGTTTGCCGCGCGTAAACGATTACATCGGGGAGGCGGGACGCATGGACGCGCCCATGTCGCGAGGCCGCCATGGCCGGAGCTGAACCCTATGACGTGATCGTCGTCGGCTCGGGCGCCGGCGGCGGGATGAGCGCCTATCACCTGACCCGCTCAGGCCTGAAGGTGCTGATGCTGGAGGCGGGCCGCAACTACGACCCCGTCACCGAGACCCCGATGTTCAACATCCCGGCCGAGGCGCCCCTGCGCGGGGTGGGCACGCCGGACAAGCCGTTCGGCTTCTACGACGCCACCGTCGACGGCGGCTGGGAAGTGCCGAACGAGCCCTACACCGTGGCCGAAGGGTCCGAGCCGTTCACCTGGTGGCGGCCGCGGATGCTGGGCGGACGGACCAACCACTGGGGTCGGATCTCCCTGCGCTTCGGGCCGCTGGACTTCAAGCCGCGCAGCCGCGACGGCCTGGGTTACGACTGGCCGATCACCTACGACGACCTGGCGCCCTGGTACGACCGGACCGAGAAGCTGATCGGGGTCAGCGGCGCCGCGCCGCCCCGGGGCCTGACCAACACCCCGGATTCGCCGCCCGGCTGCCTGATGGAGTCGGCGCCGCCGCGGGCGTTCGAGCTGTTCTACGCCAGCGCCTTCGAAGCCATGGGCATCCCGGTCGTGCCGATGCACGGGGCGGTGGTCACCCAGAAGATGGAGGGGCGGAACACCTGCGTCTTCGCCACCCCCTGCGGCCGCGGCTGCTCGATCGGCGCGAACTTCCAGTCGACGACGGTGCTGATCCCGCCGGCCCTGGCGACCAGGAACCTGACCATCACCACCAACGCCCTCGTCTATCAGGTCGACCTGGACAAGGCGGGCAAGGCGAAGGGCGTGACCTATGTCGACCGGGTCACCGGCGAGCACCACTCGGTGAGGGGCAAGGCGGTCGTGCTGTCGGCCGGGTCGGGCGAGACGGCGCGGATCCTGCTGAACTCGAAGAGTTCGAAGTTTCCGGACGGGCTGTGTAACACCCAGGGCATGGTCGGCCGCTACCTGATGGACAGCGTGGGGCTGGGCGTCGCCGGCCAGTTCCCGGCGCTGGAGGGCCTGCCGCCCACCAACGACGACGGCCAGGGCACCCAGCACACCTATGTCCCCTGGTGGGGCTACGACCGGCACAAAGAGCTGGGGTTCCCGCGCGGCTACCACATCGAGATCAATGGCGGCCGCCGGATGCCGTCCATGGGCCTGGCCGGCCTGTTGCCCGACGACGAGACCAGCGTCGGCGACGACCTGCGCGCCCGGCTGCGCCAGCGTTTCGGCAGCGTCATCGGCTTCGACGGCCGGGGCGAGATGATCCCCAACGACGACTGCTACTGCGAGCTGGATCCCAAGGTGAAGGACAAGTGGGGCATCCCGGTCCTGCGCTTCCACTGGAAGTGGGGCGAGCACGAGACGCGGCAGGCGGCCCACATGGTGACCACCTTCCTGGAAGTGATCGACCGCCTGGGGGGCAAGCCCATCGGCCCGATCGAGCGCGACGGCCGCAAGGCGATCTCCAAGGGCGGTGAAATGATCCACGAGGTGGGCACGGTGCGCATGGGCGCCTCGGACGCGGACTCGGTGGTGAACCAGTACGGCCAGGCCTGGGCCGTGCCCAACCTGTTCGTCACCGACGGCGCGGTGCTGGTCTCCAGCCCCGACAAGAACCCGACGCTGTCGATCCTGGCCCTGGCCTGGCGGTCCAGCGACCACCTGGCGACCCTCGCCAAACAGGGGGCTCTATGAGCGAGCCCACACCCTACGTCCGCAAGATCGACCGGCGCACGGCCCTGGCCTGGATCGGGGCGGTCGGGGCGGCCACGGCGGTCGGCGCCGGCGTCGTGGTCTATGGCCCAACGATCGGCGGCCAGGCCGAGGCCAAGGGCTATGGCACCGACCCCAAGCTGGTCACTCCGGAGAAGGCGCCGTGGCCGCGCCTTCTGAGCGATGCGGAGCTGCAAGCGGCGGCCATCCTCGCCGACTTCGTCCTGCCTGCCAGTGGGACGGCGCCGGCGGCGAGCGCCCTGGGGGTTCCGGACTTCATCGACGAGTGGGTCAGCGCGCCCTACCCCGACCAGCTCAAGGACCGGCCGGTGATCCGCGACGGGCTGAAGGCGCTGGCGAAGGCGGGGGCCGCCGAGCGCCCGGCGGCCATGGCCGCGCTGCAGGCTGAGGGTGGGGCCTTCTTCAAGCGGTTCCGAGCCCTGACGATCGGCGCCTACTACACGACCGAGGCAGGCTTCAAGGACATCGGCTACATCGGCAACATCGCCCGCGAGGCCGATGAGGGACCCTCCGCCGAGGTGAAGGCGGCGCTGAACCTGCAGCTGGCCAAGCTGGGCCTCAAGGGAGTTTCGGCATGAAGACGATCGCGCTCGGAATAACCCTGGCGTTGCTCGCGGGCGGCGTGCAGGCGGCCGAGAACGCCCTCACCGCCGCCGAGCGCGCGGCGGGTTGGAGGCTGCTGTTCGACGGGACCAGCACCGAGGGCTGGCGCGGCTTCAAGACCCCCGAGCCCGATCCGGGCTGGACCGCCAAGGGCGAGCTCAGCCCTGACCCGAAGACCTCCAAGGACCTGATGACCCGGGACACCTTCGAGAACTTCGACCTGACGTTCGAGTGGAAGATCGGGCCGAAGGGCAACTCCGGGGTGATGTTCCACGTCACCGAGGCGGGCGGCCAGACCTATGAGAGCGGGCCCGAATACCAGGTGCTGGACAACAGCCGCGGCGAGCCGCCGCTGGAGCAGGCCGGCGGCCTCTTCGCCCTCTACGCTCCCGAAGGCGCCGTGACGAAGCCCGTCGGCGAGTACAACACCGGCCGCATCCTGGTGGACCACGGCAAGGTCGAGCACTGGCTGAATGGGGTGAAGGTGGCGGCCTACGACATGAACTCCGCCGACTTCAAGGCGCGGGTGGCGGCGAGCAAGTTCACCCGATGGCCCACCTTCGCGGCCGCGCCGTCCGGGCACATCGCCCTGCAGAACCACGGCGACCCCGTAGCCTTCCGCAACCTGAAGATCCGGCCGCTGCCGTGAGCTTCGCGCCGCAGGCGCGTTCAGACACCAAGACCTCCAAGCGCGCACGAAGACCACGAAGAGGCCCGCTCCCCCTTCGTGATCTTTGTGACCTTCGTGCGCTTTGTGTCTCCTCGCGCCTCTGGCGCAGCACGCTCGCGCTACGCGCCGTTCAGGTCGCCCAGCCGCGGCCGATCTCGGAAAGGGGCACGCAGCCGCGGTAGTCGCCGGGGACCGGGTCGTAGCGCAGCGCGATGGTGGCGCCCGGCTCGGAGGTGAAATAGCCGACGGTCACGAGCTCCTTCAGGCCCCGGAAGAAGGCCTTGCCCGAGCGGTCGTAGCCGTTGAGCAGCTCCTGCTGCTGGGGTCCGCTCAACCGGGCGAACGGCGCCCTGTGGGCAGCGTGAGCGTCGCGGTCGATCTGATCCAGGCCAGCCTTGATCGCCGCCGCGTCGTCGGGCGCCGAATAGGTCGCCAGCGCGCGATCCACGAACTGGGGCACGCCGGCCGCCCGGGCGCCGGGGGTGTCCGTCGCCGGGATGATCGCCTCGGCCACGGCGTCCAAGACGACGGCCTGGGCCGGCGACACCGCCTTGGGCGTCCAGGCGAGGGTCGGCGTCGCCTGCGCAAAGGCCGCGGCGGGCAGGACCAGGGCAGTCCAGAGGGCGCCGAAGGAAAGCGCCGCTTCGCGTCGGTTCAGCATCCTAGATCTCCCCCCGCTTCTTCGCCTCGACCGCGTGCGCGCAGGCCCGGGCGGTCAGCGCCATGTAGGTCAGGGACGGGTTCACGCAGGAGGCGGACGCCATGGCCGCTCCGTCCGTGACGTAGACGTTCTTGCAGGCGTGGACCTGGTTGTGGGCGTTCAGCACCGAAGTCTTGGGATCGCGGCCCATACGCGCCGTGCCCATCTCGTGGATGCCGAGCCCCGGCGCATAGCCCTGGTCGCCGGCCAGGATCTTCTTGAAGCCCGCGGCCTCGAGCATCTCGGCGGCCGCCGTCGCCATGTCCTTGCGCATCGCCTTCTCGTTCTCGCGGATGGAGACATCGAAGGTCAGGGTGGGCAGACCGTGCTTGTCCGTCTTGGCCTTGTTGAGGGTCACCCGGTTGTCGGCATACGGGAGGATCTCGCCGAAGCCGCCCAGGCGGAACATCCAGGGGCCCGGCTGGCTGAGCGCCGCCTTGCGCTCGGCGCCCACGCCCGAAACCGGGCGGTCCCAACCCTGGCGGCCCGCGCCGCCCTGGTAGCCATACCCACGCAGGAAGTCGGACCGGGCCGAGGCCTTGTCGCCCAGGTTTCGGAAGCGCGGGATGTAGATTCCATTCGGCCGGCGACCGGAATAATAGCTGTCCAGATAGCCTGGGACTTCCGCCACCGCGCCGACGCCCAGGTGGTGGTCCATGATGTTGCGGCCGACTTGGTCGCTGTCGTTGCCGAAGCCGTTGGGGAAACGCGAACTGGTGGAGTTCAGCATGATCCAGGCCGTGCTCAGCGCCGAGGCGCAGAGGAAGACGACGCCGGCGTAGAACTCGATCTCCTGGCCGCTGGCCTCGTCCAGAACGCGGACGCCCGTCGCCTTGCTGGTCTTGGGGTCCAGGATCAGCGAGGTAACGATCGAGCCCGTCCGGATCTTCAGGTTGCCCGTGCGCTCGGCGGCCACCAGGGTCGCGGAGTTCGAGCTGAAGTAGGCGCCGAACGGGCACCCGCGGACGCACAGGTTCCGGTGCTGGCACTTGCCGCGGCCCAGGGCGATCTGCTCCTCGGTGGGCGCGGTCAGGTGCGCGGCGCGGCCGATGGTGATGCGGCGGCCCAGCCGCTCCTCGACGCTGGCCTTGAAGGCCTTCTCGACGCAGTTCATCTCCATCGGCGGCTGGAACTGGCCGTCGGGAAGCTGCGCCAGGCCCTCCGCCTGGCCGCTGACGCCGATGAACCGCTCCACATGATCGTACCAGGGGGCGAGGTCGGCGTACCGGATCGGCCAGTCCACGCCGACGCCTTCCCGGGCGTTGGCCTCGAAATCGATGGGCGCATGGCGATAGCTCTGCCGGCCCCAGGTCAGCGAGCGGCCGCCCAGGTGATGGCCGCGGATCCAGTCGAACCGCTTGTCCTCGGTGTACGGGTTCTCGTCGTCGCGGACGAAGAAATGCTTGGAATATTCGGTGACCGCGTACCCGGTGCGCTGCTGCACCTTGTAGTGCGCGTCCAGCTCCGCCTGGGGCAGCTTACCCTTCGGATACGTCGTCTCCCACGGATTGGTCTGGGCGGTCGGGTAGTCCTCGATGTGGCGGACCATCGGGCCCCGCTCGAGAACCAGGGTCTTCAGGCCCTTCTCGGTAAGCTCCTTGGCGGCCCAACCGCCGGAGATGCCGCTGC
>NZ_LSJI01000281.1 GCF_001557235.1 Phenylobacterium sp. CCH9-H3 | reverse complement strand
CGACATCATCGCCGCGATCACGATCGTCCGTCGATACGTAACCTTACCCCCCTTCGCCGTTCCGCAGACAAATGCGTTCCACAGCAGACGAAGGATGAAGGAAGAGTCGCGGGGGATGAAACGGGGCGGAAGGGACGGCAGGCCGAACGCCATCGCTGGATCGCTGCTGCCAAATCGCGCCCGTTGACCCACTCGCACAGCCGCACGTGACGGGGCGAAAATGGGCGGAACAGCCTGAATTGCAGCGCGCCGTTGTGACCTAGGTGTGACCTTAAAGGTCTATGCGACCTGATAGCGGAGAGTTAAGTCTTTGAAAAAATGGCGCGCCCGGAACGATTCGAACGTCCGACCCTCAGATTCGTAGTCTGATGCTCTATCCAGCTGAGCTACGGGCGCGCATTGCCTCTCGGCGAGGGCGCGGAACCTAGTCGGGGGCGGGACGGAGCGCAAGTCCCCGTCCCGCCGATTTTTTTAGGCCGTCCGCGTGCTCCGGGTCAGCGGCGGGGGAACGGCAGGCCGCCGAGGATGCCCTGGCGCAGGATGTCGGAGGCGCTGGGGGGCTTGGGCGGTTGCTGTTGCGGCTGCTGGGCGGGGGCGCCGGGCATGCCGGCCCGGCCGCCGCGGCCGCCGCCGCCCATGTTCGGCATCTCCTGGCCCAGGATGCCGCCGGTGGCCGAGCGGTAGCGGACCTTCACCGCCCACTGCTGGTTCCAGGTCACCTTGGGGTCCTGCGGGCGGGGCGGATAGACGAAGTTGGCCTCGCCGCCATAGGCGACCAGTTGGGCGATGGCGCTCGGGGCCGCGTCCAGCACCTCCTTGGGCACGGCGCAGGTCTTCTGGGCGGGGCCCATCAGGGTCTTGTTGGCCACCAGGCGGTTGATGTCGGACTGGCTGAGGAAGTCGGGGTTGGAGAAGCCGGCGGCCTGGGTCTCGGACGAGGTCCACATGACCACCGTGTCGCCGTCGCCGCCCATGGCGGTGGCGTAATAGGCCTGGGCGTTGCCGACCAGGTTCCAGCCCAGGTTCACCCAGCCGCCCGGGGCCTTGGCGTTGGTGGTCAGGTTGATGGGGCCGAGGAAGTCCTGGTCCTCCTCGAGCGTGAAGTTGATCTCGGGGCTGTAGTTGCCGCGGATGGTGTGGGCGCCCACCAGCGAGCCATTGGAGGGGACCAGGTCGCGGGTCTTCTCGTTGGGCCACTCGCCGTAGGTGCGGTTGCGCTGGACCGACGGCGGCTGCATCGGGCGGTAGTCGATGCCCTTGAAGAGGGTGGCCGGGTTCTGCTGGCCCGAGGCCATCTTGGCGAAGTCGATGACATAGGGCTGGCCCGGGCGGGCGCGCTCCCCACAGCCCCAGAAGATCAGCATCTTGCCCTTGGGCTTCTGGTACTGCTCCGGCACGTCGTATTCGCGCGGCTCCTCCCGCTGGGTCTGGACCGGCTTCGGCGTCAGCAGCGGCAGGGCCGGGCCGGCCTGAAGGCCGGAGGGCGGCAGGTGGTCGGCGGCGGGCGCGGGGTTGGTCTGGCCCGAACCGAGCTGGAGCTGCAGCGTCTTGGAGGCCCCGCCCCCGCCCATCATGGCGCGCATCATGGCCCCGGTGTCCGGCCGGCCCCCGCCGCCGCCCATGGCGGGCATGCCGAAGCCGGTCTGGGTCTGGGCGCTCATCCAGTAGACGGCGACCGGCCCGGTGACCTTCTGCTGCGCGAGCGCCGTCGAGGCGACGGTGGTGATGGCGATGGCGGCGGCGCCGGCGAGCAGCGCCAGCTTAGGTCCCGGACCCATGGGAAAATCTCTCCTGAACAAACCCGGCCGAACGCTAGTCTGCGAGCGGCGAAAACGAAATCCGCTTTTCTGCCGGACCGCGCTGCGGATTTGCGACGAAAGCCGTCGTTCAGTCCGCCAGGTCGCGCCAGCAGGGAACATACGCCCCGGGCCACGGCTTGGCTTCAAAGACCCCGCGCGCGACCGCCCGGGCCAGGCAGTCGGCGGCCAGGGCCCCGAGGCGCGCCAGGGTGTAGGGCGCGGGCTCGGCCAGCGGCCGCACGCCGGTGGAGACCGCGAACACCACGTCGCCGTCGAACGGGGCGTGGACCGGCCGGATGGCGCGGGCGAAGCCGTCCTGGGCCATGACCGCGACCCGCTTGGCCTGGGCCGGGGTCAGGACGGCGTCGGTGGCCACGCAGGCGATGGTGGTGTTGCGCTGCTCGGCCGGCCGCTTGGCCGAGCCCCATTCGTCGGGCCCGGCGCGCAGGCCCGCCGGGCCCAGGCCGCCGAACTCCTCGCCGAGCTCGAACGGGGCGGCCCAGAAGGTGCGGCCGCCGGGGGCGATCACCGAGCCCCAGCTGTTGACGCCCACGATCGCGCCGACCGTATAGCCATCCGCCGTGACCGCCGAGGCCGAGCCGACCCCGCCCTTGAGGCCGCCGGCCAGGGCGCCGTAGCCGCAGCCCGCGGTGCCCAGCTCGACTTCGAGGCCCGCGGCCGCCACGGCCCGCCGGCCCAGCTCGCGGTGGGGCGGCTCCTCGCCCCAGCCCTTGTCGCCGCCGTTGGCCATGTCGAACAGGATGGCGCCGGGCACCACCGGCGACTTGGGGATCCCCTCCACCAGTCCGAAGCCGCGCCCCCGCGCGCCCAGCCAGGCCACCACGCCGTCGGCGGCCGCCAAGCCATAGACCGAGCCGCCGGACAGGACGACGGCGTCCACGGCGTCGACCAGGTTCTCGGGCGCCAGGGCGTCGGTCTCGCGGGTTCCGGGCGCCCCGCCGCGCACGTCGGCGGCGCAGACGGCGCGCGCATCCGGCAGGATCACGGTCACGCCGGTGCGCACGGCCGCGTCGTGGGCCTGCCCAACCCTTAGGCCGGGAACGTCGGTGATCAGGTTGCGCGGGCCTGGACCTGGGCTCTTTCCGTCCATAGGAGGGACGTCGCACGTCCGGGCGTTTGTTGTCCACGCGGCCGGCCCGCTATGGTCAAGTCCGTTGTTCAGGAGCGCGCCCGTCCCGTGAAGTTCAAGTCGCCTTTCGCCGCCCTCGCGCTGGCCGCCCTTCTCTCCGCCTGCGCCACGCCGCAGCCGGCGGTGTCCGAGACCGCACCGGCCGGCGCGCCCGGCGCCATGGTGGCCGCGGCCAATCCCATGGCGGTGGAGGCCGGGCTGAAGGTGCTGCGCGCCGGCGGAACGGCCGTGGACGCGGCGGTGGCGGTGCAGGCGACCCTGGGCCTGGTGGAGCCGCAGAGCTCGGGCCTCGGCGGCGGCGCGTTCCTGACCTATTACGACGCCCGGACGAAGCAGGTGACCGCCTATAACGGGCGCGAGACGGCGCCCAAGGCGGCGACGCCCAAGCTGTTCTATGGCGAGGACGGCAAACCGATGAACCGGACGACGGCCATCCTGTCGGGCCGCTCCACCGGCGCGCCGGGCGCGGTGGCCATGCTGGCCCTGGCGCAGTCGCAGCACGGCAAGCTGGCCTGGAAGGACCTGTTCGGCGAGGCCGAGCGACTGGCGGACGAGGGCTTCGCCGCGCCGCGCCGGATGGCCGCCGCCGCCTCGGGCCGCGCGCCCCAGGCCGGCACGCCCGACGCCATCGCCTATTTCACCAAGCCGGACGGGACCAAGATCCAGGCCGGCGACACGGTCCGCAATCCCGCCTACGCCGCCACGGTCCGCAAGATCGCCGCCGAGGGCCCCAAGGCCCTGCTGGAGGGCGAGATCGCCCAGGCCATCGTGGCCAAGGTGAAGGAGGGGCCGAACCCCGGCGAACTCAGCCTGGAGGACCTCAAGGCCTATCGCCCGAAGGCCGAGGCCGCTCTCTGCCGGCCCTACCGCGCCTATATCGTCTGCACGCCGGGGGCGCCATCGGGCGGGCCGGCGGTGCTGGAGGGCCTGGGCATCCTCGAGCAGACCGACATCGCCAAGCACCCGAATAGCGTCGAGGGCTGGTACCTGTTCAGCCAGGCCAGCCGACTGATGTACGCCGACCGCGACCGCTACATGGGCGATCCCGACTTCGTGGACGTGCCGGTTCAGGGCCTGCTCGACCCCGCCTACCTCGCCGAGCGGGCCCGGCTGATCGGCCCCTCCCCCGCCGCCAGCGTGGCGCCCGGCAGCCCCCGGGGCGCGGGCGTTCGCGCGCCGGACCGCACCCAGGAGGTCTCGGGCACCACCCACCTCGTGGTGGTCGACCGGTGGGGCAACGTGGTCTCCATGACCACTACGGTGGAGAGCACCTTCGGCTCGGGCCGGATGGTCCACGGCTTCTTCCTGAACAACCAGCTCACCGACTTCTCGTTCAATCCGGAGGACCGCGACGGCGCCCCGGCGGCCAACGCGGTGGCGGGAGGCAAACGGCCCCGCTCGTCCATGGCCCCGGCCATCGTGCTGGACAAGAACCGGCGCTTCGTGGCGGCCGTGGGCTCGCCCGGCGGCCCCTCGATCCTGGCCTACAACCTCAAGGCCCTGGTGGGCATGCTGGACTGGAAGCTGCCGGTGCAGGACGCCATCAACCTGCCCAACCTGATCGCCGGCGGCAGCTTCTACGCCGCCGAGGTGGACAAGTTCTCGCCCGAGCTGACGGCGGGGCTGGAGGCGCGGGGCATCAAGCTGACCTCCGGATTCGGCGCGGAAGGCTCGGGCCTGCACGGGATCGAGGTGACGCCCCAGGGCCTGCGCGGCGGGGCGGATCCGCGTCGCGAGGGCGTGGCGAAGGCGCCGTAGGGGGCCACGATGTTCGCGACTAAATTAGACCGCCTTCGACGAGGAGACTTGAGGCGGCAAAGGACACCGAGAAGATCGAGAGGGTAATCAGCCAGCGGTCTCTGGGAACATTCCGTCGCGCGGCGAAGTTCGCGATTGCGAGGCGCGGTCGGGCGGGGGCAACAGAGCGCAGACGAAGGCGTTGGGGCCGCCATGGTCCTCGGCAACGACAGAATTGATGAGTTGGAATCCCGTCATTTCCTGCCGGATCGGCGCTGACTCGAAGTCCTTGATTTCGGTGTCGTGTGCGAATCGATTCCGAACATTCTTGATCCGAATAAGATCTTGGTGCGCTTCACGGCCGATCATCCCCGTAAGATAGGCCAAGTCGATTTTAGAGCTGAATGAACCGAGTGGACCACTGACCTGAAACATTCGGTCAATGATGGTCGCGTCCTGCCTTAGTCGTACAACAAGGGCGTCCTCAAGCGCCCGCTCGATCATCGACGCGGAGACTATGGCGACGGCGCGATCTGTGTCCGTCTCGAACGCTTTGAGAATTTCAAGCTGATTCTCTGACCGGTAAGCCCAAACGCCAAAAGGCGTCACCAGGATCGGCGTGTCGCGAGCCTCGCCATGCGCCATCGGCGCGGGACGATTCCGCTTCGCCCTTTCCTGTTTCGTCCTCGGTCTTGCCTCCGCCCCCTCTGGCCTAGGCGGGCGCGGTCCACTTCTGCGCTTGCTCATAGTAGCCTTCTCAGATGGGCGACGAGGCGAGGAAGCAGATGCCGGCCGCCGCTGTGAACAGGTGGTCAAGCCCATGCTCCGCACCCCGCCGCGGCCTCGTACGGCCAAGCCACCTAAGTCGACTTCGAAAGATAGCCCCGAAAGCTCACCTGCGTTCCTGACGTGATTCATCCGCCGAGCGCGCTAGCCGCCAAGCCGCTTTTCGACCGCGTGAAGGATGCGCTGTGCCTTTGCCGTGAAGGTGGAAATAACTCCTGTTACTTCGACACCTTTGAGGGGTGGTGCTTCATTGAAGACTACTTGCGAGGCGAGCCTATGATTGTCGCCCACATGCACCCGGCTGCCAGGGGAGATGATCGCGAGTATCATCTCGTTCTCCTCGGCGTTCCATTGTGGGCGAGGCATTCTGAGCCCCCCAGCTCCGGGGTTGATCATCCCGACCATGGTGGGGAGAATGATGGCGGAAAACGTCGCGTGCACACTCAAACCGACAGTATGCTTCTTGTTGGCGAGTGCGGCCAGCGCGCGAGTTTGGTCGTCGCCACCGACATGGCCCTCGCCAGTTGAGTATGGCTGCTCTGCCTGAAAAATGTCCCACGTTTCTCTCGCTATCCCGCGGCTCTTCAGGAGGTGGATCAGGTCCGTCGGGTCCCTCGCCCACGGAAAGTGGGGCTGGTTTCCCCTCGCCGGACAAGCCTGCCGTATCGCGAAGCAGATCTGATCGAAGCCGTGCCTAGTGTGAACGAGCGCCTCAGTAGCTCTTCGCTCAACGTCCCTGGGAGGCCACCCTTCAAGCTTGAGCTTGATGACCTGCTGCCCAGTTTCCGCATTTTGCTCGGTGATCCGTCGGTAGGGGTTTGCCCTGAAGAAGGTCTCCAGCACGGCCTGCATCTCACCGAGTGCTTCGTCAGCCCAGCGGAGCGTCTCCTTCGGTTTCTCAAACGCCGCTAGCCGCAACTATCGCCACCCGCGCTGCTCTGATGAGATGCGCTTTCAGACTCTCGTAGCGCACCTTTTGATCGTACCTATTTTGTTCTGGCACGCAATGCGCGAGACGCCCCTACCCCTCCGCCTTCGCGCGTCGGGCGCGGGACCTCGGCGGAGGAGCCCCCGGCAACCGCAGTTCGAAGACGGTGCCCTGGTCGCCGGTGACGGAGAGGGTGAGGTCGCCGCCGTGGCCCTGGGCCAGTTCGCGGGCGATGGCGAGGCCGAGGCCGGTGGAGTCCGGGCGGCCGGAGCCGGCGAAGGGCTGGAACAGGCGCTCGCGCATGCGCAGGGGCACGCCGGGGCCGTCGTCGGAGATGCGGATCAGGCTGGCGCCGGCCTGGGCCTCCATGGAAACCTCGACCCGGCCGGGCGCGGTGCGGCCTTCCTGGTGCTCGATGGCCTGGCGGGCGTTGCGCAGCAGGTTGACCAGGATGCGGTGCAGCTGGTCCGGGTCGGCGATCACCTGGTCGGCGCCGGTGATGCGGGACACCAGCTTCACCCGCGCGTCGGCCAGCCGGGCCTCGGCGGCGGCCTCCTTGATCGCGTCGGCCAGGCGGACGGTCTGGGTCTCGGGCGCGGCCTCCTCGGTCTTGCCGTAGACCAGCACGTCCGCCGCCAGCTTCACCGCGCGGTCCAGGGCCCGTTCCAGGCGCGGCAGGGCCTGGCTGACCTTCGGGTCGTTGGAGGCGGCCAGGCGCTCGGACGCCAGCTGGGCGCTGGTGAGCATGTTCTTCAGGTCGTGGTTGATCTTGGCCACGGCCTCGCCCAGGGCCGCCAGCCGGGCGCGGGAGTTGAGCGCGGCGCGCAGGTCGGCCTGCATGCGGTCGAGTTCGGCCTCGGCCCTGCCGATCTCGTCCCGGCGGCCGGAGAGCTGGATCTGGGCGGCCGGGTCTTCGGGGTCCGCGCGGAACCGCTCCATGGCGAAAGTGATCCGCTGCATGGGCCGCACCAGGAACAGGTTCAGGGCGAAGAAGACGATCACCCCCGCCAGGGCCGCCACCCCGGCCACGATGGCCACGAGGCGCCAGAGGTAGCCGGCCAGGGCGCGCTTCAGCTCGGTGTCGGTGGCGACGAACTCGATGAAGTCGGCCTCCTTGCGGAAGCGCGGCTCGGCCATGACCCGCACGCGGCCGCCGTCGCCCAGCAGGGTCTGGAAGGGGGCGAACAGGGCCAGGCCCGTCGCGCGGGGGCGCAGGTCCACCAGATAGGGCGCGCGGCTGGGGCGGCCGGCGGAGAACACCAGCGAGCGGGCGCCGTCGATGGAGACGGCCACGATCTCGACCCCCGCGCCTTCCAGGAGCTGGGTCTTGAGCTGTTCGGAGACCACCCGGTCGGGCGCCACCTCCGGCGCGAGGGAGGCCAACTCGGCGGCGCGGACGCGGTCGAGCAGCCACTGTTTCTCGTAGGCGGCCATGGCAGGGGGGATGGCGAGGGTCCCGCCGAGGGCCGCGAAGACGACGGTGAGGACCAGAAGGCGCGCAGAGAGCCCGCCGGGCCAGAAGAGGCGGCGCCGGTTCCGCTCGGGAGCTTCGGTCGGTGCGTCCGCCATCGTCCTCCCGAATTAGTGCAGCCGAGGCGCTGCGGCAACGCAAGCGCCGGGAATGGCGAGGCTATCGCGCCCCGACCGCTTCCGCCACAGAACCGAAGCCGTCGGCGCGGAGGCGTGCGGCGAGGTCGCGCTTGATGCGCACGACGAGGCCGGGCCCTTCATAGGCCAGGGCCGAATAGAGCTGCACCGCCGAGGCGCCGGCGCGCAGCTTTGCGTAGGCGTCCGCGCCCGATCCGATGCCGCCGGCGCCGATCAGCAGGAACCGCCCGGCCCCCGCCTCGCGGAACTGGCCCAGCACGCGCGTGGAAAGGGCCGTCAGGGGCGCGCCGGAGAGCCCGCCCGCCTCGTCGCGGTGGCGGGATCTCAGCGGTGGGCGGCTGATGGTGGTGTTGGAGACGATGACGCCGGCCAGGCCATGGTCGGCCACGGTGTCGGCGATGGCTTCGATCTCGGCGTCCTCGAGGTCGGGCGCGACCTTGAGGAACATGGGCACGGCCACGCCCTGGGGCAGGGAATCGGCCGTGTCCATCAGCCGGCCCAGCAGCTCGTCCAGGGAGGCCTTGGTCTGCAGCGCGCGCAGGCCGGGGGTGTTGGGCGAGGAGATGTTGATGGTGAAGTAGGACGCCATGCCCCACAGCCGGCGCAGGCCGGTGGTGTAGTCGGCCAGGCGGTCCTCGGAATCCTTGTTGGCGCCCAGGTTCGCGCCGACCACGCCCCGGCCGCGGTGGGCGAGCCGGGCGGCGAACGCCTCCAGCCCCTCATTGTTGAAGCCCATGCGGTTGATGACCGCCCGGTCCTGCCACAGCCGGAACAGGCGCGGGCGCGGATTGCCGGCCTGGGGCAGCGGGGTCACGGTTCCGCACTCCACGAAGCCGAACCCGGCCTGCAGCATGGGTCCGAACACCTCGGCGTTCTTGTCGAACCCGGGGGCGAGGCCGACGGGGTTGGGCAACTTCAGCCCCGCCAGGTCGGTGGCCAGAATCGGATCGTCGGCCGGGGCGCGCGGGCCCAGGCCCAGCTTCAGCCCCTTGATGGCCAGGGTGTGGGCGTCCTCGGGGTCGAGGCCGCGCATGGCGTAGGTGGCGAGGCCGTGCAGATCCTTCATCGCGGCGTGACCGGAACGCCGTCGGCGTCCAGCGGAGCGTCGTGCACGCGCAGCACGTCGGGCGTGGACAAGGGGCCGTAGAGGTGCGGGAAGAGATCGCCGCCGCGCGACGGCTCCCAGCGCAGCGCCTCGCCCAGATCCTCGGCCTCCACCTCCAGGATGACGAGATCGGACTGGCCGGCGAAATGGCGCCGGGCAGTCTCGGCCGCCTGGTCGGCGGTGGAGAAATGGATGTAGCCGTCCTGGTGGTCCACCGCCGAGCCGTCGAAGCGCCCGGCCGTCTGCGCCAGCTTCCACTCGGCGCGCGGCAGGATCTTGTAGATGCGCACCGCTCAGCGCTCCGGGAAGAACAGGCCGTCGAAGTGGGGGCGGCCGTTCGAATCGAACAGGAACACCGCCGCCGCCGCCGGGGGAAAGTGGCGCTGGGCGCGGGCGACCAGGCTGGCCGGGGCCGAGCCCTCGATCAGCAGCTGGATGGTCAGTTCCTGCAGACCCGGATTGTGCCCCACCACCATGACGGTCGCGCAGGTCTCGCCTGCCGCCTGCGCCGCGCGGCGGATCGTGCCGGAATCGGCGTGGTAGAGCTGGTCGTCCAGCCGGGTCTCGGCGCCCGGGAAAGCCGGGCCGGCGCTCTCCCACGTGCCGCGGGTGCGGGCCGCGGGCGAGACCAGGGCCACGTCCGGCCGGAACCCCATGTCGGCCAGCTGGGCGGCCATCTCCGCCGACTCGCGGATGCCGCGCGGGGCCAGCCGCCGGTCGAAATCCTCGCCGCTGTCGGAATCAGCTTCGGCCTTGCCGTGCCGCAGGAGGATCAGCCGATCCATGGACGCTCCCTTACCCATACCCTCCATAGCCTAGGCGCGCCGGGCTGCAAGCCATTGACACCGCACGGGCGAGACGGTCCAACGCGGCCATGACGGCGCAGGCCCCCATCACGGCGGGGATCGAGATCGGCGGCGGGACCTGGCGGTTCCCGGCGAGCCAGCCGCTGCGCCTGGATTCCGGCGCCAAGCTGGCTCCGCTGGAGATCGGCTACAAGACCTATGGCCGGCTGAACGCGGACAAGTCCAACGCCGTGCTGGTCTGCCACGCCCTGACCGGCGACCAGCACCTGGCCTCCACCCACCCCGTGACGGGCAAGCCCGGCTGGTGGGACCGCTTCGTAGGCCCCGGACTGGTGCTGGATCCCGAGCGCCATTTCATCATCTGCACCAACGTGATCGGCGGCTGCATGGGCAGCACCGGACCGGCCTCGACGGATCCGGCGACCAACGCGCCGTACGGCCTGAAATTCCCGGTGATCACCATCGGCGACATGGTGCGCGCCCAGGCCATGCTGATCGAGGCCCTGGGGATCGAAACCCTGTTCGCGGCCATCGGCGGGTCCATGGGCGGGATGCAGGTGCTGCAGTGGGCGGCGGACTATCCGGAGAAGCTGTTCTCGGCCGTGGTGATCGCCGCGGCGGCGCGCCACTCGGCCCAGAACATCGCCTTCCACGAGGTGGGCCGCCAGGCGATCATGGCCGATCCCAACTGGCATCAGGGCGCCTATCTCGCCGCCGGCGTGCGGCCGGAGAAGGGGCTGGCCGTGGCGCGGATGGCCGCGCACATCACCTATCTGTCCGAGGCGGCCCTGCAGCGGAAGTTCGGGCGCGAGCTGCAGCGCGACGGCCTGTCATGGGGCTTCGACGCCGACTTCCAGGTGGAGAGCTACCTGCGCCACCAGGGGACCAGCTTCGTCGATCGCTTCGACGCCAACAGCTACCTCTACATCACCCGGGCGCTGGACTATTTCGACCTCGCCGCCCAGTACGGCGGGGTGCTGGCCGAGGCGTTCGTGAAGGCGCGGCGCGTGAAGTTCTGCGTGCTCAGCTTCTCCTCCGACTGGCTGTATCCGACGCCGGAGAGCCGCGACATCGTGCGGGCGCTGAACGGGGCCGGCTGCCGGGCCAGCTTCGCCGAGATCCAGACCGACAAGGGCCACGACGCCTTCTTCCTGGACGAGCCGCTGCTGGACCAGACCCTGCGCGGCTTCCTGGCGGCGCAGGCTCAGGCGCGAGGGCTTCCTTGACTGCCATCCGCGAGGATTTCGCCGAGATCCTGAAGCTGGTCCGCCCCGGCGCCCGCGTGCTCGACATCGGCTGCGAGGACGGTGAGCTGCTGGAGCTGCTGACCCGGGAGAAGGGCGTCGACGGCCAGGGCCTGGAGATCAGCCCCGAGGGCGTGGCCGCGGGCTTGGCGCGGGGCCTCGCCGTGGTGCAGGGCGACGGCGACCGGGACCTGGACCACTTCCCCACCCGCGCCTTCGACTACGCCATCCTGTCCAAGACCCTGCAGCAGATGCGCGAGCCGCGGCACGTGCTGTCCGAACTGCTGCGGATCGCCGACCAGGCGGTGGTGTCGGTCCCGAACTTCGGCCACTGGAAGGTGCGCTGGGCGCTGCTGTCGCGGGGCCGGATGCCCGAGACCGGCGCCCTGCCCGAGCCCTGGTGGTCGACGCCGAACATCCACCTCTGCACCCTGCGCGACTTCACCGTGTTGTGCGACGAGCTGGAGCTGCGCATCGACGCCTGCGCGGCCCTGGCCGAAGGCCGTCCCGCCCGCCCCATCGACCCGCGCCAGCCGATCGAGAACTGGCGCGCCGAGACGGCGCTGTTCCTGCTGAGCCGCAAGGCCGAGCCGGAGGCGGCCGCGACCGTGCGCGTGCAGCAGAACCTGTTCGGAGAGCTGGAGGCGCCGAAGGCAGAGGCGGCGCCAGTGAAGAAGGGCCGCCGCCGGAAGGCTTGACGGCCAAGCTTCGTTCGCGTTTTGTTTTCACGGCATCAAGTTGTGAAAGAGATAAGTGGCGCTCTTCGATTTCCTCAAGCGTCGGCGGCCCGAGGACGACTTCGCCGAACAGGTCATGGCGCGCCTGCGCGAGCGCAACTGGCCTCACGCCCTCACCTACGACCGCAAGCAGTTCTGCATCTTTCTGGGTCCTCAAGCTGGATCGCTCCAGCTGCACAACAGCTACGCGGATTGGCTGACCTATCCGCCGGAGGAGCGCGCCGCCGCTCTCGACCTGGTGATCGCGCCGGTCTTCGATATGGACGAGGAGCTCCCGAAATTCGAGGCGGTCCGCGAGCGTATCCTGCCGCTGGTGCGCAATCGTTGCGACTACGCCTTGGAAGCGCGTAACCAAGTGCTCCAGCCAGCGATAATTCCACTCGCCGGTCCTCTGGGCGTGTTGTTGGCGATCGACCAGCCGACCTCCATGCGGGTGCTTTCGGAGGACGATCTGGCCACCTGGGACCAACCCTTCCAGGCGGTGCTCGATTGCGCCATCGAGAACCTGGAATCGCGAAGCCCGTGCCGGTTCGAGCGGGAAGAGGGCGGCTTCTACGTTTCGCGGTTCGACGACTACTATGACGCCTCGCGCCTTTTGTTGCCGCGCCTGTTCGACCAGCTCGAGCTTCGCGGGCCACCGGTGGCGATCGCGGTCACTCGGTACTGCGTGCTCGTCGCCGGGCGCGACGACGCCGATGCGTTGAACGCCATGGCGGCCTGCGTGGACGAGGAGATGCGCGACGCGTCCCGTCCCATCTCCTACGCACCGCTGATCTACGAACGCGGCGCATGGTCGCCGTTCAGGCCGGACGATACGGCGCTGGCCGCTGTCCGCACGCTCTCCGCCAAGCAGAAGCTCTGGGACTACGGCAAGCAGCAGGACGTCCTGAACGACGAACCTGCCGACCGTGAGGTCTTCATCGCCACCCTGGATTCGACCTGGGACGGCGATGAACTCGTCACCTGGGCGACCTGGACCAAGGATGTGCCCACTCTGTTGCCGCGCGCCGACTATCTGGGAATCACCGACCTGCAGGCCCACGCGTTCCGCAGGTGGGAGGATATCGAGGCGGTGTGCGGCCCGTTCGAGATCGAGGCCGGCCACGTGCCGGTAAGATACTTCGTGGACCGCTGGCCGAGGCCCGCCGAGTTCGCGCGCCTGCGAGATGAGTTCCCGGCGCCGCCTTGGCGCCCCGACTGACGGCTACCGCACCGCCACGACCCGGGCCTCGCCGTAGCGCTGGATGAGGCGGCGGAGCTGGATGGCCACGGGGCCGCGGGCCACTGGCGTGACCACGTAACGCTTGTAGGCGCCGCCGGTGTAGCTCATCGGGTCGCCCGAGATCAGGCCGATGCGCAGCACCTCGCCGGTGTCGTGGCGCCAGGCGAAGGTCTCGGGATAGTCGGTGTTGAAGTTGGCGAGGGTCATCCGCACCCCGCCACGCGGGGGCCGGCGGCCCCAGGTGGCGAGGGCGGTGGAGAGGCTGCTGGCGACCAGGGCCTTCATCTCGGCCTTCACCGGTCCCTCGGGGTCGAACCTGGGCTCGCACGTTGCGGGCAGGTCGACGCGCACCCGCTGGGGCTGGCCGGAATAGACCCGGCGGCGCTCGCGTTCGTAGGCCGGGTCGCCCCGCAAGAGCTCGATGTTGTACCCCGATCGCTGGACCACGACCGGCCCGGCCGAGCGGCCCGCCACCGCATAGCTGTCGGCCCAGCGGCGGACGCGCGGAACGGCGCGCATGTCCTCGCTCCACATATAGGCGAACCGTCCCTCGATCCGCAGATCGACGGTGACCGTCTGGCCGAGACGCACGTAGGGGTCGCCCCACCAGGTGCGGCTGAAGCAGACGTGGCGCACCAGGGCCTCCACCGCCGTGGCCGCGGTCAGGTCGGCCGCGGCGGCGGGCGAGGCGGCGAGGACGGTTATGGCGACGGCGAGGAGCCCGGCCTTCATGGGAGGCTCCGAAGGTTGGCGGTCAGCCCGCGATGGCGGCGGCGTCCTCTTCGCCCGTGCGGATGCGCAGGGCCCGCTCCAGGTCGAGGACGAAGATCTTGCCGTCGCCGATCTTGTTGGTGTTCGCCGCCTGCTGGATGGCCTCCACCACCGGCTCGACGATGTCGGACGGCACGGCGATCTCCAGCTTCACCTTGGGCAGCAGCTTCACCTCGTACTCGGCGCCGCGGTAGACCTCGGTCTTGCCCCGCTGGCGGCCGTAGCCGCGCACCTCGGTCACCGTGAGGCCGGAGGCGCCCGCCTCGGTGACCGCATCGAGCACGGCGTCCAGGCGGCTGGGCTTGATGACCGCGATGATCAGTTTCATGCGCCCCGACGCCTCCGATGGAACTCGAATCCTGGATACAGCTAAGACCTTCGCCGGGGCGGCGCCAAGCGGTCTCGCAGGATGGGTGCGTCAGGCGCCCGAGAAACCGGCGCCGCCCCGGGCGCGGGGGCCAATAGGGGCCGTGCATTGCGGACCCGCACGCGCGAACCCTGGGGCTTCACGGCGAAGGTCTGCTTCACCGCCTCCATCAGGAGCAGGCCGGCGAAGCCCGGCCACAGGCGCGAGCCGGCCTGTTCGAACCCCTCCGCCCAGCGGGCCATCCAGCCGACGGGGGGCACGTAGAGGGCGCGCGTCCAGCCCGACGGCTCCAGGTCGGCCTCCCGCAGCAGCTCGGCCAGCTGGCTGCGGCTGTAGGGGCGGCCGTGGCCGAAGGGGGTCTTCTCGGTGTTGGCCCACAGGCCGTTGCGCGAGGCCACGGTGACGATGGCGCGGCCCGAAGGCGCCAGCACGCGCCAGACCTCGCGCAGGAAGCCGACCGGGTCGGCGCTTTCCTCCAGGCCGTGGACCACCAGGATCCGATCGAACAGCGCATTGGGGAACGGCAGGCTGTCCTCGGGGGTCAGGGTCGCCAGGTTGCGCCCGTCGATGGGCCAGACCTCGACGCCCTGCTGCGCCGGCATGGCGGCGACGACGCGGCGGGCCCGGGGCCGCAAGCCGGCGGCGAACGGCGTCGCATACCCCTGCACCAGGATGTCCAGGCCCGAAACGTCGCCCCAGGCCTCGGCGAGCTTGCGCTCCACCATGGCGCGCGCCGCCCGCCCCAGGTCGGAGGCGTAGAACTGGCGAAGCTCGAGCACGTCGCGGCGCATGGGCGGATGGCTATGCTCGACCGGAGCGGCCGACCAGCCTAAATCGTTGCGCGACCATCGGGAGTTTCGCCATGCCGCTGACCGTCCATCAGTTTCCGTGCCTCTCCGACAATTATGGCTTCCTCGTGCGCGACGAGGCCAGCGGCAAGACGGCCTGCATCGACACCCCCGACGCCGCGGCGATCCTGCGCGAGCTGGAGACGCTGGGCTGGGACCTGGACATGATCCTGAACACCCACTGGCACCCGGACCACGCCGGCGGGAACATGGACATCAAGGCCATCACCGGCTGCGCCATCGTAGGGCCGGCCGAGGTGACGCGCATCGCCCCCTTGGACCGCGAAGTCGCCGGCGGCGAGACCGTGGAGCTGGGCGAAACGCGCTTCCAGGTGATCGAGAGCGGCGGCCACACCCTGGGCCACATCGCCTATTTCGACGCCGCCGACCGGATCGCCTTCGTGGGCGACACCCTGTTCGCCCTGGGCTGCGGGCGGCTATTCGAGGGCACGCCCGAGCAGATGTGGGACAGCCTGCAGCGGCTTGCCGCCCTGCCCGACGACACCACCGTCTACTGCGCGCACGAATACACGGCCTCGAACGCCCGCTTCGCGCTGTCGGTCGACGACAGTCCGGCGCTGAAGGCGCGGGCGGACGAGATCTTCGCGGCCCGCCAACGCGACGAGTGGACCGTACCGACGACCATCGGTATCGAGAAGGCGACGAACCCGTTCCTGCGCGCGCCGCTGCTGGCGGGCAAGGTCGGGGCGGCCGGCGCGCCGGATCACCTCGCCTTCGGCGCGGTCCGCGAGGCCAAGGACAACTTCAAGGGCTGATGCGCGCGGATCGCGGCGCGGGTCACCGCCCGCGGGCGACCTTGATGATGCGGTCGGACGACGGCCGGCCGGCGAGGCCCTCGGCGGGGGTGACCACGATGGTCAGGACGCCGTTCTTCAGCGTCGCCTGGGGCTTGCGGCCCTCCTGGAAGCGGACGCGATTCACCTGGCTGAGCAGCGCCCGGCCGTCCTTGCGCTGCGACAGCCGGATGATGGCCACACTGGTCACGACGGCGGCGTCGGCGATCAGGGCGGAAGAGGCTGGCGTGGCCTCGGCCTCGAACAGCATCGGCCGGCGGGCCGCGCGGCTGGCGCGCAGCGAGGCCTGGGCCATTCGCTCGAACACCGCCTGTGGGCTCATGGGCGCAAGGCGCAGCGGCGCGCCGCCACCGGCCAGCGACACCGCCTCGCCGCTGGGGCGCTGGTCTGTGAACAGGGTGAAGCCGCCCAGTCGCGTGATCCGCAGGACCGGCTCGCCCAGGTCGTTCTTGTAGATGACATCGCCCCGGGGCGCGGGATTGGGCGCCAGGGCCCACACTTCCGGACTGTCCTCGAACTTGAGCATCGGGACCGGCTGGGTGCGGTCCAGGATGAAGACGCGGCCTTCCTCGGACACGTAGCGGGCGATCTGCGGGCGCGAGGCCTCGGCGCCGCGATGCTTGAACAGCCCCTCGCGCAGGCGGTCCACGGGCCCGGCGCCGGCCGAATGCGCGAACGCCAGGGCGGCGACGCCAACCACCGCCGCGCAGATCACCCCCCTCGACGCCGTCCGCTCACCTGTCATGCCAAGCTAGCAGATGCCTGTTGATCGGGGCGCTTTTTGGACGTCGCCGTGACCTTCACCCGACCAGGTATTGACCGCCGTTCAGCGAAAGCGTCGTGCCGGTCACATAGCCGGCCTGTTCACCGGCCAGGAAGGACACGGTATCGGCGATTTCATCGCCGCGACCCAGGCGACCGGTCGGGATCTGGGCGATAATGCCTTCCAGCACCTTGGGCGGGACGGCCTGGACCATCTCGGTGTCGATGTAGCCGGGCGCCACGCAGTTGACCGTGACGCCCTTGCGCGCGTTCTCCAGCGCCAGGGCCTTGGTGAAGCCGATCACGCCGGCCTTGGCGGCCGAATAGTTGGTCTGACCGATCTGGCCCTTCTGGCCGTTGATCGAGGAGATGTTGATGATCCGGCCCCAGCCGCGGTCGCGCATGCCCTCGATCACCTGCCGGGTCATGTTGAAGAGCGAATCCATGTTCACGCGGATGACCTCGCTCCACTGCTCGGAGGTCATCTTGTGGAACACGCCGTCGCGCGTGATGCCGGCGTTGTTGACCAGCACGTCGATCGGCCCCAGCTCGGCCCCGACCTTCTCCACGGCGTGCTTGCAGTCCATGAAGTTGCCGACGTTGCCCTTCACGACCATGACGCCAAGGCTCCTGGCGCACTCGGCCGCGGCCTCGTCATTGCCGGAGTAGCCCGCGGCCACCAGCATCCCGTCGGACTTCAGGCGCTCGACGATCGCCCGACCGATGCCACGGGTTCCACCCGTGACCAGCGCAACCCTGGCCATTCCCGTCGTTCTCCCTAATCCGCCGTCACCCGTTGATTCAGGCGTTCGGCATCAAACCTTTTCCACGCACATTGCGACACCCATACCGCCGCCGACGCAAAGCGTGGCCAGGCCCTTCGTCGCATCGGTGCGGTTCATCTCGTGCAGCAGGGTGGTGAGGATCCGGGCGCCCGAGGCGCCGATCGGGTGACCGATGGCGATGGCGCCGCCATTGACGTTCACCTTGTCCGGATCCAGGCCCAGTTCGCGCACCACGCACAGCGACTGCGCGGCGAAGGCCTCGTTCGATTCGATCAGGTCGAGGTCCGAGACCTTCCAGCCGGCCTTCTCCAGGGCCTTGCGGCTGGCCGGGATCGGCCCCGTGCCCATGATTTCCGGGTCCACGCCGGCATGGGCCCAGGAGGCGATGCGGGCCAGGGGCGTCAGGCCGCGGTTCTTGGCCTCGTCGGCGCTCATCAGCACCAGGGCGGCGGCCCCGTCGTTGAGGCCCGAGGCGTTGGCCGCGGTCACCGAGCCGTCCTTGGTGAAGGCGGGACGCAGGCCCGCGACGCTTTCCAGGGTCGCGCCGTGGCGGATGTATTCGTCCTTGTCGACCACCGTGTCGCCCTTGCGGCCCTTGATGGTCACCGGCGCGATCTCGCCGTCGAACTTCCCGGCCTTCTGGGCGGCCTCGGCGCGATTTTGCGACGCGACCGCGAACTTGTCCTGGTCCTCGCGGGTGATCTGCCAGCGGGCGGCGATGTTCTCGGCCGTCTGGCCCATGTGGTAGCCGTGGAAGGCGTCCCACAGGCCGTCTTTGATCATGGTGTCAACGAAGGCCAGGTCGCCCATCTTCTGGCCGCCGCGCAGGTTCTGGGCGTGCGGCGACTGGCTCATGCTCTCCTGACCGCCGGCGATGACGATCTTGGCCGAGCCCTCGGCAATCTGCTGGGCGCCCAGGGCCACGGCGCGCAGGCCCGAGCCGCAAAGCTGGTTGAGGCTCCAGGCCGGGCTCTCCACCGGGATCCCCGCATTGACCGCCGCCTGGCGGGCCGGGCCCTGGCCGGCGCCGGCCTGCAGCACCTGGCCCATGATCACCTCTTCCACGTCGCTGGCCGAAATGCCCGCGCGCTCCACCGCCGCCTGGATGGCGATCTTGCCCAGCTCATGGGCCGGCAGGCTCGACAGCGCGCCGTTGAAGGAACCCACGGGCGTGCGGGCGGCGGAGACGATGACGATGTCGCTCATGGCGGATCCTGAGGTTTCCGGGGACGATCCAGGCCTCATCTATCAACCCCACCCGGGGGGAGGGCAAGGCCGGTCGTGCAATTGCTTGATGCCATTTGCTTATGCGCTCGCATCCGCGATACTGCGGTGCAGAAAGGCCGGTGAGTCATCGCCAGGCCGCGCGAAGGATTAGGGATGGCCGACACCCAAGGAACCGGCGCCGACGCCCAGGGAAGTTCCTCCGGAGGCGAGCGCGTCGTCATCAAGAAGTACGCCAACCGGCGTCTCTACAACACCGCCTCGTCCAGCTATGTCACCCTCGAGCACCTGAGCGAGATGGTGAAGCAGGGTGTCGATTTCGTGGTCTACGACGCCAAGACCAACGAGGACATCACCCGCACCGTCCTCACCCAGATCATCTTCGAGGAAGAGAGCCAGGGACAGAGCCTGCTGCCGATCCAGTTCCTGCGGCAGCTGATCAGCTTCTACGGCAATTCCATGCAGGCCTTCCTGCCGAGCTACCTCGAGCTGTCGCTGGCCAGCTTCACCCAGCAGCAGGAGCGGCTGCGCAACCAGCTCTCCAGCTTCGGCCAGGCCGGCGGGATCGCGAACTACGAAGACCAGATCCGCCAGAACCTGCAGCTCTTCGACCGGGCGATGAAGATGTTCTCGCCGTTCGCCTATGCGCCCACCGCCCAGCGCGCCGAGGAACCCGCTCCGGCCCCTGCGACAAAAGCGGATGCCGGTTCGGATGAGGCGTTAACCCTCTTGCGCAAGCAGATGGCGGAGATGCAAGCTCAGCTGGACAAACTGGCGAAAGGCTGAGTTGCGGCCTGCATATTGCAGGCTGTGCGACACGATGTCCCGGATTGATCGCATCCAGCGCGCGGTCTCGGCGCGCCGAGCGTCGAAGACCGAAGCCGACCGGACCGAGCAGGGCCGGCCCGCGGGCGCGACCAACCTGCCGGTCCCGGTGAGCCCGGTGGAGCCGCCGCGCACCTTCCGCGACGAGCGTCCCCGCGGCTATGCCGAGTTCGCGGCCCAGATCATCGGCCAGGGCGGCGAGCGCCGGGGCCTGCGCGCCGGCGCCTCGCTGCTGGACCACGCCCGGCACGCCTACAACCGCACCGAATGGTCGGGCAGCTACGATCGCCGCGCCCGCAAGGGCCGGGCGGCGCGCGAAGACATCTAGTCGTCGCCGCGCAGCCGCGCGAGTTCAGCCTCCAGCGCCGTCACCCGCCGCTCCAGGTTCGCGATCCTCTGTTCCGGGGAGACGGCCGGCGTGGGCGTGGAGATCCCGGCCCGATTGGCGATCTCCGCCGGCGTGACGCCCAGAAGTTCCGCGAAGGCCGAAACCTGCCCGGCGGAAAGTTCCCGCTGGTCCTTGAAGACCAGGGCGAGTTCGGCCTCGCTCAGGCCGGCCGCGGCCGCCAGAACGGCGCGCGACAGGCCTCTCTCCTCGAGTTTTCCGTCGAACCAGGGGGCGTCGAAGAAGAGGGCCATGGGCGGACCTGGGTTGGCGCAGGACTTGCTTAACCGTGTTGGTAACCCGCGGCCACGGACCGGCAAATGCTGCTCTTCCTCTCCCGTTTCGTCGACGTCGCGCTCGTGGCGATGATCCTGAGCGCCTTCACCTGATCGGGTGACCCCGGCCGATTCCCGCCAGCACCCCCGGCTCGGGAGCGCCAGATTGCAGCTCAGGACAAGGAGCTGCCCATGACCACCATCATCGAGACCGTCGAGATCGACGCCCCCGCCGACGCCGTCTGGGACGCCGTCGCGGACTTCGGCGCCGTGCACCGCCGCTTCGCCCCAGGGTTCGTGACCAATGTAGAGCTGATTGCGGGCGCCCGGATGGTCACCTTCGGCAACGGCATGGTTGTCAAGGAGCTGTTCCTGGGCTGCGACCACGAGGCCCGGCGCCTCGCTTATTCCGTGCGGACCGAGCGGTTCACCCACCACTCGGCCAGCTTCCAGGTGGCCGACCTCGGCCCCGGACGCAGCCGCCTGACCTGGATCGCCGACGTCCTGCCGGAAGAGATCGCGCCGATGGTGGAGGAGATGATGACGGCGGGCATCGCCGTGGCCGGGCGGACGCTGGGCCGGATCCCCGCCTAGACCTCGTCCACGCCGCCCGGGTTGCGGGCCCTCGACTGGAGCCACATCACGCCGAACAGGTCCGACAGCGAGGCCACCAGCCGGCCGAAGTTCGTGTACTTGGACTGGCCCGTCTGGCGGTGGCGATGGTTCACCGGCCGGAACTCCACGCGGTAGCCCTCGCGCAGCATGAGCGCCGGCAGGTAGCGGTGGATGTGGTCGAAGTACGGAAGCCGCAGGAACGCCTCGCGCCGGAAGGCCTTGAGGCCGCAACCGGTGTCGTTGGCCGTGTCCTTCAAGAGGCGCTTGCGCACGCCGTTGCCGATCCGGGACGCGAACTTCTTGGCCTGGCTGTCCTGGCGCTTCACCCGCTCGCCGCCGACCAGGGCCAGCTCCGGGGGGCCCGCCGCCAGCGCGTCGACCAGGGCCGGCCCGTCGGCCGGATCGTTCTGGCCATCGCCGTCCAGGGTGACGACCACCGGCGCGCGGGCGGCCAGGATGCCGGTCCGCAGCGAGCGGCTCTGGCCCGAGTTCCGGCGGTGAGCCAACACGCGCAGTTGCGGGATCTCGGCGGCCAGCGCCTTCAGCGCGGCCCGTGTCCCGTCTCGGCTGGCGTCGTCCACGAAGATCATCTCGTAGGACCGGCCGGCGAAGGCGGCGGCGATCTCGCGCGCCAGGCCGGGCGCCGCGCCCTCCTCGTCGTAGACGGGGATCACCACCGAGATGTCGGGCGCGGAAGCCATCGCCCGCTCATAGCGGAAAACGTGGCGTGAGAAAGGATCGTGGTATGCACGGCCCATGACGCTGGATGCGGTCCTGACGAAATGGAGCGGCGGTTGGCGGGGGCCGGCGCTCGCCGCCTTCATCGCCTTCCTGGCCGGCCTGCCCGGCCTCGTGGCCATGCCGCCGCTCGACCGCGACGAGGCGCGGTTCGCCCAAGCCACGGCGCAGATGCTGGAGAGCGACGACTATGTCGTGATCCGTTTCCAGGACGCCCCGCGGTTCAAGAAGCCGGTGGGCATCCACTGGCTGCAGGCCGCCAGCGTGAGCCTGGTGTCGAGCCCGGAGGCGCGGCAGATCCGGGCCTATCGCCTGCCCTCGCTGTTGGGCGCCATGCTGGCCGCGGCGGCCTGCGCCTGGGGGGCGGCGGGCTTCTTCGACCGACGGACGGCGCTGCTGGCCGGGGCGCTGCTGGGCGGCTGCCTCCTCGTCTCCACAGAGGCGTTCATCGCCAAGACCGATTCGGCCCTGGCGGGGACCACGACGCTGGCCTTGGCGGCGCTGGGCCGCCTGTACGCCGCGCAGCGCGGCGGCGAGCCGGCCGGACGGCGCGCGGTCTGGATCTTCTGGGCGGCGCTGGCGGCCTCGACGCTGATCAAGGGGCCCATCGGTCCTATGGTGGCCGCCTTCGCCATGATCACCCTGGCGATCTGGGACCGCCGCACCGGATGGCTTGCAGGGCTGAGGTGGTGGTGGGGCCTGATCATCGTCCTGGCGGTCGTCGGCCCGTGGGCCGGGGCGGTGACCGTCGCCACCGATGGCGGCTTCTGGTCGGAAGCCGTGGGCTCGGACCTCGCCCCGAAGCTGGCCGGCGGGCAGGAGACCCATGGCGCGCCGCCGGGCTACCACCTTCTGCTGACCCCCCTGCTCGCCTTCCCCATGACCCTGCTGCTGCCGGCCGCGGCGGTGGCGGCGTGGCGGCATAGAGCCGAGCCCGGGGTCCGCTTCGCCCTTGCCTGGCTGGTCCCCGCCTGGATCGTGTTCGAGGCGCTGCCCACCAAGCTGCCGCACTATCTGATGCCGGCCTACGGCGGCCTGGCCTGGCTGGCGGCGCGGGCCCTGGCCGAGCCTATCGGAGCGGTCGCGCGCTGGCTGGGCGCCGGGCTGCTGGCGCTGATGGGCCTGGTCTTGGCGGGCGCCGTCTTCTACCTGCTGTCCGTCTATGGCGATCCCTCGGACGCCTGGGCGGCGACGCTGGCCGGCGGCCTGTTCGCGGCGGCGGCGCTGGTCGGGGCCTATCTGATGGCCCGACAGGCGCAGCAGGCGGCGGTGCTGGGCGCCCTCGGCCTGGCCATCCTGGCGCACGGCGCCCTGGCGGCGGCGTTCGCGCCGCGGCTGGATCCGCTGTGGCTGTCGGCGCGGCTGGAGCACGCCCTGGAGCAGACGCGCCTCTTGCCGCGGCAGGGCGTCGCCGAGGCCCCCGTGGCCGTCGCCGGCTTCGCCGAGCCCAGCCTGGTCTTCGCCCTGGGCACGGCCACCGAGCTGCACGGCCCCGCCGAGGCCGCCCAGGCGATCGTCGAGGGCCGCCCAGCCATCGTCGAGCAGCGCGAGGAGGCCGCCTTCCGCGAAGCGCTGGAGGCCCGGGCGGGAACCGCCATGCTGGTCGCGAGCGTTGGCGGCATCAACTACTCCAAGGGTGATCCCATGACGCTGCGGGTCTATGTGGCGCCCGAAGTCCTGAACGAGGTCAGACGATGAGCCGGCGTATCGAGATCGTGGAGGTCGGCCCCCGCGACGGTCTGCAGAACGAGAAGACGCTGCTCGACGTGGGCCAGAAGCTGGAGATGATCCAGCGGCTGGAGGCCGCGGGCGCCCGGCGCATGGAGGTGGTCTCGTTCGTCAATCCCAAGCGCGTGCCGCAGATGGCCGGCGCCGAAGAAATCATGGCCGCCCTGCCCCGCAAGGAAGGGCGCTCGCGCATTGGCCTCGTCCTGAACCTGCGCGGCTGGGAACGCTGCCTGGACGCCGGGTGCGACGAGGCGAACGTGGTGGTGTGCGCCAGCGACGGCTTCGGCATCCGCAACCAGGGCGCCTCGGTGGACGAGCAGATCACCACCATGGCCAACATCATGGGCGTGCGCCGCAAGGAGGACCCGCCGGTGACGGTCACCGTCTCGGTGGCGTTCGGCTGCCCCTTCGACGGCGAGGTGCCGGAGGAACGCGTGGTGGAGATCGTGAAGGCGGCCGCCGACCTGCGCGTGGCCGAGATCGCCCTGGCCGACACTATCGGCGTGGCCGACCCCTGGATGGTCCGCCGCCGGGTGGAGCTGGCGCGGAAGGCCGCCGGCCACATCCCCCTGCGCCTGCATTTCCACGACACGCGCAACACGGGCCTCGCCAACGCCTATGCCGGCGTGGAGGCGGGCGTCGATATCCTGGACGCCAGCGTCGGCGGCCTGGGCGGCTGCCCGTTCGCGCCGAACGCCACCGGCAACATCGGCACCGAGGACCTCGTCTACATGCTGGAGCGGGGCGGGTTCGAGACGGGCTACGACCTCGGCAAGCTGATCGAGATCGGCAACTGGGCGGCGGACCTGCTGGGCAAGCGCGCGAGTTCCGCCCTGAGCCGGGCAGGCGGCTTTCCGATGACCGTGCCCGTCGCCGTGCCCTGAGCGGCTACTGGACCCGTTCGACCCGGAAGCCGCGGGCCGCCAGCAGGGTCGGCAGTCCGTCGGGACCGACGAGGTGGAAGGCGCCCACGTTGACCAGTTCGACGCCCGAGCCCGCCATCCCTGCCGCGAGGCGGTCGGCCCAGGCCTCGTTCCGGCGGCGCAGGAAGACATCGTAGAGGGCCGGATTGTCGCTGCGCATGTCGGCGATGTGCGCATCGCCAAGCGTTCCCGCGGCCCAGGCTTGTTCCAGGCTCGCCGGCTTGAACGGCAGGCGCAGGCGCGGCCCCCGGCTGCGCTCGCGCACCACGTCGGCCAGATAGCGGACCTCGGAATCCTCCGGCAGGCTGGCGAACATGCGGGCTTGATCCTCAAGCGTCTCGAACGTGCGGATGCGCTTGGATTCCGCCCGGGCCGCCCGGGTAATGGTGGCGTCCGCGCCCTTGTCCACCGAGGCGCCGCGCGCCAGGGCGGGCTGCATGGACAGCATCAGCGCCGCCGCCCAGGGGCGCAGGTGGTCCACCCGAGCCAGATCGGTCTGGCGGGCCAGGGCGCCCAGGTCGGAGGGCGCCAGCTTGCGGCTGAGCGGCCGGTCGGGATCGACCCCATAGCGGCGGACCAGCAGTCGCAGGGTGTCCGGGTCGCCCGACTGCAGGTCCGCTTCGAACCAGACGGTCCCGGCCCGGGCCAGAACCGCGTCGTAGAGCGGCGTGCGCCAGGCCTGGCCTGGCTGCAGCGCGTGCAGGGTGCCGAAGAGGAAGACCTGACTGTCGGCGTCCGAGACGCGCCACATGGCCGGCGCCGCCTGGGCCGTCCCCACAAGTCCCAAGATCATCGCGCCCGCCGCCCCGGCGAGCCTGCGCATCCAACCCACGGTGTCCCCCGACATCGAGCGCCCATCAGGCGTGGGGGATTATGGCTCCCAAACCCGGAAATGCTTCGACAATTTCAGGCCCTGGCGCTGGTAGTGCGACCCTAGGTCGCCATAGAGGCGCGTGGGACGCTCGGTGAGCGGTTCGTAGACAAGCCGGGCCACCGTCTGGCCGTCCTCCAGGATGAACGGTGTCTCGTGGCTGCGGACCTCCAGTACGCCCTTGGAGCCCTTGCCATGCGCCTCGTCGGTGCCGAAGCCAGGATCGAAGAAACCGGCGTAGTGAACACGGAATTCGCCGACCGACGGATCGATGGGCGTCATCTCCGCGGCCTCCATGACCGGGATCTCCACCGCCTGCTTCGAAGCCAGGATGTAGAACTCGCCGGGGTCCAGCAGCAGCTGGCCGTTGCGGGGGACCAGAGGCTCCCAGAAGTCCTTGGGGTCGTGGCCGTCCTCGTGGTCCAGGTCGACAACGCCGGCGTGGCGGCGGCCGCGGAAGCCCGCGATGTCGCCCGTCAGGTCGACGCCCACGCTCTCCGTCCGCAGGCGGGCGGGCACGCCGGCCTTCAGCCGGAGCTGGTTGAGGCGCGTGCCCGAGCGCACCAGCACCGAGAAGGTCTGCGGCGCGATCTCCATGTAGAGCGGACCTTCATAGCCCTCGTCCACGTCGTCGAAGGCGTCGCCGTAGTCGGTGATCACCCGGACGAAGACATCGACGCGGCCGGTGGAGCTTTTCGGGTTGGCGCGGGCCGACACGCCCTTGGGCAGCTTCACCCGCTCCTGCAGCTCGGCGATGTAGACGCAGCCGCGCTCCAGCACCGCGCCCTTGGTGAGGTCCAGCTCGTGCATGGCCACCTCGGCGATGCGTTGGCGGACCGTGCCGTGGCGGGGCAGGAAGGACGCGCGCACGCGCCAGGCCTTGCCCGCGAGGCGCAGGTCGAGGCTGGCCGGCTGGACCTGGTCGGGCTCCCACGGCGTCGCCGACGCGATGGCGCCGCCGGCGATCAGGGCTTCGATGGATTGGCAGGGCAGGATGCCCGGGGCGTTGAACTCGCTCATGGGCCGCGAACCCTTACCGCAGAACCGCGATGTGGCAAGGCTTGGCCGAGCGGAATTGGGGCCGCCCTCAGGAAAGCGGACCTTGACGGCGCCGGGTGCGGAGCGTTCAAGCGGCCCAGTTTTTCTTGAAGGAGGCCATGATGGCGGAAGACCCGCGCGACTGGGAAATCGAGACCCGAGCGGTGCGCGGCGGCCTCATGCGCACCGAGCACGGCGAGATTTCCGAAGCGCTCTTCCTGAACCAGAGCTTCGCCTACGAAAGCGCGGCGGCGGCCGATGCGCGCTTCGCCGGCAACGCGCCGGGCTTCATCTACCAGCGGTTCGGCAACCCGACGACGCAGATGTTCGAGGACCGCCTCGCGCTCATGGAGGGGGCCGAGCAATGCAAGGCGACCGCCTCCGGCATGGCGGCGGTCCAGCTCGCCCTGATGGGTCTGGTCCGCGCCGGCGACCACATCGTGGCGGGCCGCGCCCTGTTCGGCTCGTGCCGCTGGATCCTCTCGGAGTGGATGCCGCGGTTCGGGGTGGAGACCACCTATGTGGACGCCACCGACCTGGAGGCCTGGAAGAACGCCGTGCGGCCGAACACCAAGTGCTTCCTGGTGGAAAGCCCGGCCAATCCGCTCCTGGAGGTCACCGCCATCGGCGCGGTGGCCGAGATCGCCCATGCGGCCGGCGCCAAGCTGGTGGTGGACAACGTCTTCGCCACGCCGATCTTCCAGAAGCCGCTGGCCCTGGGCGCGGACATCGTCGTCTATTCGGCCACCAAGCACATCGACGGCCAGGGCCGGGTCCTGGGCGGGGCGATCCTGGGCGCCGCCGAGTTGATGACCGAAGCCTACAAGGACATGCACCGCCACACCGGGCCGGCGCTGTCCCCCTTCAACGCCTGGGTGCTGTTGAAGGGGCTGGAGACGCTGGAGCTGCGCGTGCGCCGCCAGACCGAGAACTGCGCCAAGGTCGCCGACGCCATCGCCGCCCATTCCAAGGCGCTGAAGACCATCTATCCCGGCCGGGCGGACCACCCGCAGGCGTCGATCATCGCCAACCAGATGACCGGCGGCGGCAATGTGGTCGCCTTCGACCTGGGCAGCCGCGACGCCGCCTGGCGCTTCCTGGACGCCCTGCAGATCGTCGACATCTCCAACAACCTCGGCGACGCCAAGTCGATGGCCACGCACCCTTGCACCACCACCCACCGCTCCATGCCCGAGGCCGAGCGCCTGGAGATCGGCCTGACCGAGGGCTGGGTGCGGATGAGCGTCGGCCTGGAAGGCCCCGGCGACCTGGTGCGTGACGTGTCGCGGGCGCTGGACGCCGCCTAAGCCGCCAGCCTGAACACCTTGCGCGCCGCGCCCTCGAGAAACAGCTCGCGGGCGCGGTCGTCGAGGCCGAGATCGTCCAGCGCCGCCAAGGCATGCTTCGGCGAGACCATGGGCCAGTTGGTGCCGAACATGACGCGGCCCGCCCCCTGCCCGCGCATGAAGTCGGTGAGTTGGGGCGGCAGGCGCGCCACGGTGTAGGCCGAGGTGTCGACGTAGAAGTTCGGGTACTTGCGGGCCAGGGACAGCACCTCGTCCATCCACGGGAACCCAACGTGGCCGCCGATCACGCGGAGGTCGGGGAAGTCCAGCAGCACGTCGTCCAGATAGGGAATCGGACGGCCGGGCTCGGAGCGGCACAGCGGGCCGGTGTGACCGATCTGCGTGCAGAACGGCAAACCGGCCTCCACGCAGGCCACATAGACCGGATAGTAGCGCCGATCGTTCGGCGGCAGGTCCCACAGCCAGGGCACGACGCGCACGCCCACGAAGCCAGGATTGGCGGCGTGCTCGCGGATCGTGCGGACGGCGCCCATGGGATCGTTCAAGTCCACCGTCATCAGGCCGCGCAGGCGGTCGGGCGCCTGGGCGACGGCCTCGGCGACCTCTTCATTCGTGATCAGCCATCCGCCGGGGCCGCACCACGCGGAGAGGAAGGTGATGTCCACGCCGCCCGCGTCCATGGCGGCCAGGGTCCGGTCGGTGGTTACCGGCGGCTCGTCACCGCGTTTGCCGGTCCAACGGTTGAGGGTCGCGAGCCACGGCTGCTGCTGGAACAGGGCATTGGGCTGCTGGGCCCAGACGTCGACGGCGCCCATCGAGGGGTTCTCCAATTTACTTCACATGGCAAGTAAATGCGGATTGAGCGCGGCTGTCAACGCGGGCTAGCTTCGCCCCCATGGATCCGGCCGGCCGCGAGCGCCTCTACCATCTGCTCCAGACGGCGGCGCACCGGCTAAAGACCCGCGCCGATCGTGACTCCCAGGGCGTTGCTGGCGTGACCGCGGCGCAGGCGGCCGTAATGTTCGTGATCGCGCGGGAGCGGGCGACGACGCAGCGGCGGGTAGCCGAACAGCTGAAGCTGAACGAATCCGCGGTGACCGGCATGGTCGGCCGCCTGATGGAGGCGGGCTTCGTCTCGCGCGCGCCCAGCCCCACGGACGGGCGCGCCTGGACCGTGACCCTGACGTCCGCCGGTGAGGCCGCCCTGGACCGCTTCCGGGTCAACCTGGACGCCCTGAACGCCGAGATTACGGCGGCGCTGGGCGGCGAGGCGGAAGTAACGCGCTTCGCCGCGGGCCTGCGGGCGATCCTGGAGATCGCGCCCAGCCGCGACGCTTAGGCGACCTCCAGCGCCTCCGGCGCCACCGCATAGACGCGGCTGCAGTACTCGCAGGTGACGTGGATCTTGCCGTCGTCCTCGACCATGTCCTCGCGCTCGGCCCGGTCGAACGACTTCAGCACGGTGACGATCCGCTCCTGGTTGCAGCGGCAGAAGGCGCGCAGCGGCTTGGAGCCGAACACCCGCACGCCGTCCTCGTGGAACAGCCGGAACAGCAGGCGGTCGGACGACAGCTCGGTGTCCAGCAGTTCGTCCTCGCCCAGCGTTTCGAAGAACGCCTGGGTCCGGACCCAGGCCTCCAGCGTGTCGCCCCGGGCGTCGTCGGCGGCGATGTACTGGATGAGGAAGCCCCCGGCGCGCCAGCCGGTCTCCTCACGGCCCACGGCCAGGCGCACGCGGGTCGGCGTCTGCTCGGACTGGGCGAAATACTGTTCGGCGCAGAGGGCCAGGGTCTCGCCATCGATGGACGTCATGCCCTGGTAGCGATCCATGTCGCTGCCCTGGTCGACGGTCATCATGAAGACGCCCTCGCCCAGGAGGGTCCTGGCGCCCGGGCGCAGGAAGCCCTGGGACACCGCCTCGACCTCGGCAGGGTCGAACCGGCAGTAGCCGCGCAGGCCGCCCGAAGTGTCATAGTCGGCCACCACGTAGCGCACGGGCCCAGCGCCGCGGGCCTCGACGATCAGCCGGCCGTCGAACTTCAGATTCGAGCCCACCAGGGCGGCGAGCGCGCAGGCCTCGCCCAGCAGGTTGGCCACCGGCTCGGGATAGTCGTGACCCCGCAGGATCTCGTCGATGGCGGGGCCGAGCCGGGTGACGCGACCGCGGACGGGTTCGCCCTCGATCTGGAAGGCGCCGACGAGGTCGTCGGGAATCTGGGTGTCGGACATGGGCCGCAATATAGGGCGCGTCGGCGAGGTTGCGAGCAGGCGAGTTGTCCTAGGCGCGCCAAGCCCCTGGCCTAACGCCGGTTTGCGTTGCAACCTTCCGGGCATCGCAGAGGGAGAGAAAGATGCTCAGAAAGGTTGCGAGCCGGCGCGCGGTGCTGCTGGCGGCGAGCCTCGCGTTGCTGGCGGCCGGGGCCGCCGGAGCCCAGCCCAAGGAGCGGAAGCCTGACTTGGCGGACGCGGTGGCCGGAACCTATGCCGGCGACGTCATCTCCGATTCCAAGGGATCGAGCCGCAGCGGGGTGACCCTGACGGTGACGCGCACGGGGCCGAACACCGTCACGGTGACGTCGGACTACCGCCGCCTGCCGCAGATCGTCGTGCCGCTGACGAGCGCGATGAACACGATCCAGCAGGCCCGCGGCGACAGCGTCTTCCTCTACGACCGCGGCAAGAAGCAGCTGGACGTCAGCTTCAACATGGAAGTGAGCTGGTCGGGCTTCCGGCAGTAGAGGCCGCCCGGACGCGGGCGCAGCTTCGCCGTCAGATCGCGCCGAAGCACCAGGCCAGGATCGACTTCTGGGCGTGGATGCGGTTTTCCGCCTCGTCCCAGACCAGGCTGGCCGGCCCGTCGATGACGGAGTCCGTCACTTCCTCGCCGCGGTGAGCCGGGAGGCAGTGCAGGAAGACGGCGTCCTTGTTGGCCACCGACATCAGCTTGTCGTCGACCTGGTAGGGCTCCAGCGCCTCGATCCGCTCGTCGTGGTCGGTGTCGCCCATGGACACCCAGGTGTCGGTGATCACGCAGTCGGCGCCGCGCACGGCCTCCACGGGATCGTGCGTGGTCATGACATGACCCTGCTGCTCGGCGGCGCGGGCTAGGTCCATCATGTCGGGATGAAAGACGGCGGGGCTGGCGATGTTGAGCTTGAAGCCCAGCTTGGGCGCCGCATGGATGAAGGATGAGCACACGTTGTTGCCGTCGCCCACCCAGGCGAGCGTCTTGCCGTAGACGTTGCCGCGGTGCTCCTCAAAGGTCATCAGGTCGGCCAGGATCTGGCACGGGTGGCTCTTGTCCGACAGGCCGTTGATGACCGGCACGGACGACCACAGGGCCAGGCGCTCCACGTCCTCGTGGACGTTGGAGCGGATCATGATGGCGTCGACCATCCGCGACAGCACGCGGGCGGTGTCCTCGATGGGCTCACCGCGGCCGAGCTGCATGTCGACGGCGTTGGAGATGATCACGTCGCCGCCGAGCTGGCGCATGGCGGCGTCGAACGAGAAGCGCGTGCGCGTCGAGTTCTTCTCGAAGATCATGGCCAGGGTCCGGCCGCGCGCGGGATGGTCCTCATCGGGCCTGCCCTTGGGCCAGCCGACGCGGGCCGCCTTGCGGGCCTTGGCGTCCTCCAGGATGATCCGCAGCTCGGTCCCGTCGAGCTTCCACAGGTCGAGGAAGTGGCGGACGGCCTTGCTCATGCCGCCGCCCCCGCCTTTTCCTTCGCCGCCTTGGCCTGAGCCGCCTCGCAGGATTTTTCCAAGAGGCCGATGGCCTCGCGGGCCTCGTCGAGGCTGAGGGTCAGCGGCGGCAGCAGGCGCACGCAGTTGTCGCCGCCGCCCGCGATCAGCAGATGGTTGTCGCGGGCGTGCTGCATGAACTCGCGGTTCGGCGTCGCCAACTTGATGCCGATCAGCAGACCCTTGCCGCGGATGTCGAGCACGACATCGGGATAGCGGTCCTTCAGGCCCGAGAGTTGCTGGTTCAGGTAGCCGGCCAGCTCGCGGACGTGGGCCAGCAGCTCGGGCTTGATCAGCTCCTCGACCGACGCCACGCCGACCGCCATGGCCAGCGGATTGCCGCCGTAGGTGGAGCCGTGGCTGCCCGGCCCCATGCCCTTGGCCGCCTCGGCGGTGGCGAGGCAGGCGCCGACCGGGAAGCCGCCGCCCAGCGCCTTGGCCACCGCCATGATGTCGGGATCGGCCGCGCCGTCCGCCCACTCGTAGGCGAAGAGCCGGCCGGTCCGGCCAAGGCCACACTGGATCTCGTCATAGATCAGCAGGGTCCCGGTCTCGTCGCAGAGCTGCCGGATCTCCTTGAGCTGGGCCTCGGTCCAGGACCGCGCCCCGCCCTCCCCCTGCACGGGCTCCAGGAGGATCGCCGCCGTGGTCGGGCCGACCAGGGCGCGCAGGCCCTCGAGGTCGCCGAACTTGGCCTGAACGAACCCGGGCAGCGGCGGGCCGAAGCCTTCGACGTAGCTGGGGTTGCCCGCGGCGAAGATGGTGGCGATCGTCCGGCCGTGGAACGAGCCGTCGAAACCGATGATGTCGATCCGCTCCGGCTGGCCGTTCGCCCAGTGATATTTGCGCGCCGTCTTGATCGCGCACTCGATCGCCTCGGCGCCCGAGTTCGTGAAGAACGCCACGTCGGCGAAGGTGTTGTCGGTGAGAAGCTTCGCCAGCTTCTCCTGGTTCGGGATCCGGAAGATGTTGGAGGTGTGCCAGAGCTTCTCGGCCTGGTCCTTCACCGCCTGCACCAGCTTGGGGTGGTTGTGGCCCAGGGCCGTCACGGCGATGCCGGCCATGCAGTCTAGGTAGGCCTCGCCCTCGGCGGTGAACAGTCGCGAGCCCTCGCCTCGCTCGAACGCCAGCGGGGCGCGCGCGTAGACGCCCATGATGTGATCGCTGGGAACGGGGGCGGAGGTCGTCTCGGCCACTGTCTGGGCCCTCCAAAATGAAACGTCCCCGCCGCGTTGAGCAGCGGGGACTGGAAGGCTTCGCCTTTTCCGCGTGAAGTGTGACGGTGTCAATCTTTTGCTCCCTCTCGGCGAGAGAGCGGCGGGAGGGAGCCTGCCCCCTCCCGCCCCGCGGCCTTAGAAGTCGGCGGTCAGGCCGATGAACAGGTAGCGGCCGAAGGCGTCATAGACCT
>NZ_LSJI01000280.1 GCF_001557235.1 Phenylobacterium sp. CCH9-H3 | reverse complement strand
CCGGGTCTCCGCCCATTCGGGTGACATGGGGTAACAGCGGCTCGGGCCCGGCGGTTGATTCCGCCGAGTAGCTCGGTGTCCGCTCCGCCCTTTCACCTCGGGGGAGCCCCTATGACGAGCTACGTGGGTCTGGACGTCTCGCTGGCGGAGACGAGCGTCTGCGTTCTGGCAGACGATGGCGCGGTGCGTTTCGAGGGGCGGGTGAAGAGCTCGCCGGAGGCGCTGATCCGCTGCCTGGCCGAGCACGCGCCGGATGCCGAGCGGATCGGGCTGGAGACGGGGCAGACGGCGGGCGTGCTGGTGCGCGGGCTTCGCGCCGCCGGCCTGCCGGTGATCTGCATGGAGACGCGCCACGCGCACAAGGTGCTATCGGCGCGCACTCATAAGACCGATCGCAACGATGCTCGCGGCCTGGCCGAGCTGATGCGGGTCGGCTGGTACCGCGAGGCCTGGGTGCGCGGCGCCTCGGCCACCTACATCCGCAGCCTGCTGCAGGCCCGCAAGTTGCTGATGCAGACCAAGCGCACGCTCGAGAACACCCTGCGCGGCGCCGTGAAGCGGTTCGGCGTGATCACGACGAAGACGGCCGGCCGCGGCTTCGCCCAGCGAGCGTCCCTCGCCATGGCGCAGGATCCCGCCTACGCAAGCTACGCTCGGCCCATGCTGGAGGTGCTCGCCGGCGTCGTCGCGCAGATCCGCACCTATGACCGGCAGCTGCGCGCCATCGCCCGCGAGCACCAGGTCAGCCGGCGGCTGATGACGGTGCCGGGCGTGGGCCATCTCACCGCGCTGGCCTTCCTTTCGACCATCGAGGATCCGGGCCGCTTCAAGCGCTCGGCCGACGTCGGCCCGTACCTGGGGCTGACGCCGAAGATCTACCAGTCAGGCGAGGTCGACCGATCCGGCCGCATCACCAAGACCGGCGACGCCATGACCCGCAGCTACCTGGTGGAGGCCGCCAACGTGCTGCTGGTGAAGATCGACCGGCCCGTGCCGCTGCGGCTGTGGGGGCTGCGGATCATGGAGCGCGCCGGCCTCAAGAAGGCGCAGGTGGCGGTCGCCCGCAAACTGGCGGTGCTGATGCACGCCATGTGGTCGGACGGAACGGAGTTCGAGTGGGCTCAGGCTGGCGCCTGAACCCTGTCGTCTGAAGCTCCCTCGGGAGGCGTCCTTGCCGGGACGCATGCGGAAGTCGACCTCGCAGCGATCGTCGCAGGCCTTTGGACTCGCGCGGCAGTGACATTGAGGCGGCTTCAGCAACGGAAGCTCATGTTGAGGCGGCGGGTCCGACCTCGGAACGAACCTTGTGCCCGGCAGCGGTGACGACTTGGGGATCAGTCGGAGAGGCTGAGGAGATCTGGATCGCAGCAGGAGGCTGGGCGTGCCCGCGCAGGAGGCGCGGTCGGGCTCGGCATGCCGGCGCTGGGCGCCGCCACCGAGCCGCCTTCGGCGTCTCGGCCCTCCGGGTTTGATCCCTCACGCGGAGCGGGGAGGAGACGCCGGGTGCGAGGCCCTTGACGGCGGGGGCCGCTGTTAACGAACGATCCCTCACGC
>NZ_LSJI01000279.1 GCF_001557235.1 Phenylobacterium sp. CCH9-H3 | reverse complement strand
CCCGCCCCGCGCCACGCCCGGAACCGTGCGCCAATCGTCGGGGTAGAGGCCGTCCGAGCGATACTTGCGCTGGGAGTAGCTGACGCCCAGCAACGCGCCCCAGTTGCCGATCACCCCGCCCAGGGTCAGGTCGCCCTGGACCGGGAACTTCTCGTTGAACTCCTGATACCCGACCTGGGCGCGGAGCTGGGCGATCCGGTCCTGGCGGAGGTCGAACGGCGACTGGGTGACCAGGTTGATCGTCCCGCCGATGCCCTGGGCGTCGCGGTCGGGCGTCACCGCCTTCAGCACCTCCAGGCGGCCGAGCAGCTGGCCGCTGACCACGTCCAGGGGCAAGGCGCGGCTGTCGCCGTCCGGATTGCCGACCTCGACGCCGTTCAGGGTGACGTTGTTCAGTGCCGAGGGCGTGCCGCGGATCGAGACATACCGGCCCTCGCCCTGGTCGTAGGCCACGCCGATGGCGGGCAGGCGCTCCAGGTTCTCGGCCACGTTCTTGTCCGCGAGCCGGCCGATGTCGT
>NZ_LSJI01000028.1 GCF_001557235.1 Phenylobacterium sp. CCH9-H3 | reverse complement strand
GGCCTGACCGCGCCGCGCCCCGGCGCGTCAGCGCCCAAAAGAACTCACCGCAGAAAACGCAGAAGGGCGCAGAAGCGTCCGCGCCTGCTGCGCCTTCCGCGTCATTCTGCGTTTTCTGCGGTCCCAATGACAGCGCCTGCGGCGCGCGGGGCCACCCCATTTCAACACCAAGACCACCAAGGACACGAAGACCACAAAGAGGTCGTTCGGCCTCCGCGCCTTCGTGCCCTTCGTGATCTTCGTGATCTTCGTGTCGAACCGACTGCGAGCGCCGTCCGTGCTGGTCCGTGGTTCAAACAAGACGGCGCCTGCGGCCCGCAGGGCCTCCGCCGCTCAGGCCTCCTCGCCCGCGCTCACCTCGGCCAGGACCTCGTCCGTGTGCTCGCCGAGCTTGGGCGGGTGGCGGCGGATGTTGGAGGGGGTCTTGGCGAACTTCACCGGCGGCTTCATCAGCCGATAGCCCCCCAGATCCGGATGCTCGTACCCCTCGAAGAAGCCCACCGCCTTCAGGTGCGGATCGTCCGGCAGCTCGTCCAGGGTGTTGGTCTTCACCACCGGGATCGACAGGGGCTTCAGGATATCCAGCCACTCCTGGGTCGTCTTGGTGGCCGCCGCCTTCTCGATGAGGCCGTAGAGTTCCTGGATGTGCTTGGCCCGGGTGCCATAGTCGGCGAACCGCGGGTCGGACTGGATCAGGTCGCCATAGCCGGCCGCCTGGAAGAACAGGTCCCACTGCTTGTCGGTATAGGGCAGCAGGCCGATGTAGCCGTCCTTGGTCTTGTAGGGCTTGCGGTTCGGGTTGATCACCCGCTGATAGCCCCAATGGCCCGTCGGCGGCTGGAAGGTATGGTCGTAGAGGTGCTCCACCAGGAGGAAGCTGGTGACGCACTCGAACATCGGCACCTCGACGAACTGGCCCTCGCCCGTGCGTTCCCGGTGCAGCAGGGCGGCCGTAACCGCCTGGGAGAGGAACAGGCCCGAGACCTTGTCCGCCACCAGGGTCGGCAGGATGCGGGGCGTCGGCTGTCCGTCCGTGCGGCCCAGGATGTCGGCGCAGCCCGAGGCCGACTGGATCAGGTCGTCGTAGGCCGGCTCACCGGCATAGGGCCCGTCCGAGCCGTAGCCGGCGGCATGGACGAAGACGATGTCCGGCCGGATCGCGGACACCTCTTCGTAGGAGAGGCCCAGCCGCTTCATGCCCTCGTAGCGGACCGACGAGGCCAGCACGTCGCACGACTTGATCAGCCGGCGCATGGCGCGCTTTCCGGCCTCGGACTTCATGTCCACCAGGACGGAGCGCTTGTTGCGGTTGATGGTCAGGAAGATCGGCCCCATGCCCCGCGGCGCGCCCTCGGGCAGGTGGCCCGCCCAGCGCATGATGTCGCCGCCGTCGCCGCGGCCCGAGCCGGGATCCTCCACCTTGATGACGTCGGCGCCCTGGTCGGCCAGGATCTGGGTGCCGTAGGCGCCGTTGACCACGCTGGTCAGGTCCAGGATGCGGATTCCGGCCAGCGGCCCGGTCGGCTTGGAGCCCATGGTCTTGGCAGTCATGCGTTCCCTCTACGTGTGTTCCAGCCGGTCGATCATGGCCTGGAGCTCGGCCACGATCGCCTGTTGTTTCTCTTCCAGCCGCCCGACCCGCCCGGCGACGCCCACGGCGGCCACGCGGCCGAACGGGCCCTTGGGCAGGGCCGCGCCGATGATGCCCAGCCCCGGCGAGATGCTGTTCTTCGAGAACGCGTAGCCCCGGCCGCGCACCTCGTTCACCCGGGCCATCAGCTCCTCGCGCGACTGCATGGCGCCGTCGCCGGACGCGTTGATCCGCCGGCGCAGCCGCTCGATCTCGGCGTCCTTCTTGGCAGACAGCAGGACCAGGCCCATGCCGGAGCGCGCCAGGGGCCGCAGCGTGCCCGGCGGGGCCCGGAATTGCAGCGGCTCGGCCGAATGTATGACGTGGACATACTGGGCGTGCAGGTCGCTCTGGACCGCCAGCACCACCGTCTCGCCGACCTTGCGATGGAGGTCTTCCAGCGAGGCCAGCAGCGGGCCCTCGCCGAACAGGGCCGCCGGCACCCAGCTGCCGAGCACCGCGATCCGCATGGTCGGGAAATAGGTGCGCCGCTCGCGGTCGTAGTCGAGGTAGCCGAGGGCCACGAGCGATTTCATAAGGGCCGAACCGCTGGAGGTGGGATAGCCCAGCTCGTCCAGGATCTCCTTCAGGGCCAGCGGACGGCGCTGGCGCGCGAAGACCTCCAGGATCTCCAGCGCCCGCTGCGCAGACTTCACCGCCCCTTCGGCCACGAACCCTCCCAGAACGGACTGAATGCAAGTATGAGACCACATATTCCACATATGTGGAAATGACATCCACATATGGGCGATTTCAGTCAGAGCTAGTATCCCTTCATTCGGGCCTGTTCAATGGCCGCAAAACAAGACTGGAGGGGAGGCGCCATGCATTTCGAGCTCTCGGAAGAGCATCGGATGCTCAAGGACCTGGTGCAGAAGTTCGTCCGCGACGAGCTCATGCCCCTGGAGACCGCCGTCATGGCCCGCGAGGCCGAGGGCAAGGGCCTCTACCTGCCCCCCGAAGATCAGGCGCGGCTCGACGCCAAGGCCCATGAGCTGGGCCTGTTCGGCCTGGACGCGCCCGAGGACGTGGGCGGGTCGGACCTGCCGATGCTGGCCATGGTCGGGGTCGAGGAGGAGATCGGGCGCTGCGTGACGCCCTACACCCTGCCGCCGGACAGCCCGAACCTGCGGATGCTGATGGCCACCGTCAACGAGCGCCAGCGCGAGGCCTACCTCGCCCCCTACGTCGCCGGTAAGACCGTGTCCGCCATCGGTATTTCCGAGCCGGGCGCAGGCTCCGACCCCGCCGCCATGACCACCTCGGCCGTCCGCGACGGCGACGACTGGGTCATAAATGGCCGGAAGATATGGATCACGCGGGCGCAGGACGCCGACTTCACCATCCTGATGGCCGTCACCGACAAGGCGAAGGGCGCCCGGGGCGGGATGAGCGCCTTCCTGGTGGACAAGGGTGCGCCGGGCTTCAATGTCCTGCGGCGCATCCCCATGGTCGGGGGGCAGTACACCTACGAGATCGCCCTGGAGGACTGCCGGGTCGAGGGCTGGAAGCTGCTGGGCCAGGAGGGCGCGGGCTTCGCGCCCATGCAGGTGCGCCTGGGGACCCGCCGGATCCAGATGGCGGCCTGGTCGATCGGCATGGCCCAGCGGGCGCTGGACATGGTCATCGAGTATGCGCCCCAGCGGAAGACCTTCGGCATGCCGCTCTCCGAGCGTCAGGCGATCCAGTTCTGGGTGGCCGAGGCGGCGACCAAGATCCACGCCGCGCGGCTGATGACCTACGACTGCGCCTGGAAGCTGGACAGCGGGCGTGACGTTCGCTCCGAGATCAGCATGATCAAGTGGTACGCCACCGAAATGGCCTATGAGACCGTCGACCGGGCCATGCAGGCCTTCGGCGCCATGGGTATGACCAAGGAACTACCGCTGCAGCTCATGCAGGCGAAGCTGCGCACCATGCGAATCTATGACGGCCCTACCGAGGTGCATAAGTGGGTGGTGGCCAGGAACCTGTTGGGGACGAGACGATGAAGACGGCTTTCGGCGACCACGTGAAGGTCGCGCTCGATGGGCATGTGGCGGTGGTCACCCTGGACCGGCCACCGCACAATTTCGTCTCGGTGGAGTTCATGGCCGATCTGGCCGACGCCATGGAGGCGGCCGACGCGTCGAACGACGTGCGGGCGATCGTGCTGCAGAGCGAGGGCAGGACCTTCTCGGGCGGCGCCGACTTCGCCTCGCCGACGGACAAGGTCGCCAGCGGCATGGAGGGGGTGAACGCCCTCTACCACCAGGCCGTGCGGCTGTTCTCGGTCCAGAAGCCGATCGTGGCGGCGGTCCAGGGCTCGGCCGTCGGCGCGGGGCTGGGCCTGGCGCTGGTGGCGGACTTCCGGATCGCGGCGCCCGAGGCTCGATTCGCCGCCAACTTCGTCAAGCTGTCGTTCCATCCCGGCTTCGGCCTGACCCACACCCTGCCCCGGCTGGTCGGTCAGCAGCGCGCGGCGCTGATGTTCCTCACCGGCCGGCGGATCAAGGCCGAGGAAGGCCTCGCCTGGGGCCTGGTGGACGAGGTCGTACCGATGGCCGAGCTGCGCGAGGCCGCCCTGCGGCTCGCCCGCGAGATCGCCGAGAACGCGCCGCTGGCGGTGCTGGCCACTCGGAAGACCCTCCGGGCCGGCCTCGCCGCCGCCGTGAAGGCTCAGACCGGCCTCGAGCACGAGGAGCAGGCGCTGCTCCGCGCGACGGAGGACTTCGGGGAGGGCGTCCGTTCGGTCGCCGAGCGGCGGCCCGGGAACTTCGTGGGCCGGTGATGATGCGCGCCGCCCTGGCCGCCCTGGCGCTCGGCCTCGCGGCGGCTCCGCCCGCCGGGGCCCAGGCGCTGGTCGATCCTGGCGGCCGTCCCACGGTGCAGCTGCGCACGCGGCCCGAGGCGGCGGGGGACTTCTATCGCTATCGCAGCGAGACGCGGTTCGTGCAGAAGGACGACCAGGGCGGGCAGACCCAGAGCAACGCCCTGACCTTCGACCTGGAGGTGCTGGGCGAGGCGGCCGATGGCCAGCGCCTGCGCTACACCCTGCGCGAGGGGCGGCTGGAGGACAGCGGCAGCGCCTCGATGAGCGCGGCCATGGACGCGGCGGTGGGCGGCAGCCTGGACTTCCGTATCCGCCACGGCCGCATCGTCGCCGTGGAAAACTGGCCGGAATACAAGACGCGGCTGCTGGCCCGCGTGGACGCCGCCCTGCCCGCGTCCGACCCGGTGCGGGCCCTGATCCATGAGCGCATGGCGAACCCGCCGTTGCAGGCGGCGCAGGAGATGGTGCTGGGCGACGTGATCATCCTTGCCCTGATGGAGCCGCAGGGCGCGCTGCCGCTCGGCGTGACCGCCCTGGCCGACCCGACGGCGTCGAAGGCCACGCTGGAGGTCCGCGTCGCCCGGCCGGGCTGCGTCGTCGGCCTGGAGCGCCAGACCAACCGCGAGGCCGCAGGGGTGGTCCGCGCCACGGTCAGCAAGGCCGAGCTGGCGATCGGCGACGGGCGGGTCCTGACCCTGGAGGAGCGGCGGGTCACCCGCGCGTCGGGCGGCTCCCAGGAGGAGACCGTGACGATCCGGCGACTGGACGCGCCGACCTGCTGACCGAGGTCAGCCCTGGGCGAACCGCTCGCCCGCGGCCCGCTCGCACTCCGCGGCCAATTCCTTGAACAGCAGCGAGAGGATGACCAGCGCCCGGCCCTCGACGTCCGGCGCCTCGGCGCCCGGGTGCCAGTCGACGGCCATGTCGAAGGCCAGCTCCGGGATCAGGGCATTGCGAGCCAGCACGCTGACGACGGCGGCGCCCGGGTCGCCGGGGTGGGCCCGGGCCGCCACGATCCAGCGAAGCTGTTCCGGCGCCGCGGTCACAGCCGCTCCAACTGCTCGAGCTCCCGCGCCGCCCCGACGATGGCGGGATAGGGGTGGAGGACCAGATAGGTCGGGATCGCGGCCACGTAGTCCGACAGGCGGCCCTTGTCCTCGAACCGCGTGCGGAACGCCCCGGAGGCGAGGCGTTCGGCGATGCGCGGCGCAATGCCGCCCGAGATGAACACGCCGCCGCGGGCGCCGAAGGTCAGGGCGAGGTCGCCGGCCACCTCGCCGAGGATGCCGCCGAAGCGGTCCAGCGCCTCCCCGGCCAGCGGGTCGCCCACCAGGCCCTCCTTGGTCACGGCCACCTCGTCCGGCAGGACCGCGGCCTCGCCGCGCAGATCGGCGAGGGCCACATAGAGGTCGTAGAGGCCCTGGCCGGACAGCAGCCGTTCGATCGAGACCCGCTCGTACTTGGCCATCAGGCGCTTTAGCACCTCGACCTCGACCTCGTCCGACGGGGCGAAGCCGGCATGCCCGCCTTCGGTGGCGATGGCGACGTCGCCGCGCTGGCTGCGCACCAGGGCTGCGACGCCGAAGCCGGTGCCGGCGCCCAACGCGACGATCGGACAGTCGTGGGGGCCCTTGGGCAGGGCCGGTCCGAGCGGGCGTAGGTCCTGGCCCTCCAGCAGGGGGCAGGCCAGGGCCTGGGCCGCGAAGTCGTTGATCAGCTCGACGGCCTCGAACCCGAAGTGCGCCAGGAGGTCGCCCTCCGAGACCCGCCAGTCGAGGTTGGTGAACTCGATCTCGCCGTCCAGCACCGGGCCGGCCACCGCGATCACCGCCCGCGGCGGCAGCTTCCGCCCGACCGTCGTCTCGATGTACTCGGCCACGATCGCGTCGAGGCTCGGATAGTCCTTGCACGGAAAGCTACGGGGATTGCGGATGTGGCCCTGCCCGTCCACCAGGGCGAAACGGGCGTTGGTGCCGCCCACGTCGCCCACCAGCCCGACCCAATGACCCTTCATCAGGCGGCCTCGAAGAGCGCGCAGGCGCCCGTGTCCGCCGGCCCGGCGGCGCGGCGCATCCAGCCGAACAGCTCGCGGCCGTAGCCGTGGCCTGACGGGGGACAGACGGCACGCTCGCGCCGCATGAGCTCGGCCGGGTCGATCTTGATCTCAAGGGTTCCAGCCTCGGCGTCGAGGCGAATGACGTCGCCGTTCCGGACATAGGCGAGGGGACCGCCGACGGCCGCTTCCGGCGTGACGTGGATGGCCGCCGGGACCTTGCCGCTGGCGCCCGACATGCGGCCATCGGTGACTAAGGCCACCTGGAAGCCGCGGTCGAGCTGGACGCCCAGCGGCGGGGTGAGGGAGTGCAACTCGGGCATGCCGTTGGCCTGGGGACCCTGGAAGCGGACCACGGCGATGAAGTCCCGGTTCAGCTCCCCGCGCTTGTGGGCGGCTAGGAGGTCGTCCTGGTCGTCGAACACCAGGGCCGGCGCCTCGACGATGCGGTGCTGCGGCTTCACGGCCGAGGTCTTGATCACGCCGCGCCCCAGGCCGCCGGTCAGGACCCGCAGGCCGCCCTCCGCCTCGAACGGGTCGTCGGCGGGCCGCAGGATGTCGCGGTTCAGGCTGGCCGCCGGGCCTTCGCGCCAGATCAGCTTGCCGTCTTCGAGGAACGGCTCCTGCTGGTAGCGGCGCAGGCCGGCCCCGGCGACCGTCCGCACGTCGTCATGCGCCAGGCCATGGTCCAGCAGGGTGCGCGTGACGAAGGCCATGCCACCGGCCGCGTGGAAGGCGTTCACGTCCTCGGACCCGTTGGGATAGACCCGGGCCAGCAGCGGCGTGACCCGCGACAGGTCGTGGAAGTCCTCCCACTCGATGTGGATGCCGGCGGCGCGGCCCATGGCCAGGATGTGCAGGGTGTGGTTGGTCGAGCCGCCGGTGGCGAGCAGGCCGGCGATGGCGTTCACGAGACTCTTGGCGTCGATCACCGCCGAGAAGGGCGTGTAGTCGTTGCCCCCGTCGCGGATCTCCACCGCCCGCCTCGGGGCGGCGGCGGTCAGGGCGTCGCGCAGGGGCGTGTTCGGGCTGATGAACGCCGCGCCGGGCAGGTGCAGGCCGGTCATCTCCATCATCATCTGGTTGGAGTTGGCGGTGCCGTAGAAGGTGCAGGTGCCCGGGCCGTGGTAGCTCTTCATCTCGCTGTCCAGCAGCTCCTCGCGGGTCGCCTTGCCCTCGGCGTAGAGGCCGCGGACCCGGGCCTTCTCCGAGTTGGAGATCCCGGAGGTCATCGGCCCGCCAGGCACGAAGATGGTGGGCAGGTGGCCGAAGGCGGCGGCGCCGATGAACAGGCCCGGCACGATCTTGTCGCAGATCCCCAGCATCAGGGCCGCGTCGAAGGCGTCATGGGTCAGGGCGACGGCGGTCGACATCGCGATCACGTCGCGGCTGAACAGCGACAGCTCCATGCCTGGCCGGCCCTGGGTGACGCCGTCGCACATGGCGGGAACGCCGCCCGCGAACTGGGCCGTCGCCTTCACCTCGTGGGCGGCCCTGCGGATGATGTCGGGGAATCGCTCGTACGGCTGGTGGGCCGAGAGCATGTCGTTGTAGGCCGAGACGATGGCCACGTTCGGCGCGGCGGGATCGCGCATGCGCAGCTTGTCGCCGTCGGGCGAGGCGGCGAAGGCATGGGCCCAGTTCGCGCACGACAGCTTGCCGCGGCCGGGCCCGGCGTGGCGGGCCGCCTCCATCCGTTCCAGGTAGTCGGCGCGGCTGGCGCGGCTGCGTTCCACGATGCGTCGAGTGACCTCGGCGGTGACAGGATGCATGGGTTTCAACCTCCGTCCGGGGTCCAGAAGATGCGGATGGGCGCCTTGGATTGCGAGACCAGGCGGCCGACCGGCAGGTCTTCACCCGCCAGAGCCCGCCCGATCACCCCGCGCTTAGCCTCACCTGCGATCAAGAGGAAGATGGCGCGTGCGTTGGCCAGGGCGGATAGGGTCAGGGTCACGCGGGCGACCGGCGGCTTCCCCAGTCCTTCCGGCACGCGCCGGAGCAGGTCCGGCGTCGTCAGGCCATCCTCCAATCCCGGGTCGCCCGGGATCAGGGAGGCGATGTGGCCATCCTCGCCCATGCCCAGCATGACGGCGTCGAAGGGCTGCAGGGCGGCCAGGGCGGCGGCCTCGGGCTCGGGCCACAAAGGAAGCAGGTGCGCCTTGGCCGCCGCCCCCTTCAAGAGGCGCTCGCGGACAAGCCTGGCGTTCGAAACAGGATCGTCGGGCGCCACGCATCGCTCGTCCGACAGGGTGACCACCACGCGGGTCCAGTCCAGCGGGGCTGCTGCTCCAAGGCGGTCGTACACCGGACCGGGAGACCGGCCGCCCGTGGCCACCAGGCCCGCACGGCCATGGGTGCGCAACGCCGCCGAAAGCTGGGCGCGCACGGCGTGGGCGGCGGCGTCCGCCACGGCGGGTCCGGTCGGGTAGGTCTCGATCATCCCTGCCTCCATAACGCGTCGCGCGCGTCTGCGGCGCCCGTCGCGCGCAGCATTTCATTCGCGCAATGGAACCTCACGGGGTCGGCCCGCGTCCTAGCACCGGATGTCAGGCGCCGGCTGCGGGACGCGGGCGGCGCGAAGGAACCCTTGTCATGCGTATCGCCCAGGTCGCTCCCCTCTACGAAGCCGTGCCGCCCAAGCTGTACGGTGGCACCGAGCGCGTCGTCGCGCACCTTACCGACGCCCTGACCAGCCTTGGCCACGACGTCACGCTTTTCAGCAGCGCCGACGCCCAGACCCTCGGCGAGCTGGCGCCCGTGCGCGACCAGGCGATCCGCCTGGACCCCGCGCCCCTCAAGTCGGACCTGGCCGCCCACCTCACCCAGCTGTACGAGGTGCGCCGCCGCGCCGCCGAGTTCGACGTGATCCACTTCCACACCGACATGATCCAGTTCCCGATGTTCGAGGATCTGGCCGAGCGGACCATCACCACCCTGCATGGACGCCTCGACCTGAAGGATCTGGCCGAGGTCTATCGCCGCTGGCCGCAGTTCCCGCTGGTGTCGATCAGCGACGATCAACGGCGGCCCCTACCCTTCGGCAACTGGGCCGCGACCGTGCATCATGGCATGTCGACGGAAATCTACCGCTTCAGCCCGCGCAGCGAGGGCTATCTCGCCTTCCTGGGCCGTATCTCGCCGGAGAAGCGCCCGGATCGGGCGATCGCCATCGCCACCGCCGCGAACCGGCCCCTGAGGATGGCGGCCAAGGTCGACAATGCCGACCGCGTCTATTTCGACACGACCATCGAACCCCTGCTGCACAACCCGCTGGTCCACTTCGTGGGCGAGATCGGCGATGGCGAGAAGTCGGCGTTCCTCGGCGGCGCGGACGCCCTCCTGTTCCCCATCGACTGGCCCGAGCCCTTCGGCCTCGTGATGATCGAGGCGATGGCGTGCGGCACGCCGGTGATCGCCTGGAACAACGGGTCGGTCCCCGAGGTGGTCGAGCATGGCGTGACCGGCTTCATCGTCCGGTCCGAAGCCGAGGCGCGCGACGCGGTCCTCCGGCTTCCGGAGCTTGACCGGCGCGCAATTCGGGCGCGCTTTGAAGAACGATTCTCCGCAGTGGCCATGGCACGCCGCTACCTGGAGATCTACCAGCGCCTCCCCCAGGCTGCGCCTCTCACGGAGGCGGCCTGAACGCCGGTTAGCGGCAGGAGCAAACGATGGACGACATGGCGCCGGCCCCGGAAGCGCCGGTCGAATGGGGCGAGATCGAGGAACCGCGCGTTCCGCAGCGCCTCTATGCGCTCAAGGATCGCGACACCTTCATCGTCGCCGACAGCCATGGGGATATCGCGGGTGCGGCCGACGGCCTGTTCCACCACGACACCCGCATCCTGTCCCGGTGGGAGGTCACCCTCGGCGACCGTTCGCCCACCCTGCTGTCGGGGGCGGTCAGCCACGACAACGTCTACTTCACCTCGCACGGCCTGAACCGCGCGATCCCGGCTCCCGCCGGCCCGGCGGGCCCGCCGGGCGTGGTGCATATCGAGCGCAAGCGCTTCCTGTGGCACGAGCGGCTCTACGAGCGGATCCGGCTGACCAACTACAGCCCCGACCCGATGAGCCTGCCGCTGGTTCTGCGCTTCGGCGCGGACTTCCGCGACATGTTCGAAGTGCGCGGGGCGCGGCGGCGGGCCCGGGGACGGTTGTCCCCGCCTGAGATCGGCGACCGGTGCGTGCGTTTCCGCTACGAGGGCCTGGACCGGGTGGCGCGGGCCAGCGTGGTGTCGCTCTCCGACACGCCCGATTCCCTGACGGCGGACGAAGCGCGGTTCGACGTCACCCTCGAGACCGACGAATGCCGCGACATCTATGTGGAAGTGGGCGCCGGCGAGGCCGACCTGCCGTCGCGCCACCGCTTCCGCGCCGCGGCCGCCCGCGCGCGGTTCGCCATGCGCGAGCGCCGTCGCCAGGGGGCGCGGATCGCCACGAACGGGCGCCTGTTCAACGCCTGGATCGACAAGTCTCGGGCCGACCTCGCCCTGCTGGCCACCCCGATGAAGACGGGCCCCTACCCGTATGCGGGGATCCCGTGGTTCTCCACCTGCTTCGGGCGCGACGGCATCATCACCGCCTGGCAGATCCTCTGGTTCGAGCCGCGGCTGGCCAAGGGCGTCCTGTCGTACCTGGCCGAGTGGCAGGCGACGGAGACCTCGGCGTTCCGGGATTCCGAGCCCGGCAAGATCATGCACGAGACCCGGCGCGGCGAAATGTCGGCCCTCGGCGAGGTCCCGTTCGGCCGCTACTACGGCGGGGTCGACACGACGCCCCTGTTCGTGGCGCTGGCCGGCGCCTACGCCGAACGCACCGGCGACTACGCCCAGCTGGATCGCTGGTGGCCGGCGCTGGAGCGCGCGGCCGGCTGGATCACCATGATGGCCGACAAGCATCCCCTGGGGCTCATCTCGTATGCCCGGGCGATGGATGGCGGACTGACCAACCAGGGCTGGAAGGACTCCGGCGATTCCATCTTCCACGCCGATGGGCGTTTCCCCCAAGGGCCGGTCGCGCTCGTCGAGGTGCAGGGCTACGCCTACGCCGCCTACCGCACGATGGCCGCGCTCACGGCCCGGCGCGGGGATTCCGAAGCCGCCGAGCGCTGGGGCGGGCGGGCCGCCGCCCTGCGCAAGGTGGTCGAAGACCGGTTCTGGATGCCGGAGCACGGCTTCTACGGCATCGCCCTGGACGGCCGGAACGAGCTCTGCCGAGTGGTGTCTTCCAACCCGGGGCACCTGCTGTTCACCGGCCTGCCGCGCGCGGACCGGGCGGAGAAGGTGGCGCAGCAGCTGTTCTCCAGCGACCTCTTCTCGGGCTGGGGCTTGCGCACCCTGGCCATCGAGCAGCAGCGCTTCAACCCGATGTCCTATCACAACGGCTCGGTCTGGCCGCACGACACGGCCCTGGCCGCCCTGGGCCTTTCCTACTACGGCGAGCGCGCGGGCGTGGTGAAGCTGACCGGGGCGATGTTCGAAGCGGCCACCCAGCTGGACATGCGCCTGCCGGAGCTGTTCTGCGGTTTTCCGCGTGCGGCAGGCGAGCCGCCGGTGGCCTATCCGGTGGCCTGCCTGCCGCAGGCATGGGCGGCGGGATCGGTGTTCATGCTGCTGCAGGCCTGCCTGGGCCTGTCGATCAGCGGCGAAGGCGCCGAGGTGGAGATCCGCGATCCGCACCTGCCCGTCGGCATCGACCGCCTGGCCGTGACCGACCTCCAGGTGGCGGACGGGAGCATAGACCTGACATTCGAGCGCCAGGGCGGGCGCATCGCCGTGCATTCGAACAGCCGCGGACCCCGGCTGCGGGTGCGCTATAGCTGAGCCGGGAGCAAAAGCGGCGCGAGCTGCGTTTCAGTGTCGACCAGCAGACGGAGGGGCCTGCTTGCGGATCGTGCGTATCGTCAGGAGGAATGGGTCTTGAGCCAGAACCTGGACCTGTTTCCTATCGGCAACTGCACGGCCAGCGCCCTGATCGACCGGGCCGGACGCTATGTCTGGGCCTGCGTTCCGCGCGTGGACGGCGACCCGTTCTTCTCGGCCCTGCTGGGCGGCAAGGATCCGGGCGCGCCGGACGCCTGCGGCCTGTGGTCGGTGGAGGTCGAGGGCGCCGTCGAGACCGTGCAGGGCTATCTGCGCAACACGGCGATCCTGCGCACCGAAATCCGCAACGCCGACGGGGCGGCGGTGGAGATCATCGACTTCTCCCCCCGCTATCGGCACCTCGGCCGCCAGTACCGGCCGCTGGCTTTCGTGCGCATCGTCCGCCCGCTGCGCGGCGCCCCCCGCATCCGTATCCGCCTGCGGCCGATGATGAACTACGGCGAGCGGCCTTGCTACACGACCGCCGGGTCCAACCACATCCGCTACGTGGGCGAGGAGGTGACGCTCAGGCTCACCACCGACGCCCCGGTGAGCCACATCATCGCCGAGCGGGCCTTCCGCCTGGAGGAGCCGATCGGCCTCTTCCTCGGTCCCGACGAGGGGCTGGACGCCGAGGTCTCCACCACGGCCGCGCGGATGCTGCGCGAGACGACCGACTACTGGCGCGGCTGGGTGCGGACGCTCACGGTGCCGCTGGAATGGCAGGAGGCGGTGATCCGCGCGGCCATCACCCTGAAGCTGTGCGCCTACGAGGAGACCGGCGCGATCGTCGCGGCCCTCACCACCTCGCTACCGGAGCACAATGCGGCGGCGGGGGCGGGCCGCAACTGGGACTACCGGTACTGCTGGCTGCGCGACGCCTACTACGTGGTCCAGGCGCTGAATCGGCTGGGCGCGGCCGACATGCTCGAGAACTACCTGGTCTATCTGCGCAACCTGGTGGACCAGGCCAGCCGCGGCGAGATGAACCCCAGCGGGGCGCCGGCGGCGCAGCCCGAGCTGCCGGGGATGGCCTATGCGGGGACCCCGAACGGCAAGGCCGGCCATGTTCAGCCGGTCTACGGTGTCGGCCTGGAGCCGGTGCTCACCGAGTGGATCGCCTCGCATCTGCCGGGCTATCGCGGGATCGGTCCCGTAAGGGTAGGAAACCAGGCGCACGAGCACCTGCAGCACGACGTCTATGGCCAGATCGTGCTGTCGTCGGTGCAGGCCTTCTTCGACGAGCGGCTGCTGCGGCCGGCCAGCGTCGACGATTTCCGCGCCCTTGAGCCCATCGGCGAACGGGCCTTCGAACTGCACGACAAGCCCGACGCCAGCCTGTGGGAATTCCGCGGTCGCGAGGCCGTGCACACCTATTCGTCGGTGATGTGCTGGGCGGCCTGCGACCGGCTGGGCAATGCGGCTGCGAAGCTGGGCCTGACGGATCGGGCCGACTACTGGAACGGCCGCGCCGCTGAGGTCCGCGCAACCATCGAGCGGCGCGCCTGGAACGAGACCGAGGGCCGCTTCGCCGCGACCTTCGAGGGCGACGGCCTGGACGCCAGCCTGCTGCAGATGGTGGACGTGCGGTTCCTGCCCGCGGACGACCCGCGCATGCAGGCGACCATGGCCGCGGTCGAACACGGGCTGCGCCGCGGCCCCTACATGCTGCGCTACGCGATCCCCGACGACTTCGGCCTGCCGGAGACGGCGTTCAACTTCTGCACCTTCTGGCTGATCGAGGCCCTGCACCTGTCGGGCCGCACCGACGAGGCCCGCCAGCTCTTCGAGGAGATGCTGGGGCGACGGACGGCCGCGGGCCTCCTGTCCGAGGACATCACGCTGGACGGCCAGGAGCTCTGGGGCAACTACCCCCAGACCTATTCGCTTGTCGGCCTGATCAACTGCGCGAACCTGCTGTCGAAGAGCTGGCAGTCGATCAGGTAGCGGCTCAGTCCGACCAGTCCCGGCCGAAGCGCTCGATCAGGGCGAAGGCGCCCGAGGGGCCCCAGCTGCCGGCGGCGTAGGGCTTCGGCGACTGGCCGGCCTCGGCCCAGGCGTCGGCCACGCCGTCGACCCAGCGCCAGGCCTCCTCCACCTCGTCGCGGCGGACGAACAGGGTGGCGTCGCCCTGGATCACGTCCAGCAGCAGGCGCTCGTAGGCGATCCGCCGCCGCCCGCCCGCGCCCTCGTAGGTGCGCAACAACGACAGGGACAGGGGCAGGGACTGGAGCCGCATGCCGCCCTTGCTGAGGCCCGGGGCCTTGTTCATCAGGCTGAGCTTGATGTCCTCGTCGGGCTGCAGGTCGATCACCAGCCGGTTGGGGGCCAGGTCCTGGGTCGAGGCGCTGCCGAAGATGGAGTGCGGCACCGGCTTGAACTGGATGGCGATCTGGGTCCGCTTCTCGGGCATCCGCTTGCCGGTGCGCAGGAAGAACGGCACCCCCGCCCAGCGCCAGTTGTCGATGTCGGCGCGCAGGGCCACGAAGGTCTCGGTGCCGGTCTTCTGGCCCCGCTCCGTCTCGTAGCCGTCCACCGACTTCCCGCCCACGACGCCGGGCGTGTACTGGCCACGCACCGACTTTTCCTGGACGTCCTGACGGGTGAACCGGCGCAAGGATCGCAGGACCTTCACCTTCTCGTTCCGGACCGAGTCCGGCTCCATGTCGGCCGGCGGCTCCATGGCCACCAGGCAGAGCAGCTGCAGCATGTGGTTTTGCAGCATGTCGCGCAGAGCGCCATATTCGTCGTAATAGGGCCAGCGCGTCCCGACGCCCTCGGTCTCGGCCACGGTGATCTGCACGTGGTCGATGGTAAGGTTGTTCCAGAGCGGCTCGAACAGGGTGTTGGCGAAGCGCAAGGCCAGCAGGTTCTGGACCGTCTCCTTGCCCAGGTAATGGTCGATGCGGAAGATCTGGTTCTCGTCGAACACCACCCCGAGGGAGGTATTGATGTGGCGCGACGTTTCGAGATCGCGGCCGATCGGCTTTTCCAGCACGATGCGGGTGTCGTCGGTGGCGATCCCGGCGGCGGCCAGGGCGACGCAGACCTTCTCGTAGAGGCTGGGCGAGATGGCCAGGTAGAAGAACGGCCGCTTCGCGCCTTCCAGCGCCGGCTTCAGCTTGGCCGCGCCCTCGGCGGTGGTGGCGTCGGCGCCGACGTAGTCCAGCCGCTCGGCGAACCGTTTCCAGACCGTCTCGTCGAGGCCCTCGGGGCGCTCAGACAGGGTGGCGTGGGTTTGCTCAAGGAACGCCTCGCGGCTGAGTTCGGCGCGGGCGGTTGCGACGATCCGGAAGCCGTTCGGAAGGAAGCCGTCGGCGTCGAGGAAGTACAGCGACGCCAGCAGCATCCTTCGCGCGAGGTCGCCGGTTGCTCCGAAGAGCACGATCGCGTCAGCCTGCGGCGTTGCGGGCATGGGGCCTCCTTGTCGAGCGCCGGAGACCACCGCGCGTCACGGTCCGGGTCAAGGGCCCGCAGCCTCGCCTGTTCACATTTGTGCAGGATCGAAACCGTTCTGGTTGCGTTTGCATTCGAGGGTGGAGCGTGATGTCGACCGAAACACTTACCGTGAACCTGCCTGCGCCGAAGCCGCTTCGCCTGTCGGAGTGCGCGCTTTTCCTGGACCTCGACGGCACCTTGGCGCCGATCGCGGAGCGGCCACAGGATGTGCGGCCGGATCCGCGCCGCACGCGCCTGATCGAGCGCCTTCAGGAGGGGCTGGGCGGACGCTTGGCGGTCGTGAGCGGCCGAACGCTCGAAGATATCGACCGGATCCTCGAGGGAAGCATAGCCACCGCATCGGGCGTGCACGGCCTCGTCCGGCGCGACGGCGACGGACGCCTGCACACGCCCGAGCCCCACCCCGGCCTGGAGGGCGCCGTCGCGACCCTGCGCAAATTCGCGGCGCGCGACGCCGGCTTGCTGGTCGAGGAAAAGGGGCCGAGCGTCGCCCTGCACTTCCGCCTGGCGCCGGACCTCGCGCCGGCGGCCCGCTCCCTGGCCCGCACCATCGCCGCCGACACCGGGTTGGCCCTGCAGGAAGGCGACATGGTCGAGGAGCTGCGTACGCCCGGACCGTCGAAGGGCGATTCGATCCGGGATTTCATGAGCACGCCGGTCTTCCGCGGCGCCCAGCCGGTGTTCGCCGGGGACGATGCGACCGACGAGCATGGCTTCGCGGAGGTGGAGCGGCTCGGCGGCTTCGGCGTGCTTGTGGGCCCTCCGCGCAGCACGCACGCGCGTTTCGGGCTGGGCGACGTCGAGGCCGTCCTGGCCTGGTTGGAGGCTTCGCAATGAGCCGGCTCATCGTCGTGTCGAACCGGGTGAACCTCCCGTCCGGCGACGGCGAGGAGAGCGTCGGCGGCCTGGCCATGGCGCTCGCCGCAGCGCTCAAGGAGTACTCGGGGATCTGGTTCGGCTGGTCCGGCAAGACCATCGAGACCTTCACCGGCCAGCTCAATGTCGAGAAGGTCGGCGGCGTGACGGCCGCGACGCTGGATCTCGAGGAGATCGATCTCGACGAGTACTACAACGGCTACGCCAACAAGACCCTCTGGCCGCTATTCCACTATCGCACCGACCTCGCCGCGTTCGACCGGGCGTTCGACAAGGGCTACACGCGGGTCAATGGCCGCTTCGCCGAGACGCTGGCGCCGCTGATCGAGCCGGACGACATCATCTGGGTCCACGACTACCACCTGATCCCCCTGGCCAAGGAGCTGCGGGCCCGGGGGGTCAAGAACCGGATCGGCTTCTTCCTGCACATCCCGTGGCCGGCCCATCAGGTGATGATCAACCTGCCCCGCCACCGCCAGCTGGTGGAGGCGATGTTCGACTACGACCTCGTCGGCTTCCAGACGGCCGAGCACCAGCAGGCGTTCGAAGAATATGTGCTGTCCGAGGCCGACGGCTCGATCCTGCGGCCGGGCTGCGTGAAGGGGTTCGGCCGCGCCCTGGAGGTCGGCGCGTTCCCGATCGGCATCGACGCCGAAGACTTCGCCCGGATGAAGAAGGGCGCGCGCGCCCGGCGCATGCGCGACCTGATGACCGCCTGCACGGTCTTCCGTCACCTGATCGCGGGCGTCGACCGCCTGGACTATTCGAAGGGACTGGAGGAGCGCTTCCTGGGGTTCGAACAGTTCCTTCAGCGCAATCCGGACCTGCGCCGCGAAGTGCTGATGCTGCAGATCGCCCCGGTAAGCCGCGGTGCGGTCGAGGCCTACCAGGAGATCCGCGGCCGCCTCGACGCGCTGTCGGGCCGCATCAACGGCGAGTTCGCCGACGTGGACTGGGCGCCGCTGCGCTGGGTGAACCGCAACTACCGCCGCGATGAGTTGGCCGGCATCTATGGCGCCGCCCGGGTGGGGCTGGTCACCCCGCTGCGCGACGGGATGAACCTGGTGGCGAAGGAGTATGTCGCGGCGCAGGATCCGGAGGACCCCGGCGTGCTGATCCTGTCGCGGTTCGCGGGCGCGGCGCGCCAGATGCCGGATGCGCTGCTGGTCAACCCCAACAGCCCGGAGGAAGTGGCCGACGCCCTGAAGCGCGCTCTGGCCATGGAGCGGCCGGAGCGGATCCGGCGGTGGACGACCCTCTTCGAGTCCGTGCAGCGGGAGGATGTCGCCGCCTGGCGGGACGCTTTCGTCGAAGCGCTGATCGGCAAGCCGGCCAAGGCGCGACCTGCGCTGGTGGTCTGAATGGCCGACAAGCTCGCCCGCTATCGCGCGATGCGGGACTTCTCGCAGACCGCCGAGCCCGACAGCGCCGAGAAGACCAAGCCATCGAACCGGCTCCGCTTCGTCGTCCAGAAGCACGCCGCCACGCGATTGCACTACGACTTCCGGCTGGAACTGGACGGCGTGTTCCTCTCCTGGGCGGTGACCCGCGGCCCATCCCTGGATCCCGCCGACCGTCGCCTGGCGGTCCAGACCGAGGACCACCCGCTGGACTATGGGGATTTCGAGGGAACCATCCCCAAGGGCCAGTACGGCGGCGGCACGGTGATGCTGTGGGACCGCGGCTACTGGGAACCCGAGGGCGATCCCAAGGCGATGCTCAGGGGCGGCGACCTGAAGTTCACCCTCGACGGCGAGCGGCTGAAGGGCTCCTGGGTTCTGGTGCGCATGAAGCGGCGCCCAGGCGAGAAGCGCGACAACTGGCTGCTGATCAAGCACCACGACGGCTGGTCGGTGGAGGCGGACGGCGGCGCGCTGGTCGAGGAGGAGACCACCTCCATCGCCTCGGGCCGCGCCATGGAGGACATCGCCGCCGGCAAGGGCAAGGCGCCCAGCCGGTTCATGACGGGCAAGGGCCGAACGACGGCCAAGGCCGTTTGGCGATCCAATCGCACGGACGCTGCGGAAAAGCCCTCCGCCCCGCTCAAGTCGGCGCCGCCGCCGAAGCTCAGGGCCGCCGCGCTGCCGGGCTTCGTGCCGCCGCAACTGGCCAAGTCCGTCGATCGCCCGCCGCCGGGGTCGGGATGGGGCCACGAGATCAAGTTCGACGGCTACCGCCTGCAGCTGCGGGTGGAGAAGGGCAAGGCGACCCTGAAGACCCGCAAGGGCCTCGACTGGACCCAGAAGTTCCGCGCCATCGCCCGGGACGCCGCCGCCCTTCCGGACGGCCTCTACGACGGCGAGGCCTGCGCGCTGGACGCCCACGGCTCGCCCGACTTCCCGGCCCTGCAGGCCGCCCTGTCCGACGGGAAGACCGACGATCTGGTCTTCTTCGTCTTCGACGCCCTGTTCCTGGCCGGCGAGGACCTCCGCGACCTGCCGCTGAGCGAGCGCAAGGCGCGGTTGGGAGCCGTGGTGAAGGCCGCCGGCAAGGCGCTGGAGCGGCGGATCCGCTACGTCGACCACTTCGAGACGGCGGGCGACGCCGTCCTGCAGTCGGCCTGCCGGATGTCGCTGGAAGGCATCGTCTCCAAGCGCCTCGACGCTCCCTACCGCTCGGACCGCGGCGAGGTCTGGCTCAAGTCCAAATGCCGGGCCGGCCATGAGGTGGTGATCGGCGGCTGGACGGGTGAACGCGGCCAGCTGCGCTCGCTGCTGGTGGGCGTGAACCGCGGCGACAAGCTGGTCTACGTCGGCCGCGTCGGCACGGGCTTCGGCCGCGACAAGGTGGCCCGCGTGCTGCCGCGGCTTGAGAAGGTCGAGGCGGACAAGAGCCCGTTCTCCGGGCCCGGCGCGCCGCGCAAGGAGGCCAATGTCCACTGGACCCGGCCGGAACTGGTGGCGGAAATCGAGTTCGCCGGCTTCACCGCGTCGGGCATGGTGCGCCAGGGCGCGTTCAAGGGCTTGCGGGAAGACAAGCCGGCGCGCGAGGTGGAGGCCGAGACGCCGGAGCCCGTGGACAAGGCCGAACTGGCCAAGCTGAAGCCCGCCGCCAAGAGCGCCGGCCCGGTGAAGGCAGGCAAGACGAGCCCACCGGTGGTGATGGGCGTGACCCTCTCCAGCCCGGACAAGGCCCTGTGGCCGGACGACGGCGACGGCCAGCCCATCACCAAGCTGGAGCTGGCCCAGTACCTGGAGACGGTCGGCCCCTGGATGATGCAGCACCTGAAGGGCCGCCCCTGTTCGATCATCCGCACGCCCGACGGGATCGGCGGCGAGCGGTTCTTCCAGCGTCACCTGGGCAAGGGCGCATCGGCGCTGCTGACCGAGGTGAAGGTCTTCGGCGACCACCAGCCCTATCTGCAGGTGGATCGGATCGAGGCGCTGGCCGCCCTGGCGCAGATTTCCGCGGTCGAGTTCCACCCGTGGAACTGCCAGCCCGACCAGCCCGAGGTTCCTGGGCGGCTGGTCTTCGACCTCGATCCCGACGAGGGCATCCCCTTCGAGCGGGTGATCGAGGCGGCCCGGGAGGTGAAGGCGCGGCTGGACGCCCTTGGCCTCGTGTCCTTCTGCAAGACCACTGGCGGCAAGGGCCTGCACGTGGTCACGCCGCTGAAGGACGGGAAGGGCAAGACCGACTGGAAGACGGCGAAGGCGTTCGCCCAGGACGTCTGCCTGGCCATCGCCGCCGACGCCCCCGACCGCTATGTCGTCAACATGGCCAAAGCCAAGCGTGTGGGCCGTATCTTCCTCGATTATCTGCGCAACGATCGCATGTCGACGGCGGTGGCGCCGCTGTCGCCCCGGGCGCGGCCCCTGGCCCCGGTGAGTTTCCCGCTGAACTGGACCCAGGTGAAGAAAGGGCTGGACCCCAAGGCCTGGACTGTCCGCACGGCCCCGGCCGCCCTGAAGAAGACCAAGGCCTGGTCCGACTATTGCGACGCCGAACGGCCGCTCGTCGATGCGATCCGGAAGCTGAAGAAGAGCTGAGCGCCTATCGGCTCGCGACGCGCGAACGCTTCTTTCCCAGGGGATCCGAGACGCAAGCCCGGCGGACGCGCTCGTTCAACGCCTCGCGCTCGCCGTCCTTCATCTTGCTCATGGCCAAGGCCGCCGCGCTGCCGGCGAAGGGGACCACGAGGTTGCCGGCTATGGCGATCACCGTCCGCCCTTCCTTGTTGTCGTCGTAGGCAGAGGCCGCCCGGCGGGCCTGGCGGCAGTCGCGGGTGGCGTACTCGGGGTCGCGCTTGTTGAGCGACTTGACGGTCTGGCTGGGCGTTGTGGCGCAGCCGGCGGCGATCAGGCCCATGGCCGCGAGGCTCAGGAAGCGTCGCAAGGTTCGTCTCTCCGCAGCGTCCCGGCAGAGCGAACCCGGCCGGGCGGCCAAGGTTCCCGCCGCCCTCAGCCGCCGTAGGCGTCGACGATGTAGACACGGCTGGTGGAGGTGGCCTCGCGGATCGGCAGGATCGCCAGATACTCGGGCGAATTGCGCCAGGCGCGCGCCGCCTCTCGGCTGTCGAACCGCAGCACCACCAGCTTGTCCGGGGGTGGCGGGCCGTCCACCCGCTCGGGGGCGCCGCCGCGGATCACATACTGGCCACCGTACTTCGCCAGGATCGCCGGCACCTGGTCGGCATAGGTCTGGAACCGTGCGGGTTCGGTGACGACGATCTCGTTGACGACATAGGCGGCCATGCGCGCGAAGCTAGCGGCGCCGGCGACCGGGCCGCAAGCGCCTCACGCCGAGGCCGCGGCCTTGGCCCAGGGCGGCGGCCCCAGGACGCGGTCGACGAGCAGGGAGTCGGCGTACTCCTTCACCGACTTCAGCTTGCCGTTTTCCAGCCGGCACACCAGGCAGTACTCGTTGTTGTAGAGCTTCCCGCCCTTGGTGGTCACGCAGCCGCGGTGTTCGACGACCACCGTGTCTCCCTCGGCGATCAGATTGACCAGTTGGGCCGTGTACTGGTCTGCGAACTGGGCGAAGAGTGGGCCGTACAGCTCACGCCTCACCGCCGCCTTCCCGGCGATGGTCCGCGACCACGGCGTCTGGCCGGTGATGGTGAAGGTGAAATCGTCGTCCAGCAAGTCGAGGTAGGGGCGGCTGTCTCCCCGGCCCAGGGCCTCGAAGGCGGTCTGCATCAGTCTCTTGTTTTCAGCGGCGCTCACGGCGGTCTCCTTGGCTATCCGCCGCCAGAATGGGCAGCCGCGCGATATGCTTCCAATCGATAGTTGGAAGATGATACATTCGTATTGTGAATTTATTGGCTCTCGACCTCAACCTGCTGGTCGCGTTGGACGCCCTGTTGCGCGAGGTCAGCGTGAGCCGCGCCGCCGACCGGATCGGCCTGTCGCAACCGGCGACCAGCCATGCCTTGCGGCGCCTGCGGGAGGTGATGGGCGATCCTCTGCTGGTCCGGGCGGGGGCGCGGATGGAACTGACGCCGAAGGCCGAGGCCCTGCGCGAGCCGCTGGCGGCGGCGCTGGCGCAGGTCCAGAGCCTGTTCGCCGAAGAGGGGTTCGACCCGGCCACGAGCCGCCGGCAGTTCATCGCCATGATCCCCGATGTCTGCACCAGCATCCTGTTGCCGGGCCTGGTGCATCGGCTCGAGGCCGAGGCGCCCCATGTGCGGCTGAAGTTGGCGCCCTTTCGCGCGCCCGGGATGATGACGCCCGAGTTCACGCGCGCGCTGGACTTCATCGTGGGTTACCAGGCCCACGACTTTCCGGGCTTCCATCGCCAGCGCCTCTATGTGGATTCCGACGCCCTGGCGGTCCGCAACGGCCGCGCCGGCGCCCGGCGTCTGTCGACCCTGGAAGGGTTCCTGGCGGCGCGCCACGTGGCGGTGGTCTCCCGCGGCGAGACGATCGACCCGATCGACGCCTGGCTCGGCGGCCTGGGGCTTAGCCGTGACGTGGTGCTGACGACACCCACCTACCTCCAGGCGCTGGAGGCGGCCGCCCGGACCGATCTTGTGGCGTTCGTCCCGTCGCGCCTGATCGCCGCCGTGGGCCGTGACATGGGCCTGCGCCGGGTGGAGCCGCCGCTCGACACCGGTCACGACGAGCAGGATCTGCTGCATCCCGCGCGGCTGAACGCCGACCCGGCCTCGATCTGGATCCGCAGCCTGGTGCTGGAGATCGGCCGCGGCCAGGCCTAGGCCGACACATTCGCGCAACAGCTGGGCGCTAATCAGACCGGAAATTCGAAAAATCCGGGGGAAGCCATGATCGTCCGTCTGCTCGCCGCCAGCGCCCTGGCGCTCGGCTTGGCCGCCGCGCCGCTCGCGGCCCAGGCCCAGGCGCCGGCCGACGCCTTCGCCTCGGACACGACCCAGGTCGTGAGAATCAAGCAGGGGGCGCTGAAGGGAACGGTGAAGGACGGGGTCGCCTACACCCTGGGCATTCCCTACGCCGCGCCGCCGGTGGGCGACCTGCGCTGGAAGCCGCCGGCTGCCGCGCCCGCCTGGGCCGGCGAACGGGACGCCAGCCGGGCCGGGCCCCGCTGCCAGGACGTCGAGGACTGCCTGACCCTGAACGTGGTGCGGCCGGCGGACGCCAAACCCGGCCGGAAGTTGCCGGTCATGGTCTGGATCCATGGCGGCGCCTTCGTCATCGGGACCAGCATGGGCGCTTTCGGCGGCGACACCGAGGGGACGAACTTCGCCAAGGACGGGATCGTCCACGTCAGCCTGAACTACCGGCTGGGCCGCGCCGGCTGGTTCGCCCATCCGGCCCTGACCCGGGAAGGCCCGACCGGCAACTACGGCCTGATGGACCAGATCGCGGCGCTGAAGTGGGTCCAGGCCAACATCGCCCGGTTCGGCGGCGACCCGAAGAACGTCACCATCTACGGCGAGAGCGCCGGCGGCATCTCCGTGCTGTACCTGATGCAGGCGCCCGACGCGAAAGGGCTGTTCGCCAAGGCCATCGGCCAGTCCAGCTTCGCCCGGCATCAGCCGATGCCGCTGAAGACCGCCGAGGCGGCCGGACTGAAGGCCGCCCAGATGGCGGGTGTCCAGGGCGAGGACGCCGCGGCGGCGGCGGCCCTGCGCAAGCTGCCCCTCAGCGCCATGCCCTATACCGGCGGCTTCATCGGCCGCGCGGGCCCGATCCTCGACGGCCGATACATCACCACGGGCATCGCCCAGGGCTTCGCCGCGCGCCGGCAGGCGAAGATCCCGCTGATGCTGGGCGGCAATTCAAACGAGGCCAGCCTGGTCCGCCCGCAGCCGACCCAGCTCGACGCTATCCCAGAGCCCCAGAAGACGGCGATCCTGAAGGCGTTCGATCCTGACAACACCGGCGACAAGGCGCGGATCGTCAACGACGTGGTGACCGTGCAGCTGATCACCGAGCCCGACCGCAACCTCGCCCGCCTGCACGCCAAGGCGGGTGAGCCGACGTGGCTCTACTACTTCAGTCACGTGGCGGCGGCCGGGAAGGACAAGAAGCCGTATGGCGCCGGCCATACCGACGAGATCCGCTACGTCTTCGGCGCTCCGACCGCTCCGACGAAGTTCGACGCCACAGACCAGGCGCTGTCCGACGCCGTTCACGGTTACTGGGCGGCCTTCGCCAAGACAGGCGATCCCGGGCCGGGCTGGCCGAGGTTCGACGCCAAGGAAACGCAGGTCGAGTTCGGCGACGGCGGGGTCCAGGTCCGCGAGCGGCTCCTGAAGGACTGGCGCGACGTGATCGAGGCGGGCGTGAAGTAGCTACGCCCGCTTCTTGGCCGGCGCCTTGCGGGCGGCCGACTTCTTCGCGGGGGTCGCCGCCTTCCGGGCCGGCGTCTTGCGCCGCTCGCCGCCGCCCAGGCTGCGCTTGAGGGCTTCCATCAGGTCGATGACCTCGGCCTCCTTGGGCTCCTCCACCTTCTTGATGCCGTGGCCCTTCTGCTTTTCCTTGATCAGGGCCCGGAGCGCGTCCTCGTAGCGGTCGTTGAACTTCGAGGGATCGAACGGGCCCGACTGCTGGTCGATGATCTTGGCCGCGATGTCGACCATGGCCGGCGGCGCCTTGTGGGTGGGAATGCGGTCGAACACGTCGGCGGCGTCCTTCACCTCGCGGTTCGAGCGCAGGGAGTAGGCCAGGATCCCCTTGCCCCGCGGCTCCAGCGCCATCAGGCGCTCGCGCTGGTGCATGACCAGGCGGCCGAGGGCGATCTTGCCCGCCTTTTCCATGGCCTGGCGGATCACCGTGAAGGCCTCCACGGCCATGTCGCCGTCGGGGGTCAGGAAATAGGGGTCGTTCCAGTAGAGGCGGTCGATCTCGTCCTCGTCCACGAACCGCTCGATGTCGAGGGTGCGGGTGGTCTCAAGCCGGACGTTCTTGATCTCCTCGTCGGTGACCACGACGTAGTGGCCCTTCTCCACCTCGTAGCCCTTGACGATGTCCGACCGGTCGACCGGCCCCGTCTCGGGATCGGTGGGGATCATGCGGATCCGGTTGTTGGTCTGCTTGTGCAGCATGTTGAAGCTGACGTCGCTGGTCCGCTGGGTGGCGGTGTAGAGCGCGACGGGGCAGCTCACGAGGCTGAGGCGCAGGTAGCCCTGCCAGGTCGGACGGGTGGCCATGGGGGTGTCTCCGAGTCGGCGGAGTCAACGCGCCTACGGCCGAGTCAGTTCGCGGCTATTTCGGCAGGGCCAGGGTGGGGAGGGCGGCCGCCTGCTGAAAGTCGAGCTGCGGCTTGCGGAAATGGGTGCGGACGCCGCTTTCAGCGCCGAACTCCATGAGCCGGTCGGTCTTCGGATTGTAGGCCGGCCAGGCCTGCGCGCCGCAGGTCGGCGCGGAGGACTTTGCGAAGCTCACCCAGCAGGCGTGCATCAGGCTCGCCATCGCCTTGTCGTCCTCGCTCACCAGGCTCATGGGCGTGCGGCGGCCCCAGTATTCGAAGACGTACTGGATCTCGGCGGCGTGCGCGGCGGTCTTCACCGCCGGCCGGAAGCGCGAGCCAACATAGGAGAAGTGGTAGAGCCAGGCCGGCTTGCCGCCGGAGGCTTCAGCGGCCACCCAGCGGGCTGGGCCGCCCATGAACCGGTCGGTGAAGACGGCGCGGGCCAGGGTCTCGTCGCTCTGGGCCGCCTCGTCCTTGTAGACCTCACGGGCGGCGGCCGGGATCGTGGCGAGCTGGGCGGCGGTGGGCGGGCCGGGCCCCATTAGCGAATCCTCGCCCGAGTTCGACCCGATGATGAGGGGTACGTCGTCGAAGCCGCCCCGCGCCAGGGCTTGTGACGGCGTCTGGGTCAGGAGCTCGCCGTCGACGAAGGGGCCGTAGCTCCCGCCGATGGCGACCAGCTTGTCCACGGGGACGGCGCGCAGCTCGTCCGCCGTTGCGGCGGG
>NZ_LSJI01000278.1 GCF_001557235.1 Phenylobacterium sp. CCH9-H3 | reverse complement strand
CCTTCGCGTTGACCCACCGTCGCCGAGCCGCGGCGCCGTCGCCATTCGGGGCCTCCCCCTAGGTAGCGCTACGGAGCGGCCGCAAGGCGGCGAACTCGAACTCTCCGCTCGACTTCTTCGGACGGAGGCAGGGAGCCTCTTTCACGTGAGCATCGCGCCGCAACGCCACGAGTTCCAAGACCCGGGCGTCTGGCCCCAGCCGCCATCAGGCGTGGACAATGCGAGTCCAGCCTAGTCGTCGGGAGACAGCCGCACCGAGGCCTCCGCCAGGCGCCGGTACAGCCGGCGCCGGCGCGCGAGGGGCTGCCAGTCGTAGAGGAAGATCTGGATCGGGCGCCAGTTGGCCACCCACCCAAGGATGATCAGACCTTCGTCGAACACGCGCCCGAGATAGCCGCCCAGCAGTTCGCCGAGGATCCGGCCCAGCACGACGGCGACGGCCAGGACGGCCAGCCCCACGCCGAGCGAGGCTCTTCCGACGCGGAACAGGTCGCGCAGTTCCCAGCCGACCACCTCCGCCCGATAGGCGAAGTAGTTGCGGATCGCATCGCCGATGTGGGCCGCGTCCTCGCGCTTGGCCTGCGCCGCCGGCAGATGGACCAGGATCTCGATCGGAGCCTTTGGCATCTCGCCGGCCCAGCCGACGACGTACTCCTCCACGCGTTCGTCCAGATCCCGCTCGCGGTATGGGAGCGGATCGAGGTTGTGGAACAGCTGGCCGATGTCGTGGATGCGCAGTTCGATGGGGCGGGTGCGCCCGGCCGCGCCGGACGGCCGGCGTTGCGTCGACGGCGGGATCCTGTCTGTCATGGACCGATCCTCGGGCATGCCGCGAAGCGGGCGTTGACCGCGATCAAGCCCGCCGGCGGCCCTTCGAGCGCATCGCAAAGCCCGCGGCGATGGCGAGTTGCCGCTTCGCCGCAGCCAGGGCCTCGGCGAGCTTGTCCGCCTGCCCCGGCGACCTCGCCAGCCGCTCGGCCGCGTCCAGATAGATGCCAAGAGCGGTCAGCGTTCCGACGAGATCCGGCGCGCCGGCAGGCCCAGCGGCGAGGTTGGGGACTTCCGGGACCTTCTTACGGGACGGCCCCCGCGTCTGTGTCTGCTCGCTCACGCCGCGGCCTCCAGAACGCATCGGCGCCATCTAGCGCACCGAACACCACCGGCGGCAAGTTCCGGTTGTGCCGACTACGGCAACAGACCCAACTGCTTGCCCACGACCCGGTCGAGCATTCGTTTGGGCAGGTGCTCGCCCATGAAGATCCGGAACATGTCGGGCGCAACCGTGTAGCGGACCTTCGGCTTCGGTGCGGTCAGGGCGTGGCAGATGACCTCGCCGATCCGTTCGGGCGGAAGACCCGACCGGCCGAGCTGCAGCATGTAGGCGCGGATGCGGTCCAGGGCGGCGGCATATGGCGTATTGGCGTAGCGGCTCACGTCGACCTGGTCGGCCTTGTCCCAGATCGGCGTCGCGACCGCCCCAGGCGCCACGACGATCACGTCCACGCCGAACGGCAGCAGTTCGCGTCGCAGCGATTCCGACAGGCCTTCCAGCCCGAACTTGGAGACGTTGTAGGGGGCCATGAACGGGTTCGCGGTCCGCCCGCCAACCGAGGAGATGTTGACGATCCGGCCCGGATCGCGAGCGGCCGGCGTCCGCGCGCCGAGCAGCGGCGCGAACGCCTGCGTGACGATCACGACGCCCGTCAGATTGACCTCCAGCTGCTGCCGGAACTCGTCGACCGGCAGGTAGAGCAGCGGTCCGGCCACGGCGATCCCGGCATTGTTGACGAGGCCCGCCAGGGTGGCGCCCGCAAGCGCCGCCTCCACCTGTGCGGACGCCGCCTGCGCCGCCTGCGCGTCGGTGACGTCGAACACCAGGGGCGTGAACGCGTCCCCGAATTCGGCTTTTAGGCGGGCGCCGTCCTCGACCTTCCGCACGCTGCCGAAGACGTGGAAGCCCTTCGCCACGAGCACGCGCGTCGCACCCAGCCCGATCCCCGTCGAGACTCCCGTGACCACCACAGATCGCGCCACCGCCGCCTCCCGCCTCATCGTTGTACGGCCAAGCTCACACGGAGCCTGCCAGGGGTTCAATCCCCTTCCCTGCAAAGGGAATCGGGGGCTCTATCCCGGCCTTCATCTCCCGAGAGGTCGATCGCCGCATGAGTCCCGCCGACATCGTCCTCGCCATGGCGGCCGTCTTCCTGGGCGGCCCGATGCTCTGGTCGCTGGCGATGATGGTCCGCAGTCCGCGATGGTCGGGGCCGCGCTCGGGCTGGGATTGGAGCCTCAGCCTCGCCTCGGCCCTCGCGTACGCCCTGGCCTACAACGTAGTCTTCTTCATTCAGGAACTGTTCCTGGTGGTCCCGAAGGCGCTGACGCCTGGGCTGAAGCCGACACTGTTCCACAACAACCACGGCTGGACGGGCGAGAACCCGCTGGCCGAGCTGTTCCAGGGAACGGGGGCCTTGGCGACCGTCATCGTCGGCGTCGCCTTCGCGATCTGGGCCACCCGGCGGGCGCCGCGCGCGCTGGGCCTGCGCCTGTTCGTGACCTGGATGGCGCTGCTGGGGCTGCTCGAAGCGCTACCCCAGGTGCTGATCGGCACGGTGATCCCCCAGAACGATGTGGGGCGTGCGATGGCGTACCTGCAGCTGCATGACGCCGCGAAGATCGCCGCCTCGGTCGGAGCTCTGGCGGCCATGGCGCTGGCGTGCGGGCTCGCGACCCCGCTGGTCCTCAGCCTCGTCCCCGGCGCCGACGCCCAGGGACCGCGCGGGCGCGCGCGCACCGTGTTCCGCTATGCCGTCCTACCGGCCTTGCTGGCCGTGGCGCTGATCGTCCCGTTCCGCCTGCCGGGCGCGACCATCGAGGTCCTGTTTCCTCCCGTCGTGGCGACGCTGGTCGCGGCGACCTGGCTGCAGGCCTGGTCCTGGCACGCGCCGCGCGCGCCCGCCGGCCCGCCCTCGCGAAGCTGGACCCTCGCCAGCCTGCTGGCGTCGCTGATCGCGCTTCTGGCGTTTTTTCAGATCCTCCTTCGCCCAGGCGTACCGTTTTTCTGAACGGCGACACTGCTCCCGGCGCCTCCGCTCTGCGAACGCCGATATGCCTATGGGTAACATTCCGCAGCGGCAGGCGACGGTTTCGTGACAACGGCGCCACAGGTCGCCGCAAGAAGGCCCGCCGAACGCCGCAATCCCTTTGCGCATAAGGGATTGCGCCCGCTACGCGCGCGTTTCCGAGCGAAGATCCTGCACCTCCCCATAAGCAGGACCGCATCGGGGAGAACGGACCGAAATGAAATCTGGAATGTTGTTCCGCACGTCGGCGCTCGCCGTCGTGCTCGCGGGCGCCTTTGCGTCCACCGTCCAGGCCCAAGAGGCCGCCGCGGATCGCGAGATCGAAGAGATCGTCGTCACCGCCCAGAAGCGCGAGCAGAGCCTGCAGGACGTGCCGATCGTGGTAACCACGGTCAGCGGCGAACTGCTGCAGGACGCCGGCGTGAGGGATATCCGCGACCTGACCGTGCTGACGCCCGGCCTGACCGTCACCTCGACGTCGAACGAAACCATCGTCACCGCCCGCGTCCGCGGCGTGGGCACGGTGGGCGACAACCCCGGCCTGGAAAGCTCGGTGGGCGTCGTGATCGACGGCGTCTATCGCCCGCGCAACGGCGTGTCGTTCGGCGACCTGGGCCAGGTGAGCCGCATCGAGGTGCTGAAAGGGCCGCAAGGCACCCTGTTCGGCAAGAACACCTCGGCCGGCGTCATCAACGTCATCACCGCCGGTCCGACCAAGGACTTCCAGGCGGAAGCCGAAGCTACCTACGGCAACTTCGACCAGATGGGCGTGACCGGCTCGGTCAGCGGCCCGATCAGCGACAAGGTTTCGGCTCGCCTGTTTGCCGGCACGCGCCAGCGTGACGGGTACCAGGACATCATCGTGGGCCCCGGCCCGCGCACCAAGACCCGCGACAACGACCAGAACTTCTACACCGTCCGCGGTCAGGTCGAGCTCGAGGCCACCGACGACGTGAACATCCGCTTCATCGCGGACTACACCAAGCGGGACGAGAACTGCTGCGTCGGCACCCAGCTCTTCGTGGGCCAGGCCGCCAACAGCCGCGCGAACCTGATCAACGCGGTTCGTCCCGGCTCGCTGGACCTGACCTCCACCCCGTTCGACCGCCAGGGCTACGCCAACCGCGCGACCAGCCAGGACGTCGAGGACATGGGGCTCTCGGGCGAGCTCAACTGGAACCTCGGCAACGGGATGCGCCTGACCGCCATCACCGCGGTCCGCAACTGGCGCTCGGAGACCGGCCAGGACAGCGACTTCACCGCCGCCGACCTCGTCTATCGTCCGGCGGACGGCTCGAACTTCGTCGAGTTCGGCCAGTTCAGCCAGGAACTGCGCCTGGCCGGCGAAGGCCTGGACGGCAAGCTCAACTGGCTGGTCGGGGGCTTCTACGCCAAGGAAGACCTCAAGACCCGCTCGGTCTTCAAGTATGGCACGGACTACTACGCCTACTTCGCCGGCCGCGTGCTGGGCGGCGTCCCGGCCCTCATCGGCCTGACGCCCGGCTCGGTGCTGCAAACCGGCGCCGGCTCTGACGACCGCTACAAGCAGGAGGGCGAGACCTTCGCCCTCTTCACGAACAACAGCCTGCAGATCACCGAGCAGCTGGAACTGACCGTGGGCCTGCGCTTCACCCGGGACGAGAAGTCGCTCCGGTCGCAGTACAGCACCACGGGTTCGACCTGCGACCAGGGCGAAGCGGCCTTCGGGACGCTCGCCGGCCTCCTCGGCCAGGCCACCGCCTCGACCATCGTCGGCGGCCTCTGCCTGAACGCCCAGAACAACGACTTCGACGCCCTGGGCCGCTACACGCAGAAGAACACGGAAGAGGAGTTCTCGGGGACGGCCAAGCTGGCCTACCGCTGGAACCCCGACGTCATGACCTATGCGTCGTACTCGCGCGGCTACAAGGCGGGCGGCTTCAACCTCGACCGCGAGCAGGCGATCGTGGTGACGGCCGGCGGCCCGAACTTCACGGCCGACGCGGACACCGGCTTCAAGGGCGAGTTCGTGGACAGCTACGAGCTCGGCGCCAAGACCAGCTGGCTCGACCGCACCCTGCTGCTGAACGTGGCGGCGTTCTACCAGAAGTTCACCGACTTCCAGCTGAACACCTTCGTCGGAACGGCCTTCGTCGTGGAGACTCTGCCGAAGGTGGTGTCCAAGGGCGTCGACCTGGACTTCATCTACCTGCCGCCGATCGACGGCCTGACCCTCCAGGGCGGCGTCACCTACGCCGAAACGGAGATCGGGAAGTTCGCGGCTGCGGACCTCATCAACCCCACCCGCTTCAACAGCCTGCGCCGCCTGCCCGGCGCCCGGCTGTCGTTCGCGCCGCTGTGGTCGGCCTCGCTGGCCGGCACCTATGAGCGCGAGGTGGGCAACGGCCTGAAGTTCAAGGCCAACCTCTCGGGCAAGTTCACCTCGAGCTACAACACCGGCTCCGACCTGCATCCCTCGAAGCTGCAGGACGAGATGGTGCTGGTGAACGGCCGGATCGGCCTGGGCTCGGATGACGAGCGCTGGACCGTCGAGCTGTGGTCCAACAACCTGTTCGACAAGGACTACGTCCAGGTCGGCTTCAACGGGCCGTTCCAGGTGGACGAGAACAACGACGCCGTCAGCGTCTACGACGCCTTCCTGGGCGCCCCGCGCACCTACGGCGTGACCCTGCGACTGAAGTACTGATCGCTCTGCGTACCTGAGCGTCGGTGGAGGGGGCGGCCCGGAACGATCCGGGCCGCCCTCTTCATTTGTCGAAGCCTCAGTCGCGGCGGGTGGAGACGGGCGCGTTCGGATCCGGCGCGGCCGGCGGCGTGTAGCTGGGCAACGGCTCCGGGGCCGGCAGGGGCGCCGCCGCGACGACGGGCGGCGGCAACGACAGCATCGGCGGCGACGGCGCCGCTTCGGTCGTCCTGGTCGGTCGGGGGGTCCTGGCTGCGGACGCTGCCGCGCCAGTCTCGACTCGGGCCGGCGGCGTGGGCTGTCGCGCCTCCGCGACCTCAGGCGTCGGCGGTGGGGCGGCAGGCGGCGCCACCGGGGGCGACTCGGTGGCGGTCGCCGCTGCTGCGCCTTGCGTCGGAGCTGATTCCAGCGCCGCCTCCTGCCCGCGGCTCAGGGCATAGGCGACGCCCAGGACCGCGGCCAGACCCGCCACGGCCGCGACGATGACCGGGGCCGGCGACTTTCGATGGGCTTTGCGCGCGCCGGAACCCACCGGCTGCACGATCACCGGCGCGACCTCGATATAGGGCTGCGGAGGCGGCGCCGGTTCCCGCTCCGGCGGCTCGGCGACGACCGGCGGCGCCGGTTGGGGCTGGGGGGCCAGCGCCGAACGCGCAGGCGCGGCGGCGGGAAGGCCGGCGAAGGCGGGCGGGCCCGCGGGTCGGACGAACGCGGGGGTGATGGTGCGAGGCGGCGCCTCGGTCGGCGGTGGCGACGGCGCGGCCTTCGGCAGCGGCCCGACGCGGAACGGCGCCTGGGGCATCTGGGGCCAGGCGCTGTTGCGGGCGAAGGGGTTGTCGTCCTGTTCGGAAGCCATGTCTCAAAGTTCAGCGGGACTTGGACAGCACTATGACGCGCGCCGGCCGCGGCGCGCCATCGCCAGCGCCAGCGCCAGCGCCAGCGCCAAGTTGTGGGGGATCGCCAGGCCCTCGCGCAAGGTCATCCCCAGACCGTGGCCGAAGGGCGGGCGCTCGCCGCACGGCCAGCCTCGGCTCGCCACACCGTGCAGAGCCAGGAGGATGCGGATGCGCGGCAGGTGGTAGGCGTCGCTGCAGGCGACCACGTAGGGGTGTCCGCCGGCCGCGACCTGGCGCGCGGCGGCGGCGGCGTTCTCGGCCGTGGTGCGGCTCGCCTCGTCCAGGATGAGCCGCTCCGGCGCGATGCCCTGCGCCGCCAGCACCCGGCCCATGACCGAGGCCTCGGACGGCGCGCCGGGGACCGCGGCGCCGCCCGAGCAGAGAACCGGCGCGTCGGGATGCGCCCGCGCCGCGGCCAAGCCGCCGCCGATCCGCCGCAGCAGAGCGGGCGACGGGGCGCCGTCCGGACGCACCACGGCGCCGAAGATCACGATGAGGGGGGGCGCGCTCACGCAGCCAGCATGGCGCGCGCCGCCCTAGCCGTTCAACGGCGGATGATAATGCTCGATGAGGTCGGCCCGCTCCGCCTCGCGGATGGCGCGGGTCACGTTGAGCCGGGTCAGCACGGTCGCCTCGGCGTATTTCCGCCGCGCCTTCTCCAGGTCGGAGCGCCACGTCTGGCTGGCCAGATTGTCGGTCTCGCCGGCGTAGACGACGTTGGCCCCCTCCTCCGTCAGTTCCGCGATGACATAGTTGGCGCCGGCCGGGGGCAGGAACCGCTCCTCATCCAGCGGGCTGTAGCGATAACGCGCGCCGGAGGCCCCTGCGAGGTCGATCTGTCGGGTCACTCTCTCCACTCCTACGCTAGCGAGTCGGGTCCGTAGTGGGACCTCCGGATGCTTACCCGCCGGACTTGGACCAAAACTTGGCTGAGCGTTGCCGTAGAGGGCTCTGGAGCGCGAAATCATCGTTGGGAACAACCTTCGCCATATGGACGTTGGGCCCTGGCGCTGTCTCTGTAAGGCGCCAACGCCAAGAGGGAGACTGAATTCGGCGGCCGGGGCTGGACAGCCGCCTCGCACCCCGAAACAACCCGAGTATGGAGAAGCCCGCCGACTTCCGGATGCAGGCCGCGACCGATCGCCCCACGGCGGCGCTCAGCGGGGACTGGACGACCAACCTGCTGGCCGGGGTGGGCGAACGGCTGGCGCAGGAGCTTCGCGGCCGCCAGGCGGTGAGCCTGGACCTCACCAAGGTCAGGCGGATGGATACGGCGGGCGCCTACGCCATCGTGCGGGCCGTTGGAACCGACTTCAACCTCGACCAGGTCGTGGCGCGCCCGGAGACGCGGCGGCTGCTGGAGCTGGTGGACAACGCCGCCCGGGTCAAGCCGGTGGTCCGGCCCGAGCCGAAGGGCTTTCACAACCTGACCATCCGCATCGGTCGGGGGATGGTGAACCTGGGGGTCGAGTTCCTCGACACCATGGGTTTCCTCGGCCACCTGCTGGTGGTGGCGCTCAGGGCGCTCGTCAACCTGGTCACCGCCCCGCACAAGATCCGCTGGGCGCCGATCTTCACCCAGATGGAGCGCGCCGGCCTCGACGCCATCCCGATCGTGGCGATCACCACCTTCTTCATCGGCGCGGTGGTCGCCCTGCTCGGCGTGAACATGCTGCGCCAGTTCGGCGCCGAGGTGTTCGTGGTCGAGTTGATCGGAGTGGCGGTCATCCGCGAGTTCAACATCGTGATCACGGCCGTCCTGCTCTCGGGCCGCTCCGCCTCGGCCTTCGCCGCCGAGCTGGGCTCGATGAAGATGCAGCAGGAGGTCGACGCCATGCAGGTGATGGGTGTCGATCCGTTCGAGGCCCTGGTGCTGCCGCGCTTCGTCGCCTTGCTGGTGACCATTCCCCTGCTCACCTTCGTGGCCACCCTGGCCGGCCTGCTGGGCGGTCTGATGGTCACCTGGTCGACCCTGGGCCTGGGGCCGACGTTCTTCCTGCAGCGGATCGTCGACAACGTGGGGGCCACCCACTTCTGGATCGCGCTGTCCAAGGCGCCGGTGATGGCGGGCGTGGTGGCCGGCATCGGCTGCCGCCAGGGCCTGCTCGTCGGCGGCGATGTCCAGTCCCTGGGCCAGCGGGTCACGGCCGCCGTGGTCCACGCCATCTTCGCCATCATCATGCTCGATGCCGTCTTCGCGCTCATCTACATGGAGCTCGACCTGTGACGGAGGTCGTCAACGAGAACACGCTGTCGGACGAGGAGCTGCTGGACCAGTCGGGTCCGGCCATCGAGGTGCGCGGCCTGCGCTCCCAATTCGGCGACCATGTCGTCCACGACAACCTCGACCTGACCGCCATGCGCGGCGAGGTCCTGGGCGTGGTCGGCGGCTCCGGCACCGGCAAGTCCGTGCTGCTCAACACGATCATCGGCCTGCGGAACCCGGACGCCGGTTCAGTCACCGTCTTCGGCCAGGAGCTCAAACGCGCCTCCCGACGCCGCTGGAGCGCGCTGGAGCGGTCGTGGGGGGTGCTGTTCCAGGGCGGCGCGCTGTTCTCGAACCTCACCGTGCGCGAGAACATCGCCGCGCCGATGTTCGAGCATACCAAGCTCTCCCGCCGCGAGGCCTACGAACTGGCCGAGCTCAAGATATCGATGGTAGGCCTGCGTCCCGAGGCCGGTTCGCTGAAGCCGGCCGAGCTTTCCGGCGGGATGCGCAAGCGCGCAGGCCTGGCCCGGGCGCTCGCCCTGGACCCGGAACTGCTGTTTCTCGACGAGCCGACCTCCGGCCTCGACCCGATCGGCGCGGCGGCCTTCGACGAACTGATCCGCGACCTGGCGGACAGCCTGGACCTCACGGTGTTCATGATCACCCACGACCTCGACTCCCTCTACGAGATCACCGACCGCGTCGCCGTGCTGGCGGACAAGCACGTGGTCGCCACGGCGCCGGTTCGCGAGCTGGAGCGTTCCGATCATCCGTGGATCCGCGAATACTTCCTCGGAGCGCGGGGCCGCGCGGCCCGCGACGCCCGAACGGGGACGAAAGGCTGATGGAAAGAAACGCCAACTACGCCCTCGTGGGGCTCTCCACCCTGATCCTCACGGTGGCGCTCGTGGTCTTCGTCGTCTGGCTGGCGCGGCTGCGGATCAACGCCGAGTACGACCTGTACGACATCGTCTTCCAGGGGCCGGTGCGCGGCCTCAACGAGGGCGGCGAGGTCCACTTCAACGGCATCAAGGTAGGCGAGGTCAGCAAGATCGCGCTCGACAAGTTCAACCCGCGGAACGTGATCGCCCGGGTGCGGGTCACCGAGGACGTGCCGATCCGTGTCGACAGCTACGCAACCCTCGAGCCCCAGGGCATCACCGGCCTCAACTACGTCCAGATCACGGCCGGCACCGGCACGCGCCCCCTGCTCAAGGAGGCCGACCAGCCGCGGTGCGAGCGCCTGGGACTGGGCCGCGACTGCATTCCGATCATCCGCAGCCAGCGTAGCGCCATCTCGGACCTGCTGGAGGGCGGGGGTACGGTGCTGACCCGCACCATCGAGGCGCTGGACCGTGTGAACCGGGTCCTGTCGGACCAGAACATCAAGACCTTCTCGGCCTCGCTCTCCGACGCCCAGGCGGTCACGGCCGAACTGCGCGAGCGCAAGGCGATCATCGCCGACGCCCAGGCCGCCGTGCAGCGGATCGAGGAAGCGAC
>NZ_LSJI01000277.1 GCF_001557235.1 Phenylobacterium sp. CCH9-H3 | reverse complement strand
AGGTCACGCTCGACCAGATCCTGGTGGGGGACCAGTTGCGCGTGCGGCCAGGCGAGAAGGCGCCGGTCGATGGCGAAGTCGTGGACGGCCGGGCCTCGATCGACGAGTCCATGGTCACCGGGGAGTCCATGCCGGTGACCAAGGAGGCCGGCGACAAGGTGGTGGGCGGCTCCATCAACAGGACCGGCTCGTTCGTGATGCGCGCCGAGAAGGTCGGCGCCGACACCCTGCTCTCGCAGATCGTGCACATGGTGGCCCAGGCGCAACGCTCGCGCGCGCCCATCCAGCGGATGGCCGACCAAGTATCGGGCTGGTTCGTTCCGATCGTGATCCTCGTCGCCGTGCTGGCGTTCGTGAGCTGGGCCGTCTTCGGCCCCGAGCCGCGGTTCGCCTTCGGCCTCGTGGCGGCCGTTTCGGTCCTGATCATCGCCTGCCCCTGCGCCCTGGGCCTGGCGACGCCGATTTCGATCATGGTGGGCGTGGGCCGCGGCGCAGGGGCCGGCGTGCTGATCAAGAACGCCGAGGCCCTGGAGCGGTTCGAGAAGATCGACACCCTGGTGGTCGACAAGACCGGAACCCTTACCGAGGGACGGCCGGCGGTGACGGCCATCGCGCCGGCCCCGGGATGGGACGAGGCGGATGTGGTTCGACTGGCCGCCAGCCTCGAGCGCGGCAGCGAGCATCCCCTGGCCGACGCCATCCTCCGCGCCGCGGCCGATCGCGGGCTCAGGCTGTCGGAGCCGACAGGCTTCGATTCGCCCGTGGGCAGGGGCGTCCTGGGGTCGGTCGACGGCCGGCGCCTGGCGCTCGGATCGGACAAGTTCCTGAAGGAACAAGGGGTCGACACCGGCGGCCTCGAGGCTGAGGCCGAGTCGCTGCGCGCTGACGGCGCGACGGCGATCTTCATGGCGGCGGACGGCCAGGCCGCGGCGGTGTTCGCCATCGCGGACCCGATCAAGCCCACCACGCCGGAGGCCGTGCGCCTCCTGAAGGCTGACGGCGTGCGGCTCGTCATGATGACCGGCGACAACCGGACGACGGCGCTGGCCGTGGCGCGCAAGCTCGGCATCGACGAGGTGGAGGCGGAGGTCCTGCCCCAGGACAAGGCCGCGGTGGTGCAGAAGTTCCGGGCCGAAGGCCGCAAGGTGGCCATGGCGGGCGACGGCGTGAACGACGCCCCGGCGCTGGCCGCCGCCGAAGTGGGGATCGCCATGGGCGCCGGGTCCGACGTGGCCATCGAAAGCGCCGGAGTGACCCTGCTGAAGGGCGACCTAAAGGGGATCGTCAAGGCGCGGCGGCTGTCCCGCGCAGTGATGCGCAACATCCGCCAGAACCTGTTCTTCGCCTTCATCTATAACGCCGCCGGCGTGCCGGTGGCGGCGGGCGTGCTCTATCCCGCCTTCGGCTGGCTGCTCTCCCCGGCGATCGCGGCGGCGGCCATGGCGCTGTCGAGCGTCAGCGTCGTCACCAACGCTTTGCGTCTGAGGGACGTTAAGCTCTAGCGGGGTCGGCTGAGGCGGCGGGACCGGCCGCGAAGATCGCCGACCTAACGCCGCCCTGTCGGTCCGGACAACACGGATATGCGCCACCCAAGTCGAGGCGATCGTGCTCGCCCCGAAATTTGGTAGGCCGGGTGAGGTTCGAACTCACGACCATTCGATTAAAAGTCGAATGCTCTACCACTGAGCTACCGGCCCCCGACGCGGGCGTCTGGTTCGGACGTCCGGGCGAAGCGGGCGGAACCTAGAGGGCGGCGAGCGAAAGTCAAACCGGGTTTCGCGGCAAACGCTTAACAGCGCCAGCGACGAGCGTATTGTGTCGACATGCGCACGAGCCCCTTCCGCCTGATCGTCGCCATCATCGCAGTCGCCAGCCTGGCCGGGGGCGCGGCGGCCCAGACCCGGCCCGCCGCCAAGGCGGCTCCAAAGCGCGCGGTGACTGCCCCACTTCCGCCGCCGCCGCCCCCGCCCGATCCCGCCAACAGGGTGAAGACCTCCGACGATCTGAAGCGCGGGAGCGTCGAGGGGGCCGCCACGGCGCCGCTGCGCGACCTCAACATGGTGCGGGCCAAGATTCCGGAGGTGCTGCTGCAGGCGTTGGACGACCCGTATGCCCGGCCGCCGCGCAGCTTCAAGTGTTCCGCCCTCGCCGCGCTGATCCGGCCCCTCGATGAGGCCCTGGGTCCCGACCTCGACCGCGTCCCGGTGGGCGACGAAAACCTGATGGATCGCGGCAAGTCCACAGCCCTGGGCGCGGCCGCCGACCTGGCGTCGGACGCGATTCCCTTCCGTGGCTTCGTGCGCAAGCTCTCCGGCGCCGAGGCCCACGACAAGCTCGTGCAGTCCGCCATCGTCGCCGGCAACGTTCGGCGCGCCTACCTCAAGGGTTTGGGTGAGTCCAAGGGATGCCTCCCACCGGCCACGCCGTCGCACGAGCGGGCCGCGACGAAGCAGGCTACGGCGGCCAAACGCCCGCCGGCCAAGAGCGGGCTTACGCCGAAATATCCGATCCGCTGACGCGCTGGCGCGCGGCGAAGGCCGCTCTGAATGCGCCCAGGGTCCCGCCTGCGATCGCAGCCCGCATCTGGCTCATCAGCGCCTGGAAGAAGGCCAGGTTGTGCCACGACAGCAGGACCTGGCCCAGGATCTCGTCAGACTTCACCAGATGGTGGAGGTAGGCCTTGGCGTAGTCCCGGCTGGCGGGCACGTCGCTGGCCGCGTCGAGCGGGGAATCGTCCTCGGCGAACCGGGCGTTCTTCAGATTGATCGGGCCGTCCCAGGTCCAGGCCTGGCCGTGGCGACCGGAGCGTGTGGGCAGGACGCAGTCGAACATGTCGACGCCGCGGTAGACGGCTTCCACGATGTCGATCGGCTTGCCGACCCCCATCAGGTAGCGGGGCCGCTCGGCCGGAAGCATGTCTGGCGCGAAGTCCAGCGCCTCGCACATGGCCTGGTGCCCCTCGCCCACGGCCAGGCCCCCGATGGCGTAGCCGTCGAAGCGGATCTCCTGCAGCCTCTCGGCGGACTCCCGGCGCAGGACCGGGTCGAGACCGCCCTGTTGGATGCCGAACAGGTTCTGCACATCCCGTTCGCCGAACGCGTTCTTTGAACGTTGTCCCCAGCGCGCAGAACGCCGCATCGCCTCGGCGGCCCGCTCCGGTGTGGCCGGAAGCGCCACCAGTTCATCCAGCTGCATCACGATGTCGGACCCCAGCAGATCGGCCTGGATCTCCATCGATCGCTCCGGCGAGAGCGCGTGGCGGCTGCCGTCGATGTGGCTCTGGAAGGTCACCGCCTCTTCCGTGACTTTGGAGATCTTGCCCAGAGACATGACCTGGAAGCCGCCGGAGTCGGTCAGGATCGGCTTCTCCCAGCGCATGAAGCGGTGCAGGCCGCCCATCCGCTTCACCCGTTCGGCCGTCGGGCGGAGCATGAGGTGATAGGTGTTGCCCAGGATGATATCCGCGCCGGTGGCGGCCACCTGATCCACCGTCAGCGCCTTCACCGTCCCGGCGGTCCCTACAGGCATGAAGGCCGGCGTGCGGATGTCCCCGCGGGGCGTGGAGAGCACGCCGGTGCGGGCCTTGCCGTCGGTGGCGGCGATGGCGAACGGGAAGCCGGCCATCAGGCCGCTCGCCAGAGCAGGCTGGAGTCGCCGTAGGAATAGAAGCGATAGCCCGTCGCGATGGCGTGGGCATAGGCGGCGCGCATCGTGTCGAGCCCTGCGAAGGCCGAGACCAGCATGAACAGCGTCGATTTCGGCAGGTGGAAGTTGGTCATCAGTCCGTCGGCCGCCCGAAAGCGGTACCCGGGGGTGATGAAGATGGCCGTCTCGGCGGCGAACGGCCGGATCGTCCCATCGGGATCGGCGGCGCTCTCCAGAAGGCGCAGCGAGGTGGTGCCGACGCAGACGATCCGGCCGCCGGCGGCGCGCGCGGCGTTCAGGCGCCCGGCGGTGGCGGCGTCGATCTCGCCCCACTCGGCATGCATCTTGTGTTCGGAGAGGTCTTCGGTCTTCACGGGCAGGAAGGTCCCGGCCCCCACATGCAGGGTCACGCGCTCGAACCCCACGCCCAGGGTCTCAAGCCGCGCCAGCAGCTCGGGCGTGAAGTGCAGGCCGGCGGTGGGCGCGGCCACCGAACCGTCCTCAGCGGCATAGACCGTCTGGTAGTCGGCCCGATCCTGCTCGTCCTCGCCGCGCTTCGCCGCGATGTAGGGCGGCAGCGGCATCATCCCGCGTTCGGCGATCGCGGCCATCAGGTCGGGGCCGGACAGGTCGAAGGCCAAGGTGACTTCGCCGCCCTCCCCCTTCGCCTGCACCGTGGCGTCGAGGTTCCCGAGGAAGCAGGCGCGGTCGTCGGCCTCCCCGAAGCGCAGCCGGTCGCCGGGCGCAAGCTTCTTCCCCGGCCGCATGAAGGCGGTCCAGACATGGCCGGACTTCGGCTGGTGCAGGGTCGCCTCGACGGCGATGCGGCTGTCGCCGCGCACACGGACGCCCTTGAGCCGCGCCGGGATCACGCGGGTGTCGTTGACCACCAGGACGTCGCCGGCCCGGAGCAGGTCCGGCAGGTCCCGGACCTGGAGGTCGTGGAACGCCTCTCCCGGTTGGACCAGCAGCAGGCGCGCCGAATCCCGAGGACTGGCGGGTCGCAGGGCGATCCGGTCCTCCGGCAGGTCGAAATCGAAGTCGGCAAGCTGCATGAAGGGCGGGTGAAGCGCATGCGCGGGCGCGCGCGTCAAGATCGGCGCGGCGTCAGCCCCTCCCGCGCCTTGGCCAGGGACGCCTCCAAACGCGCTCGCGTCTTGGCATGGCGGGCCTCCAGGTCGGCGACCTCCCGGGCATAGGCCTCATCCGCTTCTGCGAGCTTGGCCTCAAGGTCCGCCACCTTCTTCAGCGCCGCCTTGGAGGGCCCCGCGGGCTTCGGCGGCTTCGCAGGCTTGAGTTTCTCCAGCGTGGCGCGCGACCCCGCCGCCCGGCGCAGAACCTGGCCAGGCTGGGCGGTCGCGGCCTTCACGAGGGCCGCCTCGTCGGTCTCGTGGGCGAGGCCCGTCTTGAACAGATCCTGATGACTGCCCCAGGCCTCCAGCGCCTTCGGCCTGGAGGTGGTCGCCACGACGTAGTCGGTCAGACCGTCCGACGTGACGAACACCTTCAGGCGCGCGGCCATGGGCTTTTAGGCGTCCGCGGCGACCTTGGCCGAGACGATCTTGCCCGGGTTGCGCGGCGGCTCGCCCTTCGGCAGCGAGTCCACGTGCTCCATGCCCTCGGTCACCTCGCCCCAGACGGTGTACTGGCCGTCGAGGAAACGGGCGTCATCGAAGCAGATGAAGAACTGGCTGTTGGCCGAGTTCGGGTTGGCGGTGCGGGCCATGGAGCAGACGCCGCGCACGTGCGGCTCCTTGGAGAACTCGGCCGGCAGGTTCGGCTTGTTCGAGCCGCTGGTGCCCGTGCCGGTCGGATCTCCGCCCTGGGCCATGAAGCCCGGGATCACGCGGTGGAAGACCACGCCGTCGTAGAAGCCTTCGCGGGCCAGTTCCTTGATGCGGGCCACGTGCTGGGGCGCGAGATCCGGCCGCAGCTTGATCGTCACGGGGCCGGTTTCCAGCTCCAGCAGAAGGGTGTTTTCGGCGTCCATCATTTCACCTCGACAGGGATGTTCACGTCACAGGCCGTGAAGTTTGCGCCGCCCGCGGCCTTTGCCCGGGCGATCTCGGCCTTGAACCACGGTCCGGCCGGATCGATCACGCGGATCTTCGGCCGGTCTTTCTCAGGCATATCGCTCAGCAGGCGCAGGCGTTCCATGCGGTCCTGCGGTTCCGGCACGGGCTCGCCGACCTTGATGGCGCGCACCACGTCCAGCCCCGAGATCACGCGGCCCCAGGCGGTATAGCGCCGCTCCAGCATCGGATAGTGCGCGCGCATCAGGAAGAACTGGCTGTTGGCCGAATCCTCGGCCTCGCCACGCGCCGCGCCGCCTACGCCGGGGCAGAACAGCCCGTAGCCGGAGATCTTCCCGTCGCGGGTGAGTGGAGCCAGCATCATCGACTGGGTGGTCACAGGCAGCGACTTGATGAACCCCACCTCCGCCACGCTCTGGTCGGCCACCAGGGCGAAGGGCGTCTCGGGCCCGCGGCGGAACTGGAACTCGGCCTTCACGTCCGGCTTGGTCGAGCCGCCGGTGCCGCGGTTCTCCGGGTCGCCCGTCTGGGCCATGAAGTCCTCGATGACCCGGAAGAAGGTGTGGCCGTCGTAGAAGTGCTCGCGGGCGAGCTCGCGGAGGCGCGTGGTCCACAGCGGAGCGACCTCGGGGACCAGCTCGACGATGATTCGGCCCTTGTTGGTGTCGATCACCAGCACGTCGTCGGGATTGGGCGTGCGCCAGTCGGCGGCGGTCGGCGCCGCGGGCGCGGCCGGCTGTGGCGCGGCCGGGGCCTTCTGAGCATATGCCGTGGTCGCGAGGGCCGCGAACGCCGCGGCGAGCAGGACGGACTTGAACGTCATGGCGCTCTCGTAGCGAGGTCGCCGCCGGTCCGCCAGCGATTAGGCGCGGCCCACCTTTTCCATCAGCCGCTCCTTGACGGAGGGGCTGACGAACTTGGTCACCTCCCCGCCCAGCACCGCGATCTCCTTGACGAGCTTGGAGGCGATGGCCTGGTGGCGGGGATCGGCCATGAAGAACACGGTCTCGATCTCGCGGTCGAGCTGCTGGTTCATGGCGGTCATCTGGAACTCGAACTCGAAGTCGGCCACGGCGCGCAGGCCGCGCACGATGACACTGGCGCCGACCTCGCGGGCGAAGTGCATGGTCAGGCCCTCGAAGGGCTGGACCACGATCTCGCACTGATTGCGCAGGGGATCGACGGCCTCCTCGACGATCGCGACCCGCTCGTCGAGCGAGAAGAGCGGACCCTTGCCGGCGTTGATGGCGACGCCGATGACCAGCTTGTCCACCAGTTTGGCGGCGCGGCCCATGATGTCGGTGTGCCCGTTATGGATGGGATCGAACGTACCCGGATAGAGTCCGACGCGGGTCATGCGGTTCAGGATCCCCCCAACTCGACCTCCGCCCTTTCGCCGCCGAGCGCGCGGATGGCAAGCGGAAATCGACCTGCCGCAGGGTGAGGGCCAGACATGCGAAACCCTGGATAGTGATCCAGGGTTTCGCGCGCAGGACTATTCCTGTCCGGTCTCCGGCGCGGCGGCGCCGTCATCGCCGGCGTCGGGGGCCGCGACCTCGACATCGTCCTCGCCCTGGTCCGCAAGACGCTCGACCGAGACCACATGCTCGGAGGCGCTGGTCCGGAAGATCGTGACGCCCTGGGTGTTGCGGCCCGCCAGCCGGACCTGACCCACCCGGGTGCGGATGAGCTGGCCCTGATCCGTGACCAGCAGGATCTCGTCGGCCTCGTCCACCGGGAACGACGCGGCCAGGCGACCGCCGCGCTTGGTGAGATCCTGGGCCAGCAGGCCCTGGCCGCCCCGGCCGGTGCGCCGGAACTCGTAGGCCGAAGTCCGCTTGCCGAAGCCTTCGGTGGAGACGGTCAGGATGATCTCCTCGGCCGCGCCCAGTTCGGCGATGCGGTCGGGGCTCAGGCTGACCTGGTCCTCGCCGCCTTCGGCGTCGTCCTCCTCGACCGTGGCCGTGTCGTCGCCGTCCTCCCCATCCGTCGCCGCCCGCATGAGCTTGGCGTGCTTGAGGTAGGCCGCGCGCTCGGCCGGCGTGGCCGGCACGGCGCGCAGGATGGCCATGGAGATGACGCTGTCGCCCTCGGCCAGACGGATCCCGCGCACGCCGGTGGAGTCGCGGCCGGCGAAGACCCGGACCTCTTCCGTGGCGAAGCGGATGCAGCGGCCCAGCGCCGTGGTAAGCAGAATATCGTTCTGCTCGGCGTTGCAGACGCCGACGCCGATGATCTGGTCGCCCTCGTCCAGCTTCATGGCGATCTTGCCGTTACGCTTGATGCCGATGAAGTCGCTGAGCTTGTTGCGGCGGACGTTCCCCGACCGGGTCGCGAACATCACGTCGTACTGATCCCACGTCGCCTCGTCTTCGGGCAGCGGCAGGATCGAAGTGATGCTCTCGCCCGGCTCGATGGGCAGTAGGTTGACGAACGCCTTGCCGCGGGAGGTGGGCGTGCCCACGGGCAGGCGCCACACCTTGAGCTGGTAGGCCTTGCCGCCCGACGAGAAGAACAGCATCGGCGTGTGGGTGTTGGCGGAGAACACCCGGGTGACGGCGTCCTCCTCCTTGGTCGCCATGCCCGAGCGCCCCTTCCCGCCCCGGTGCTGGGTCCGGTAGAGGCTGAGCGGCGTGCGCTTCACATAGCCGCCGTGGGTCACGGTGATGACCATGTCCTCGCGGGCGATCAGATCCTCGTCCTCGACATCGGCGTCGCCGTCGATGATCTCGGTTCGGCGCGGCACGGCGAAGGCGTCCCTCACCGCCACCAGCTCCTCGCGGACGATGCCCATGATCTTCTCGCGCGAGGCCAGGATCTCGAGGTGTCCTCGGATCATCTCGGCCAGCTCGCGCGCCTCGCCGAAGATCTCGTCGCGGCCCAGGCCGGTCAGGCGCGACAGGGTCAGCGCCAGGATGGCGCGGGCCTGCTCGTCGGTGAGCCGGATCTCGTTGCCGCCGATGACGAGCGTACGCGGGTCGGCGATCAGCTCGACCAGCGGCAGCATGTCGCCCGCCGGCCAGTCCCGGGCCACCAGACGCTCGCGCGCCTCGGTCGGATCCTTGGACGAGCGGATGATGTGGATGAACTCGTCGATATTGGCCACGGCGATGGCGAGGCCCACCAAGACGTGGCCGCGGTCGCGGGCCTTGGACAGCTCGAACTTGGTGCGGCGGACCACCACCTCTTCGCGGAACTCCACGAAGGCGGTGATCATCTCGCGCAGGCCCATCTGCTCGGGCCGGCCGCGGTTCAGCGCCAGCATGTTGACCCCGAACGAGGTCTGCAGCGGCGTGAAGCGGTAGAGCTGGTTCAGCAGGACGTCGGCCGAGGCGTCGCGCTTCATCTCGATGACGATGCGCATGCCCTGGCGGTCGCTCTCGTCGCGCAGGTCGGCTACCCCCTCGACCCGTTTCTCGCGCACCAGCTCGGCGATGCGCTCGACCAGCGCAGCCTTGTTCACCTGGTACGGAATCGCCGTGATGATGATGGCTTCCCGGTCTTTTCGAATCTCTTCGACAGACGCGATGCCGCGCATGATCACCGAACCGCGGCCGGTCATGAGCGCCGTGCGGGGGCCGGTGCGGCCCACGATCTGACCGCCCGTGGGGAAGTCGGGGCCCGGGACGATGTCGAGCAGCGCGTCCAGGCCGATTTCGGGATCGTCGATATAGGCGAGGCAGGCGTCGACCACTTCGCCCAGGTTGTGCGGCGGGATGTTGGTCGCCATGCCCACCGCGATGCCGCCGGCGCCGTTCACCAGCAGGTTCGGGATGCGCGACGGCAGGACAACCGGCTCCTGTTCGGAGCCGTCGTAGTTGTCCTTGAAGTCGACCGTGTCCTTGTCGAGGTCGGCCAGGATGGCCATGGCGGCCCGCGTCATGCGGCTTTCGGTGTAGCGCATGGCCGCCGGCGGATCGTTGTCCACCGAGCCGAAGTTCCCCTGGCCATCGATCAGCAGCAGGCTCATCGAGAACGGCTGCGCCAGGCGCACCAAGGTGTCGTAGATCGCGACGTCGCCGTGCGGGTGATACTTACCCATCACGTCACCGACGACGCGGGCCGACTTCACATAGCTGCGGTCAGGCGTGTGCCCCTGCTCGCCCATGGAAAACAGGATCCGCCGGTGCACGGGCTTCAGACCGTCGCGCACGTCCGGCAGGGCGCGGCTGACGATCACGCTCATGGCGTAGTCGAGGTACGAGCGCTTCAGCTCGTCTTCGATGGCGATAGGGGCGATGCCCCCCGGGCCGTGTTCGGGCGGGGTTGAGGTGCTGTCGTCGGTCAAGGGAGGGAAAAACCGTTCGAATCGGACTGGTTAGATAGGGGCTCCAGTTAGCACCCCCAAGCGCCGGACGCCACTTCACGCGCACGCATGTGCGTACACGCGCGTACGCGAGGGCTAAGGCCTAGGCTGATGACCTCGGCCGTTCGAGGCTTTAGGCTGGCCGCATGCCGCTCGCCTTTGGCCAGAATGCGCCGTGGTTCACCGCCCCGACGCCCTCCAACCCGGAATTCGCCTTCGACACGACCGCCGGACGCTATGTGCTGGTGCTGTTTCTGCCGGGTGAACCCGAACCCCGGCTGATGGCGCTCCGGGCGCTTGCGGCGAACCAGCGTCTGTTCGACGAGGTGAAGGCCTGCGCCCTGGTGGTGTACCGCGATCCCGCCATGGCGGCCGGCCTGCGGGACACGCGCGGCCTGCGCTGGATGCTGGACGCGGACGGATCGATCACCCGCCACTATGGCCCCCAGCCGCACTGGCTGCTGCTCGACCCGACGCTGCGGGTCATGGCCACGGCGCCCGTGGAGGCGGCCGAGGCGATGCTGGCCCGCGTCGCCGCCCTGCCCGCCCCCGCCGACCATGCCGGAACGCTCCTGCACGCGCCGGTCCTGATCGTGCCGCGCGTCCTCGAGCCCGAGCTTTGCGAGGCTCTGATCGAGATGCACCAGGCGGACGGCGGGGAATTCACCGGGGTCATGCGCGACGTCGACGGCCGCACCGTGCCGGTCATGGACGAGCTGAAGAAGCGGCGCGACCTCTGGATCCGCAATCCCGAGCTGCAGGCCGCCCTTCGCGAGCGGCTGGAGCGGCGCCTTTACCCGATGATCCTCCGAGGGCTCGGGTTCACGGTGACGGAGATCGAGCGCTACCTCGTAAGCTGCTACGACGCCGGCGACGGCGGCGTGTTCCACCCCCATCGCGACAACACCACCCGCGGCACCGCCCACCGCAAGTTCGCCTGCTCCATCAACCTGAACGACGGCTTCGAAGGCGGCGACCTGCGCTTCCTCGAATACGGCTCCGCCACCTATCGTCCGCCGCCCGGCGGCGCCGTGGTCTTCTCCTGCGCCATGATGCACGAGGCGCGGCCGGTCACCGCCGGGCGCCGCTACGCCTTCCTGCCCTTCTTCTACGACCCGGCGGGGGCGGCCACCTTGCGCGCCTACCAGGCCGAGGTGGCGCGCGCCGAAGGCGCCGCCATATGAGCGGTCGTTGGGCCTTGCCGCCCCTCAGCATCGGCGACATGGCGCCGCAGTTCGCCGCGGTCAGCCGCGCCAACCCGGCCTTCCACTTCAGCACGGTCGCCGGGCGGCACGTGCTGCTGGCCTTCATGCCCCGCGATCCCGCGGCCCGCGCCGCCGCCATCGCCGCCGTGGAGCCTCTCACGCCGCGCTTCGAGGGGCGCTTCCTGGCCGCCTTCTTCGTGGCGCGCGAGCCCGAGAGCGACGCGATCCCGCCGGACCATGCGCCGGGTCAGCGCTGGTTCTTCGATCCCGACGACCGGATCGCGCCGCTCTTCCATCTGGATCCGGAGGAAAGCGCGTGGCTGCTGCTGGATCCGGCCAGCCGCCTGGTGGCCCGGGCGCCCATCGACCGCCCCGAGGCGGTGTTCGACCCCATCGTCGCGGGCCTGCCGCCGCTCGACGCTTACGCCGGAACCCCGCTCGTCGCCCCGGTCCTGATCGTGCCGCGGGTCTTCGAGCCGGAGTTCTGCCGTCGGCTGATCGATCTCTACGAGTCGCGCGGGGGCGAGCCTTCCGGCGTCATGCGGGACGTGGACGGGCGCACCGTCGGGGTCATGGACGGCATGAAGAAGCGCCGCGACGTCAACCTCAAGGACGACGCAGACCTGCGGGCCGAGATCATCGCGGGCATCCAGCGCGCCATTACGCCCATGGTCCGCCGCACCTTCCAGTTCCACGCCACCCGCATCGAGCGCTACATCGTGTCCTGCTACGACGCGGAGGAAGGCGGTTATTTCCACGCGCACCGCGACAATCAGAGCCTCGCCACGGCGCACCGCCGCTTTGCCTGCTCGATCAACCTCAACGCCGGCGAATACGAGGGCGGGGACCTGCGCTTTCCCGAGTTCGGGGGCCGGACGTACCGTCCGCCCACCGGCGGGGCGGTCGTGTTCAATTGCAACCTCCTGCACGAGGCCACGCCGGTCACCCGCGGCCGCCGCTACGCCTTCCTGCCCTTTCTCTACGACGAAGAGGGCCAGCGCATCCGCGAGCGGAACCTGGCGTTGATGGAATCCCGTACGCCCCAGCCCGCCGACGCGCGCTAAGCCCTGGTTCATCCGGCGCCGGTCACCCTGGCGCCGAAATCAGCCGTAGAGTCCGCCGCCACATGAAAGCCGCCCCCGCCCTTCTGATCGCCCTCGCCGCGCTGGCGCCGGCCGGCGCGGTCCAGGCCGCCACGACGATCCTGCCCGGCTACTGGGAGTCCACCAACCGGCTGCTGTCGCCCATCAAGCAGAGCAAGACCGAGAAGCGCTGCATCACCCCGGCCGATGTGGACAAGTTCCTGGCCGGCCCGTCGAACCGCCACTACGCCTGCACCTACCCGACCAAGGTGTTCTCGGGCGGGCGGATCACCCTCAAGGGGACCTGCGTCAGCAAGAAGGGGCGTAAGGTCGCGGTCCAGGGCTCCGGCTCGTACACCCCGACCAGCTTCAACCTCACCGCCGAGATCGCCACCGAGTTCCTGGGCCTGGACATCGCCGGCAAGGCTTCCACCGAAGCCCGCCGGATCGCCGACGCCTGCCCGCCGCCCGAGCCCACCCCCCCGGCGGCGGCGAACTAGGCTCAGTTCAGGGCGTCGAACAGGACGAGGGCCACCACCGCCGGCGCCACGAAGCGCACCAGGAACAGCCAGACCCGGCGCCCCATGGGCGTGTCGAACTCGCTCTGCGGAAGCGCCAGGGGGGCCACCCACCCGACGAAGATCGCGATGCCGACGCCGACCAGCGGCAGGCCGACCTCGGCGGTCAGCAGGTTCAGGCTGTCGAACAGGTTGAGTCCCAGGCCCGGGACCCGCACTCCGGCCCAGAGGTTGAACGAGAACACCGACGCCAGCCCCAGCGCCCAGGCCCCGCCGGCGATGGCCCAGGTCCGCCGCGTGCGGGCCGGGCCGGGGCCGCCTGCGCCGGTGGCGGCCACCAAGGGCTCCAGCACCGACACCGCGGACGCCAACGCCGCGATGACCAGCAGGGCGAAGAAGGCGAAAGCCACGAGCGCGCCGCCCGGCATGCCGGCGAAGGCCACCGGCAAGGTCACGAACACCAGACCCGGCCCCTCCGCGGGATCCAGTCCGTAGGCGAAGACGATCGGGAAGATGGCGAAGCCGGCCGCCAGGGAGCAGACTGTGTCGGCGCCGGCCACCCAGGCCGCCGTCTTCGGGATCGACTCCCCGGACGCCAGATAGCCGCCATAGGCGATCATCGCCCCCATGCCCAACGACAGGGTGAAGAACGCATGGCCCGCGGCGGAGAGCGTGGCCGCCGGCGTCAGGGCCGCGAAGTCCGGCGCGAACAGGAACCTGACCGTCCGAGCGACGTCGCCGACGGCCGCCGCATAGAGCGCCAGACCCAGCAGCAGCACGGCGAAGATCGGCATCAGCCAGCGGACGGCGCGCTCGATCCCCGCGCTGACGCCCGGAACGACGATCATGGCGGTCGCCGCGATGAACAGGCTGTGCCAGCCGATCATCTGCGCCGGATCGGCCAGAAGGGCGTCGAACGCCGCCCCGCTCGCCTCGGCCGTCATCCCCGCCAGCCCGCCGACGGAAGCGCGCACCGCATAGGCCAGCGCCCAGCCGGCGACCACGCTGTAGAAGGACAGGATCACGAAGGCGGCGACGATGCTCAGCCAGCCGAGCACGTTCCAGCGCGTGCCCAGGCGCCCGGCGGCGATGCCCAGGCTACGGATCACAGTCGGACCGCCCCGTCGGCCCAGCGCCAGCTCCGCCGTCATCAGGGGGACCCCGACAGCGGCGACGAAAGCGAGGTAGACGAGCACGAAGGCCCCGCCGCCGTTCGCCCCCACGATGTAGGGGAACTTCCAGATGCTGCCGAGGCCGACGGCGGATCCCACCGCCGCCGCTATGAAGGCGACGCCGGAGGACCACTGCCCGACTCCCTCCGCCGCGCGCCCGCGATTCCGCTCGCCGCCCGCGGCGGCCTGCACCGTGCTCATGATCGCCGTCCTCAGGTCCGCGCGTCCGCCGCCAGGGGCTTGGCCATGGTCAGGCCGGGAAACGGCACCCCGCCCAGGTCGAACGTCACTTCGCCGACCGGCGCATAGCCGCGGGCGGCGTAGAACGGCTCCGAGCCGCGCATGGCGTGCAGGCGTGCGTGGCGCGCGCCGACCTTCGCAGCGTCGCGTTCGACCCAGTCCAGCAGGCGGCCCGCCAGCCCCCGCCGGGTCCAGCCGTTGCGGACATAGACCGAACGCAGCTCGACCACGTCGCGGGCGCGGGTGCGCTGCCATCCGGCGCTCGCGACGAGGCAGTCGCCGTCGGCCAGGACCCATAGACGCGCCCGGCTGAGGACATCGCGGACCGCCGCCTTTGCATCGCGAAGGAAGGCGTCGACCTGCTCGCCGCTGTAGTGGACGCCGGCCACATGAACGACCGAGTTCGACTGGAGCGCCTGCAAGGCCGGCTGGTCGGCGCATGTCGCGCGCCGAAGATCAAGATCCCTCATCTATCTCGCCCTGGTTTGTAGGGAAGCCGCAACCTCCGCGGCTGCGGGCGGCTCTTTTGGCGAGACAACAAGACTGTTACGAGCGAATAGATCTGAAATCGTACTTCAACAGATTTGAATCATGTTCGAGCCCGATCTGCTCCGCACCTTCGTCGCCATCGTCGAGTCCGGCAGTTTCACCGCCGCGGCCAAAATCGTCGGGCGCACGCCGTCCGCCGTCAGCATGCAGATGCACCGTCTGGAGGCGGCGGCCGGCCATCGGCTTCTCCAGCGCAGCGCCCAGGGCGTGCAGCTGACGGCCAGCGGCGAGGTGCTGCTGATGCATGCGCGCGAGATCCTCGAAGCCCACGACGCGGCCTTCGACGCCATGATGAGCGAGCGCGCGCCGAGTTCGCTGGCCGTGGGCCTGCCGGACACCTACCTGCCGACCGTGCTTGCGCCGCTGATGGGCGAGCTGATGGCGCGCTTCCCCGACACCAACCTGCGCATCGTCACCGAGGGCTCGCGCCTGCTCCTTCGCCGGCTGGAGGAAGGCGCGGTTGACCTGGCGCTGGTCACCGAGTTCCAGCTCGGCGGGGACGCGCGGGGGGAAATGGTCCACCTCGAGCGCGGCCTGTGGGCGTGCGCGGCAACGTGCCCGGCGCTGGAGCTCACGCCTCTCCCGGTCGCCCTCATGGTGGAAGGAAGCGTCTACCGGCGGCTGGCCCAGGAACTTCTGCGCCAGGCCGCCCGACCCTACCGGATCGCGCTGTCCGCCAACAACGAGCGAGCGGTCCGGGCGGCCGTCATGTCCGGGGCGGTGGTCGCGCCGCTGCCGGAGTCGCGCGCCTTCCCCGGGATGCGGGAGCTGACGGAGGCGGACGGCTTCCTGCCCCTGCCGCCGCTCCGGGTCCGGCTGCGGCGGGGACGGCGGCGACTGCCGCCGGCCGGCGAGTGGCTGGCCGAGCGGTGGGTGGAGCGGGGCAAGGCCTGGGCCGCGGCTTGACTCGCCGCCCGGCCGCGCGTTGCTCACGCCCAAGATGACCGACACCATCACCTATGCCGGCTACCTGGGCCTCGACCGGCTGCTCACCGCCCAGCACCCCACCACCGACCGCCACGACGAGATGCTCTTCATCGTCATCCACCAGACGAAGGAGCTGTGGCTGAAGGAGATCATCCACGAGGTGCGGCTGGCCAAGCGCCTGATCCGCTCGCAGGAGGTGGAGCCGGCCTACAAGGCCCTGGCCCGGGTCTCGCGGATCCAGACGATCATGACCCTGTCGTGGGACGTCCTGGCCACCATGACCCCGTCCGACTACCTCAGCTTCCGGGCCGGGCTCGGGACCAGTTCGGGCTTCCAGTCCTGGCAGTTCCGGACGCTTGAGTACCTCCTCGGCCTCAAGGACGCCTCGTTCCTGGCGTTCCAGGACGAGGGCAGCGAGGCGCTGACGACCCTGAAGGCCGCGCTCGAGGCGCCCAGCCTCTACGACGACGCCATTCATCGCCTTGCGGCCCACGGCCTGGAGGTCCCCGCCGAGGTGCTGGAGCGCGACGTGACCCAGCCCTACGCGCCCCATCCCGCCGTGGAAGACGCCTGGCTGGCGGTCTATCGCGACACCCGGCGCTATTGGGAGCTCTATCAGCTGGCCGAGAAGCTGGTGGACCTCGACGACGCCCTGCTGACCTGGCGCCACAAGCACGTGCTCACCGTCGAGCGGATCATCGGGGGCAAGCGCGGCACTGGCGGCAGCGAGGGCGCGCCCTACCTCCAGCGCACGTTGCAGCGCCGCTGTTTCCCCGAGCTCTGGTCGCTGCGGACACGGCTCTAGGCGCGTTCGACAAGCCTTAATCGAATCCGCCAACCCTGGTCTCGCATCCCTGGAGGGCGACGCCCGTGACCCGCGACCTTTCCCAAGCCGGGCGCCGGAGGGCGGCCGATCTCCTTCGCCGCGCCGTCGACGCCGACCGCAGGAAGGACTTCGCCCTGGCCGCCAGGCTCGCCGCGGAGGCCGCGGGGGCCGACGCCGCGAACGGCCAGGCCTGGCGCCTGCTCGCGGTCTTCCAGGAAAAGCTCGGGGACTATGCCGCCGCCCTGGACGCCTACGAAAACGCCCTGGCGATCGCGCCGAACGAGGCTGGCCTCGCCCGCGACATCGCCCGCCTGGCCAGCCTCCTGCGCCTGCCGCAACTCGCGGAGAGGTTCCTGTTGCGCGCCCGCCAGCAGGACCCGGCCTCGGTGGAGATCGTCAACGACCTGGCCTACGCCTATTGCGAGCAGTCCCGCTTCCCCGAGGCGATCGACCTGCTTCGCGGCGCCATCACCGCCAATCCGGCGTCGGCTCTGCTGTGGAACACCCTGGGGTGCGTGATCTTCGAGTCCGGGCAGGCGGGCCAGTCGCTGGTCTTCTTCGACGAGGCGATCCGGCTGCAGGGCGATCTGCACACGGCCCACTTCAACCGGGCCAACGCCCGACGCGCCGTCGCCGACTTCCGGGGCGCCCTCGACGACTGCGAACGGGCGATCGCCCTCGGCGCCGACAGCCTCGCCCAGGGGGCCATGTACCGGTACGCCAGGTCCAATCTGCTGCTGGCCGCGGGCGACATCGGCACCGGCTGGGACGCCTACGCCGTCCGGAACCAGGAGGCCTATCCGGACTATGTGCATCACCTCTTCGCCGCGCCGGCCTGGACACCGGGGGAGCCTCTGGCCGGGCGGCGGGTCCTGGTGGTCGGGGAACAGGGGCTGGGCGATGAAATCCTCTTCGCGAACGTCCTCACCGACGTGGCGCGCGAGATCGGCGAGGCGGGCCGGTTGTTGATCGCCGTGGAACCCCGGCTGGTCACGCTCTTCCAGCGTTCCTTCGAGGCGGCCCAGGTGGTGGCGCACGACACCCGCCGAGAGGGCGGCCGGACCATCCGGGACGCGCCGGACCTGTCGCCGGACGCCTACGAGACCTGGGTCCGCATGGGCGACTTCCTCTGCAGCCATCGACGCGAGCTGGATGACTTCCCGAAACGGACGGGCGGCTTCCTTAAGGCGGATCCCCGGCGCATCGACCATTGGAAAGCCGAGCTCGCGGGCGCCGGGCCCGGGCCGAAGGTGGGCGTGATCTGGCGGAGCCTGGTGATGACCTCGCAGCGCCAGAAATTCTATCCGCCGCTCGACCTCTGGGAGCCGGTGTTCAGCGCCCCCGGCGTGACCTTCATCAACCTGCAGATCGGCGACTGCAAGGACGAGTTGCGCGTCATCGCCGAGACCCTGCACGGCGACATCCGCGCCCTCCCCGGCCTGGATCTGCGCACGGACCTCGACGAGTTGGCCGCGCTATGCAGGGCGCTGGACCTGGTGATCGGACCGGCCACCGCCACGACCAACGTCGCCGCCGCCGTCGGCGCGCCGACCTGGCTGATCACCACGCCCGACGCCTGGCCACGGCTCGGCTCTGGCGGCTATCCCTGGTATCCCCAGGCCCGGGTCTTCGCCGGTGAGCAATCGTACGACTGGGCGACCGTGATGGCCGACGTCGGCGCGGCGCTGCGCACCGAATTCCCGCCCCCGCAAACGAAGAAGGCGGCCAGCTCCACGAGGACCTGACCGCCGTTCTGATCCCAAGGGGAGCTGCGCTCTAAAACGGAATCTCGTCGTCCAGGTTGGCGGAGAAGTCTTCGCGGGGGGCGGAGCTGGACGGCCGCGGGCCGGAGGAGAAGCCGCCGCCGTAGCCGCCGCCTTCGCCCTGTTCGGCGTCGCCGCCGCGGCCGTCCAGCATGGTCAGTTCGCCACGGAACTTCTGCAGCACCACCTCGGTGGAAAACTTCTCCTGGCCGGATTGGTCGGCCCATTTGCGGGTCTGCAGGCTACCCTCGATGTAGACCTTGGCGCCCTTGCGCAGATAGTTCTCGGCCACCTTCACGAGGTTCTCGTTGAAGATCACCACCCGGTGCCACTCGGTCTTTTCCTTGCGCTCGCCGGAATTGCGGTCGCGCCAGGTTTCCGACGTGGCGACGCGAAGGTTGGCGACCCGGTCGCCCGAGCCCAGCGAGCGGATCTCGGGGTCGGCGCCCAGATTGCCCACCAGGATGACTTTGTTGACGCTGCCCGCCATGTCGATGTGTTCCTTGGTTTCCGTAGAAGGCGGGCCGGTGCCCGTCGTTGAGCGCGCCAGAAAGGTTCGCAGCGGGCGACGCTAGCGCGTCACGGAAACGGCATCAACCCGAATGTTCCGCTTACGTTCCTGCCCCGCGGAACCCGTCCACAGCAGATTGGCCCCGGTCAGGGCGTTTGCGGCATCGCGCCCGGGATCGCCAGCCGGCCATCGCCCGTCCGCACCAGGGCGACGTAGCGCGGTCCCTCCAGCGAGGTGGAGGTCATCACGCCCTCCTTCACCAGGAACAGGAAATTCGCCTGGTAGGCGCCATAGATCTCCTGCTGGTTGCCGCCCAGGGTCAGGAACTTGATCCGCATGGCCTCGAGATTGGCCGCGCACTGCTCTAGGCTCGCTGCCTGGACCAGCTTGTTGTACTTCAGCGAGCCGTCCTTCTGCGGGACAACGTGGTAACAGATCCCGGCGTCGCCCGGCGGTGTGGTCTTCTTCGCGCAGGCGGAGAGCGCCAGGGCGGCGACGGCGAGGACGAGCAGCGGTTTCGCGGACATGGCCGCGAACCTACCCCACCGGCGGCAGACTGCAATCCGGAGCCTGGGGCGCCAGGGTGCGGAAGGCGCGGTTGTCGTCCGAGATCTCGACCTTCCCCGCGACCAGACGCAGGGTCTGGGTCCCGAACCGCCCATAGGTCGCCCCGCCCGGCCGCTCGCAGCGGCCCGCGAACAGCGTCTGGACGCAGGCGTTGAGATCGCCGTCCTCCGACACGCGCCGCCAGCGCCCTCCCCCGTGACGCCAGCAGGTTCCGGCCGCCGTAGCCTGAACGTCGGGACCTTGCGCCTCCGCCGGCGGCAGCGAGGACTCCTCGGTGTCGGACGGCGCCACCTCCTCCGCCGGGGGCAACGGGATGAGCTGGGCGCCCGCCTGTTGCGCCGCGGCCAGGGCGCCCGTCTCATCCAGGCCCACGTCCAGGGCGTCTGTGGCCACGCCGTTGCGGCGGGCGCAATCGGTCAGGCTGAGTTCGCCGACGAACTGGCCCTGGACGAAACAGCGCAGCGGCTTGCCCGGATCGATCCGGTTGTCTTCCGCTCCGCTGGAATCGATCACCAGCCCGCCCTCCGACGCGGGCGGGGCCGGGGTGGGCCCGCGTCGGAGGGC
>NZ_LSJI01000276.1 GCF_001557235.1 Phenylobacterium sp. CCH9-H3 | reverse complement strand
AAGCTGACGGCCTTGATGTCCGGATGGTCCAGGATGGCGTCGACGGCGGCCTTGTCGCCGTGGATCACGTTCAGCACCCCGGCCGGCGCGCCCGCCTCCATCATCAGTTCCGCCAGCTTCACCGGGACGGTGGGGTCCTTCTCGGAGGGCTTCAGGATGAAGGTGTTGCCCGTGGCGATGGCGATGCCGAACATCCACATCGGGATCATGGCCGGGAAGTTGAACGGGGTGATCCCCGCCGCCACGCCCAGCGGCTGGCGCATCGAATAGACGTCGATGCCCGGCCCGGCCCCCTCGGTGTATTCGCCCTTCAAGGCATGGGGTATCCCGCAGGCGAACTCGATCACTTCCAGGCCGCGCTGGATGTCGCCCTTGCTGTCGGCGATCACCTTGCCGTGCTCGGACGACAGGATCTCGGCCAGGGCGTCCATGTCGCGCTCGATCAGGCGCTTGAACTCGAACATCACCCGCGCCCGCCGCTGCGGATTGACCAGCGCCCAGGTCTGCTGCGCCCGCAGCGCCGACTGGACCGCCCGATCGACCTCGGCGTTGGTGGCGAACTGGACGCGCGCCTGAACCTCGCCGGTGTTGGGGTTGAAGACGTCGCCGTAGCGGCCCGAAGCGCCCGCGAAGGCGGCGCCGTCGATGAAGTGGGTGATCTCTCGCATGTTCCTGGCCTAACCCTTCTCTCGCCGTCGTCCCATTGCATTGTTGCATGATCGATAGCGCGATATTGCAACACCAATGTTCGACTGGGACGATCTGCGCATCTTCCTCGGCGCTGCGCGCGGCCGATCTCTCGGGGCCGCCGCCCAGCGGCTGGGGATCGACACCGCCACGGTGGGCCGCCGGGTTGCGCGTCTGGAGACGGCGCTGAAGTCCACCCTGTTCGTCCGATCCTCCACAGGCCTCCAGCTCACCGCGGCCGGCGCCCAGCTGTTCGACATCGCGCTGGACGCCGAACAGGCGATGGAGACCGCCGCCCGCGTGACCCGCCCCGATCTGGTCGCAGGGACCGTCCGCATCAGCACGGCCGAGGGCTTTGGTTCGGCGGTGCTGGCCCCCGCCCTGCCGCAGCTCGCCGCGGCCCGGCCGGGCCTGCGCGTGGAGCTGGCGGCGCATGCCGGCTTCCTGTCCCCCAGTCGGCGGGAGGTGGACATGGCGATCACGCTCAGCCCGCCGGACGCCCAGCGTCTCGTGGTCGAGCCGCTCACCGGCTATCAGCTCGCGCTCTATGGGGCGCCCGGCTATCTCGATCGCGCGGGACGGCCCGCGACCGTCGGCGATCTCTCCGGGCTCCAGATCGTCGGGTACATCGACGATCTGCTCTACGCATCCGAACTGCGGTACCTGGACGAGGTCTCGCCGGGCCTTACCGCGACGCTCGCCAGCTCCTCGATCCAGGCCCAGCGGGAAATGATCGCGGCCGCCGGCGGCGTGGGCGTCCTGCCCTGCTTCCTCGCCGCCGGCCTCGAGCGGGTTCTGCCGGAGGTCCTCATCGAACGGCGCTTCTGGCTAAGCACCCACCGCGAAGTGCACGATACCGCGCGGATGCGGGTGGTCAGGGCCTGGCTGCGCGATCTCGTGGAGGCCAGGCGGCGGGACCTGCGGCCTTGCTAGGGAAGCTCGGGTTTCGATCCTACCCCGCCTGCGGAGCCTGGCGCGGGGAGGACGGCCAGCAGCCGAGCGCGGACCGACCCTATCCCGGCGTCGATCGGATCGAGGAGCGACAAGCGCGTCCTCAGCCCCAACGCCGGCTTTTCGACGCCATACCAGGAGAACGCGGCAAAGAGCGTGACCAATGGCACGGCGAGAGCGAGGTTGATAAGCCAATGGTGCGTCCATGCGCCAAGGCTCGCCACCGTCTGCTGAACGGCGAAGCCGTAGAGAAAGATGCCGTAGCTGAAATCGCCGAGGGCCACGATGGGCGTGCTCCGCGGCTGCTGAAGGCCTAGGTAGGCGACCGCGTAGGCGATGGGCAGCGGAGCCAGGGCGTCGCCTAGGGGCACGAGCATGAGGGCGATGCTCAGCGCCGCCGCGATTGCCGCGAGCCATCCGTTGAACGGGACGCGGTCGCGGAGCCGGAACAGCGCAACGCCCCACAGGAAGCTCATCACGAGGAGGCGGCCGGAGAACACGCCGCCAAGCTCCGGAAGCGGGCTTCCGAAGACGATGGGCTGATAGGTGATCGCCATCACCGCGAGCTGCAGGCCGGTGACGGCGGCCAGCATCAGTATGGGACGACGGACCAGGCCTAGGGCGGCGAGCGTCGCGAGCGCGGCATAGCATTCCAGTTCGTAAGGGATGGTCCAGAGCTGGCCATTGACGATCCTGGGAATGGGATTGGTCTCGAACAGCCCCGGCAGATCGAAGTGGATGATTCCGAAGACGTTGAGGAAATACTGGTGGAACTCGCCGTCCGACAGATAGGCGACAAGGCCGACGGTGGTCAGTAGCGGGCCCAGGATGAGGGCGGAAAGAAGCACCTCGACCCCGAGCGCGGGCATGATCCGGATGGCCCGCAGCGCGGCAAACCGCAACAGCGACGTATTCCGCTCCAGACTGCCGGCGACGAGAAATCCGCTCAGGGCAAAGAAGGCGGGCAGGATGAACGCCACCATCGGCCGCGCCCAGCTGCCAAGGACCATTGTCTCGAACGGCTTGCCGTAGCTGATCGGGAAGCTGTGCCAGACCATCACCGCCAGAGCGAGGCCGATGCGAAGATAGTCGAACCCGGTCGTGCGACCACCGGTCTCGGCCACGCGCTGGCCGATCGTGCATGCCCTGCCCGTTGATGACGTCATTTGCCGCTCCACGCCGGAAGCTAGGCCGTTGCGGCCCCCACACGTCAAGCACCAGCGTTATGCGGGCTCGACGCCGGCATGTTTGCTTCCTCTTGAGGCGCCGGATGCAATGTTGCGCCCACAGCCGGCCAGGCGAGGTACGCCGACACAGGCGGTTTTCGAGATCTTGCAAGTAGGGAAAAGAATGGTGCCGCCTAGGTGACTCGAACACCTGACCTACGCATTACGAATGCGCCGCTCTACCGGCTGAGCTAAGGCGGCTCCTGTCCGGGGACGCGGGCTTTTACCCGCAACCTCCCGATTTGCAAAGCGTCACGCGGTCACGCCCATCCGGTCGCGCCAGAAAGCGGCCAGCGCCTCGATGAAGGCGGCGCGGCTCCACTGGGCGGCGGTCTGGGCGGCGGCGTGGCGCATCAGCGCCTGGGCGCCTCCGCCCTGCCCGGCGAGCGTGGCCGCGCGGGCCAGGGCGTGGGCGGCCGCCTCGCAGTCGTCCTCGTCCACCCAGATCCCGTTGACCGGGGTTGCGAACTCCCGCGCGCCGATGCCGGTGAAGCCGGCCAGCAGGCACTCGCACGCCATGGCCTCCAGCGTCGTCAGGCTCAGCGCCTCCATCCGCGCGAGGCTCAGGAACACCGAGGCGCGGCCCATGATGTCGGCGACCTCGGCCTCGGTGCGGGTCTCCATCACCTCCCAGCGCCAGGCGGCGGCGTCGGGATGCAGCCGCTCGAACATGTAGCGGATGGCCGCCTGCTCCACCTTCCGATGCCGGGGGGAGCAGGCGATCAGCCTCTCCTTGGGCGCAGGGCGGAACAGGCGCTCATCGGCGAAGCCCGGCACGACCGAGATCTGATCGTAGTCGAAGAAGCGCGCGATCAGCCCGGCGACGCCGACCCCGCACGCCATGAAGTTGCGATACTGCGGCCGGAGCTCGGCCGGCAGCGCGGCCAGGCCGTAGCTCGCGAGCGCATAGGGGTTCTGGCAGAAGATCACCTTGCGGTTGGGCAGGGCCGCGGCCTGCCGTAGCGCCTCGGGGGAGTCTTCCGGCAGCACCAGTATGTCGTCCGCGGCCAGCGGGACGGAGGCGTCCTCGGTAGGAGCCTCGTGATCGAACCACGTCGGGGGCGGCATGTGGGGCGGGCGGCGGACCACGGCGTCGAAGCCCATGGCGCACAGGCTCTCCACGTGGCGGAAGATCATCTTGTTCCCGCCCGACTTCGAGCCGGCGTAGGGCGTCAGGTAGACGATCCGCATCATGAGGAGCGTCGGCCGCGCGGCCCCGCCCGGCGCGGGGGGCCCGGTGGAGCCTCGGGTTCCTGGTAGCCCTCGTCCACCGGATAGAAGGCCGGCTCGGCCAGCATCGGCCCGGCGTCCGCATAGGCGATCGGCAGTTCGGGCAGCTC
>NZ_LSJI01000275.1 GCF_001557235.1 Phenylobacterium sp. CCH9-H3 | reverse complement strand
GCAAACACACGATAGCGACCCTCAGACCGCACACGGTCCAGAGCACTACGGAAGGCGTGGGCGTAGTCCATCCTAGCGACGCGTCTCGCGCAGGTCGGCCAGGGCGTTGCGGGCCCAGACCACGCCCAGCACGACCATGAACAGGGCGTAGCCGGCGAGCACGAGCGTCAGGAATGGGGTCATCGGAATCTCCTCTCAGCGAGGCGCAGGATTCCGCAGGCCCTCCCGGGCCGCCTTGATCGGGATCAAGACCCGCTTCAGGCCGAGGGCCGGTCCTCGGGGTCCTCGACCAGGATGCGGGCGGCGTCGCCCACAGGATCTTCGTACTGCCCCGCCTTGAGGCTCCACCAGAAGGCGGCGACCGCCATCAGGCCCAGGCCCAGCGAGAAGGGGGCCAGGAACAGGACGATGTTCATCGGCGGGCTCCGGTGCGCAGCGCGTTGAGGGTGACCACCAGCGACGAGCCGGACATGGCGATGGCCGCAACGAACGGGTTCACCAGGCCCACCATGGCCGCCGGCGCGGCGATCAGGTTGTAGAGGGCCGCCAGGCCGAAGTTCTCCATGGCGCGGGCCCGGGCGCTGCGGGCCACATCGACGGCGTCCACGACGGTCATGAGGCTCTCGCCCGAGAAGACCAGGTCGGCGGCGTTCTGGCTCGCCTCCAGCGCCGTGCCGGGCGCCATGGCGGCGTGCGCCTTGGCGAGGGCGCCGGCGTCGTTGAGGCCGTCGCCCACCATCAGCACCTTGCGCCCCTGGCGGGTCAGTTCGTCGACGATGGCCGCCTTGTCGGCCGGCGTGCATCCGGCCCGCCACCGGGCGACGCCGGCGGCGGCGGCGGCCCGCTCCACCGGTCCCGGCAGGTCGCCCGACAGGATCTCGGCCGACAGGCCGCGGGCGCGCAGCGCGGCGACTGTCTGCGCCACGTCGGCCCGCATCGGATCGACGAAGGCGAAGCGGATGCGGATGTCGTTGTCGAAGCCGAACCACAGCTCGGTCTCGGCGGCGTGGCTCTGCACGCCCAGGAAGGCCGCCTTGCCCAGCCGGCAGCGGCGGCCGTCGACGACCCCTTCGACGCCCTCGCCGGGATGCTCCGTCACGTCCTCAGCCAGGGGGCCGTCGCCCGCCGCCTCGGCCAGGGCGTGGGCCAGGGGATGGCGCGAGGCGCGGGCCAGCGGCGCGGCCATGGCGATGGCGGCGGCGGCGGTGTCCCTCAGGCGCGGACGACCCAGGGTGAGCACGCCGGTCTTGTCGAAGATCACGTGGTCCACGTCGGCCAGGCGCTCCAGCGCCGCCCCGGACTTCACCAGCACGCCCCGGCGGAAGAGGCGCGCCGAAGCCGTGATCTGGACCGCCGGAACAGCGAGGCCCAGGGCGCAGGGGCAGGTCACGATCAGCACGGCGACGGCCCGGATCAGCGCCTCGCGCGGGCCGAGGCCCAGCGCCCAGCCACCCGCGAACGTCAGCAGGGCCACGGTGTGGACGACGGGCACGTAGATGGCGGCCGCCTTGTCGGCCAGCCGCACGTATTTCGACTTGGACTGCGCGCCCATCTCCACCAGCCGGGCGATGGCGGCCAGGGCGGAATCCTCGGAGCGGGCGGAGGCGCGCAGCCGCAGGGCGCCGGACAGGTTCAGGGCTCCGGCCCGGCAGGCCTGGCCCGCGGCGACCGCCACGGGCGCGGTCTCGCCGGTGAGGAGGCTGTTGTCGAGTTCGGACGCGCCCGAGACGATCTCGCCGTCCACCGGCAGGCGGTCGCCGGGCCGGACCAGCAGGAGATCCCCGGGCTGGACCTTGTCCACCGGCGTGGCGGTGAGCACGTCGCCGGCGCCGATCAGCGTGGCCGTCGGCGCCTGCAGGGCCAGGAGGTCCGCCGCCGCGCTCGAGGCTCGGGCGCGCAGCCGGTGTTCCAGCCAGCGCCCGATCAGCAACAGGAACAGCAGCGACACCGCCGCGTCGAAATAGGCGTCCCGCCCGCCCAGCACCGTCTCGGAGAAGCTGATCGCCAAGGTGAGGATGACGCCGATCGAGATCGGCACGTCCATGTTCGCCCGCCGCGCCTTCAGCGAGCGCCAGGCCGAGCGGAAGAAGGGCATGCCCGCGTAGAGCGCGCACGGCGCCCCCACGATGCCCGAAAACCACATCATCAGGACGCGCGTCGCCGGCCCCAGCTCCTGCCCGAAGAGGCCGGCCCAGATCGGCACCGAGAACATCATGGTGTTCATGACGCCGAAGCCGGCGACGGCCATGGCCAGGATCAGCTGGCGGCCTTCGCGGTCGTGCGCCTCCCGGGCTTGTCCGGGATCGTACGGCGTCGCCGGGTAGCCCAGGCGCGCCAGGGTGTCGACCACGCCGCCCGCATCCCCGGCGCCGGCGCGGAATTCGACGGTGAGCCGCTTCTGCGTGAGGTTCAGCCGTGCGGCGGCGACGCCCGGCAGCGCCTGCATCTCGCGCTCGATCTTGGCCATGCAGCCGGCGCAGCGGGCGTCGGGGACCAGCAGGTCCAGGCTGCTGCGCCCGTCCTCGCGCCGTGAGAGGAACGCCCCCAGGTCCGTGCGCGCGGCCTCGTAGGTCAGGGCCATGTGAGCCTCCGCTCGGCGACGAAGGCGCCGCCCTGCGGTCCTCGCGCCTCCGCGGTGAGATCCCAGGCGCCGTCCAGCCGGCCCGCCGGGGCCACGTAACGGCCGGGGCCATCTTCGACGAACCGCAACTCGACCCGGCCCGCATCCGTGGCGGGGCGGCGCAGCCGGCCGCTGATGGCCAGACCCTGCAGGGCGCGGCCGTCGCGGTCGCGGAATTCGAGGGCCACCTGCCCCGGTTCGGCCCCTGCCGAGGCGCGCCAGCCGAGCCGCTCCTGCGCCTCCAACTGGGCGATGCGGCGATTGTAGAGCAGGCCGTCCTCGTAGGGCGTCACCGAAACCTGTCCGGGGAAGGTGCGGATCGCGATCACCATGAAGCTCGCATCCACCGCGATGATCACCGCGAAGAAGGCGCTGACGCCCGCCAGCACGTGCCAGCCGCGCACCTCGAAGGGGCGCCGGGGGGTGTTGGGGACAAGGCTCATGGGGCGCTCTCCGCTCCGGTGAGGAAGGTGGTCTTGGCCTCGGCGCTCGCCTTGTCGCCGCGGATGGTGAAGACGGCGGGCAGGCTGGCTTCGGTCGCTCCGGCGGGGGCGGTCACGAACACCCGCAGGCCCCGCACCTCGTTGGCCGGAACGGTGGTGCGCACCACGGCGCCGGGCGGATCGCCGGGCGCGCTGAGGCGGGCGCCGGGCACGCCGACGATGGCGATCTCGACGGTCTGGGCCGTGAAGGTCCGGTTGGCGATCTTCAGCGTATAGCCGTTGCGCACCGACCCATCGTGCAGCCGCACGAACATCGGGTTTCGGTCGCGCAGGGCGTGCAGATCGAGAGGCTCGCGGTTCAGCAGACCCCAGCCGACCAGGCTGGAGACCAGCACCAGGGCCAGGGCGTAGTAGAGCGTGCGGGCGCGGACGAACTGGTAGGACGGCTTGCGGCCGGCGGCCCGTTCGGACACCGCGAAATCGGTGTCGTAGGCGATCAGGTCGCGGGGACGGCCTACCCGGTCCATGATCTCGTCGCAGGCGTCGATGCAGAGGCCGCAGTTGATGCATTCCAGCTGCGGCCCGTTGCGGATGTCGATGCCCATGGGACAGGCGACCACGCAGGCGTGGCAGTCGATGCAGTCGCCCCGGCCCTCCCAGCCCTGGCCCTTCTTGTGCGGCCCGCGCAGTTCGCCCCGGTCGCGCCGGTAGGTGACCTGCAGGGAGTGGTCGTCCAGCATCGCGCCCTGGATGCGGGGCCAGGGGCACATGTAGATGCAGACCTGCTCGCGCATGTGGCCGGCGAACACATAGGTGGTGGCCGTCAGCAGCGCGCACGAGATGTACGAGGTCATCGGCGCCTGGCCGGTCCAGAATTCGGTCAGCAGGGTCGGCGCGTCGCGGAAGTAGAAGATCCAGGCGCCGCCGGTGGCGAAGGCCACGCCCAGCCAGACCGCGTGCTTGCCACCCTTGCGCCAGAGCTTGTCGAACGACCAGGGCGCGGCCGCGAGGCGCATGCGCGCGTTGCGGTCGCCCTCGAACATCCGCTCAACGTAGATGTAGAGGTCCGTCCAGACGGTCTGGGGGCAGGCGTAGCCGCACCAGAGCCGGCCGAACAGCGCCGTCACCAGGAACAGCGCCAGGGCCGCCATCACCAAAAGGCCGGTGATGAAATAGACCTCCTGCGGCCAGAGCTGGATGCCGAAGAAGTAGAAGCGGCGGCCGAAGAAATCGACCAGCACAGCCTGGTCCGGCAGGGCGCCGGGGCGCTCCCACCGGATCCACGGCGTGATGTAGTAGATCGCCAGGGTCGCGATGAGCAGCGCCCACTTGATCCGCCGCCACTTGCCGTGGACCAGCTTGGGGTAGATCGGCACGCGCGGCTTGTAGAGGCCGCCCGTGTCCTTGGCCTTGGCGCGCGCCCGCTCGGCCGCGGACTGCGGGCCGGAGCCCGGGCCGTCCGGCGGTTCGCGGTTCGCGACGGTGTTGATGACGGTGGTCACCGGCCGGCGGCTCCTGCGGCGACGGCCTCCCCGGCCACCGGCATGGGCGCCGGGGCCACGACCGGCTCGGCGACCCCGCCGGCGTTGGCGTGCACGTACACGGCCAGCGCCTTGATCGTCTCCGGCGAGAAGCGGGCTTCCCAGGTGGGCATGACGCCGTTGCGGCCGTTGAAGATCTGTTCGTGGATCGCGGCCCGGTCGGAGCCGTAGAGCCATTCGGCGTCGGTCAGGTTCGGGATGCCCTGAGCCATGTCGCCGGTCCCGGCCGGGCCGTGGCAGGCCGAGCATTGGTCGGCAAAAGTCTGGCGCGCCCGGCCCACCGCCGCGGCGTTGGCCTTCCGGCCCGACAGCGCCATCACATATTCGGTGAGGTCGCCGATCTGGGCTTCGGTCAGGAGCTGGTCACGGCCGAACGCCGGCATGACCTTCTCGCCCAGGGCCGTGGCGTGACCCGACCGCACGCCCACCTGGATGGTGTGGCGGATCTGGTCCAGCTTGCCGCCCCAGAGCCAGACGTCGTCCCGCAGGTTCGGATAGCCCCTGCCGCCCGCGCCGCCGGCGCCGTGGCAGGTGGCGCAGTTGTCGCCGAACACCGACGTGCCGACCTGCATGGCATAGGCCTGCAGCTCGGGATCGGCCTCGATCTCCTGGAGGCTGGCCGAGCGCAGCCGGCTCTCGCCCGCCTGGCGCTGGGCGGCCAGGCCTTTCAGCTCGCTCACCACCTCGGCCCGGTCGGAATGTTCCAGGATGCCGCGGGTGTAGCCGGTGAGGCCGGGCCAGGCCGGCATCAGCACCCAGTAGACGGCGGCCACGGCGATCGAGCCGTAGAACACCCACAGCCACCAGCGCGGCAGCGGCGTATCGAGCTCCTTGATCCCGTCCCACTCGTGGCCGGTGGTTTCGGTGCCGGAGTGTTCGTCTCTTTCGCGCTCAGACATGGGGCGCCTCGTCATCTTCAAGCGGGAGTTGGGCGAGGCGCTGGAACGCCTGCTTGTGGCGCGGCCAGAGTGCGTATCCGACGCCGGCGGCGAAGATCAGGCCGAAGAACACCGTCCCGCCCTGCTGGGCGAAGGTGGCCACGGTCTCGTAGGTGAGGCCGCTCATCGCATGTTCCTCGGGTCTTCCGCCTTGTAGGTGCGGAAATCGACCATGGTCCCCAGCACCTGGAGGTAGGCGATCAGGGCGTCCATCTCCGACAGCTTCTGCGGATTGCCGTCGAAGTCGCGCTGCTGGACCTTGGCCCCGTAGCGCTTCTTGAGGGCCGAGGTCTCGCCCGCGAACGGGTCGACCTGCTGCTCCAGGTCCGCGGCGGCGTTGGCGATCTGCGCCTTGGTGTAGGGCACGCCGACGGTGGTCAGGGTGGCCAGGCGCTTCTCGATGGCGCGGTAGTCGAGGTCCGTCTGCGCCAGGAACTTGTAGGGCGGCATGTTGGACTCGGGCACCACCGAGCGCGGATCGGTCAGGTGGTCGTGGTGCCAGCTGTCGGAGTACTTGCCCCCGACCCGGGCCAGGTCAGGCCCGGTCCGCTTCGACCCCCACTGGAACGGGTGGTCGTACATGCTCTCCGCCGCCAGGCTGTAGTGGCCATAGCGCTCGACCTCGTCGCGCAGCGGTCGGATCATCTGCGAGTGGCAGACGTAGCAGCCCTCGCGGACGTAGATGTCCCGGCCGGCCTGCTCGAGCGGGGTGTAGGGGCGGACCCCCTGCACCTTCTCGATCGTGCTCTCCAGGTAGAAGAGCGGGCTGATCTCGACGAGGCCGCCGATCGACACCACGATGATGATGCCGAGGACCAGGATGAGCGAGTGACGCTCGAACTTCTCGTGACGCTTCCACATGTGCGGGGCCCTACTCAGCCGCCATCAGGGCGGGGACGCCGGCGGCCTGCGGGTCCGCTTTCACGGACCTCGGCATACGGACCGTGCGCCACAGGTTGAAGGACATGATCACCGCGCCCGCCAGGAACATGAGGCCCCCGACCGTCCGGATGATGTTCTCGATATGCTTGGCCGCGACGGTCTCGACGAAGGCGTTCGCGAGGTAGCCCTGCGGCGTATATTCCCGCCACATCAGGCCCTCCATGATCCCGGAGACCCACATCGCGGCGATGTAGAGAAGGATGCCGGTGGTCGCGATCCAGAAGTGCCACTCGACCAGCTGGTTCGAGTACAGGCGGTCCTTCTTCCACAGCCAGGGCACCAGGCAGTAGATCGCCCCGAAGCTGATGAAGCCGACCCAGCCGAGCGCGCCGGAGTGCACGTGGCCGATGGTCCAGTCGGTGTAGTGGCTGAGGGCGTTGACCGCCCGGATCGACATCAGCGGGCCTTCGAAGGTCGACATGCCGTAGAAGGCGATGGCCACCACCATCATCCGGACGACCGGGTCGGTGCGCAGCTTGTCCCAGGCCCCCGAGAGGGTCATCAGGCCGTTGATCATCCCACCCCAGGACGGCATCCACAGCATGATCGAGAAGGTCATGCCCAGGGTCTGGGCCCACTGCGGCAGGGCCGTGTAGTGGAGGTGGTGAGGGCCCGCCCAGATGTAGATGAAGATCAGCGACCAGAAGTGGACGATCGACAGGCGGTACGAATAGACCGGCCGCTCCACCCGCTTGGGCACGAAGTAGTACATCATGGCCAGGAAGCCGGCCGTGAGGAAGAAGCCCACGGCGTTGTGGCCGTACCACCACTGGATCAGCGCATCCTGGACGCCCGCGGCCGCCGAGTAGCTCTTGGCTTCCAGCAGGCCGACGGGGACCGCCGCGTTGTTGATCAGGTGCAGGATGGCGATCGTGACGATGAAGGCCAGGTAGAACCAGTTGGCCACATAGATGTGCGGCTCCTTGCGCTTCCAGATCGTGCCCAGGAAGACCAGCAGGTAGGCGACCCAGACGATCGTCAGCCACAGGTCGACGTACCACTCGGGCTCGGCGTACTCGCGGCTCTGGGTGATGCCGGCCAGGTAGCCGGTCGCGGCCAGGACGATGAAGAGCTGGTAGCCCCAGAACACGAACCAGGGCCAGGCGCCGCCGGCAAGGCGGGCGCGGCAGGTGCGCTGCACGACATAGAAGGAGGTCGCGATCAGGGCGTTGCCGCCGAAGGCGAAGATGACCGCCGAGGTGTGCAGCGGCCTGAGCCGGCCGAAGTTCAGAAAGGGCGCGTCCGGGAAGTAGAAGACCGTCGGCCAGGTGAGCTGGGCGGCGATCAGCACGCCCGCGGCCAGGCCCGCGATCGCCCAGAACATGGTCGCGATCACGCCGGCCCGGATGACGCCGTCGGCGTACCGGGTCTGGTCGCTGCGGAACCGGCCGGAGCCCAGGCCCACCGTCATCGTCAGGAAGGCGACGAGGAAGCCCACGAGCATCACGTAGCCGTGGAACCTGAAGGACGGATCCTTGGTGAATGCTGTGCCCAGCAACGCGGCGAACGCGGCGAGGCCAGTGAAGGTGTAGAGCGCGATCGCGTCGAAGGGCGCGTCGTCGCTTCGGGCTGCAGCCTGAGTCATGGATCCCACGGGTGCTTAAAGAGACGGCCTGCTTTGCCGCACCGCGGAATCCCGCACCTTGATCTCGCTCAATGACGCCCCACCGCGCCTGCGACACCCTGGCGCGGTAGACGGAGACCTTCAGGATGCGACGAGCGGCCCTGCCCCTGCCCAGCGAAGATCAGGTGATGCGCCTCGGCGTCGCGCTGATCGGCCTGGTGCTGTTGGCAAGCGCCGCGCTCGCGGCCGATCTGGCCCAAGAGCACATGCGCACCCTGGGCGTCATCTGTGGCGCCAGCCCCCACCCCCATTGCGGCTGGTGCTTCGGTGCGGTGAGCCTCGGCCTGGCGGGGCTCACCGCGTTCGCCGTGGCGTTGCGGCCCCGGATGCTTTCGAAGCTCAGGTTTGCTTCAGATCAAGGCCGCGCTTGATCGGCCCTGGCAAACCCCTCGCCAAGCGGCGCTACGCCGCTCAAGAAGGGGATAGAAGATGACTACCAAGTTCGGAGCCGCGGCGCTCGTCGCCGCACTCGCGGTCGCCGGCGTCGCCCAGGCGCAGGACTTCAAACCGAAGGCCAAGGGCGACATCGTCCTGAACGTCCGCGTCACCGACGTCGCGCCGACGGGCAGCGACCCGATCGTCACCCTGGCGGGCGCCGCCACCGGCCTGCGGGCCAAGGCCAGCTACGACGTGATGCCGACGGTCGGGCTGACCTATTTCCTGACCGACAACATCGCCGTGGAAGCCATCGCCGGCACCACGAACCACACCGTCCGCGCCAAGGGCCCGGGTGTCGATGTGAAGGTCAAGGAAACCTGGGTCCTGCCGCCGATCGTGACCCTGCAATACCACTTCGCGCCGCAGTCCCGCGTCAGCCCCTACGTGGGTGCGGGCGTGAACTACATGCTGTTCTACAGCGGCTCGGACAAGAACGGCTTCAACCTCCACATCGACGACGGCTTCGGCGCGGCCCTGCAGGCGGGCGTCGACATCGCCATGCGCGACCAGTGGACGATCAACCTGGACGCCAAGAAGGTGTTCTTCGAGACCGACGCCGTGGACCGCACCAACGGGATCAAGACCAAGGTCACCCTGAACCCGTGGGTCCTGTCGGCGGGCGTGGGCTATCGGTTCTGAGGCCGTTGATCCTGCGCAAGGCGGCCTTCTGAGCCCTGACCTATCGTGGTTCTCAAAAGGGAGGACCGACGATGAACCGGCTCAAAGGCAAGGTCGCCGTGATCACGGGTGGCGCGCTCGGCCTCGGGCGCGCCACCGCGCTGCGCATGGCGGAGGAAGGCGCGGCGGTCGCCATCACCGACGTGCTCGCCAAGGAGGCCGGCGACTTCGCCGACGACCTCGCCGCCCGCGGGTTCCAGGCCTGCAGTTGGCCGCTCGACGTCTCCAGGGAAGCCGACGTCCAGCGCGTCATGGACCAGGTGGCCCAGCGGTTCGGCCGCATCGACATCCTGGTGAACAACGCCGGTGTCGCCGGCGCCAGCAAGCCCACTCACGAGATCACCGAGGCCGAGTGGGACTTCGTCCAGGCGATCAACGTCAAGGGTGTGTTCTTCTGCACCAAGCACGCCATCCCGCACCTGCGGCGCGCGGGCGGCGGCAGCATCATCAACCTCAGCTCCATCTACGGCCTGGTCGGCGGGCCCGACGTGCCGCCCTACCATGCGTCCAAGGGGGCGGTCCGGCTGATGAGCAAGACCGACGCCCTGATCTACGCCCCCGACCGGATCCGCGTGAACTCGATCCACCCGGGCTTCATCTGGACGCCCATGGTGGAAGGCTACCTGAAGGACGCCGGCGACGACCCGGCCGGCCGGTCCGGGCTCGATTCGCTTCATCCGCTCGGCCACATCGGCGAGCCGGACGACATCGCCTGGGGCTGCGTCTACCTGGCCTCCGACGAAGCCAAGTTCGTCACCGGCGCAGAGCTGGTGATCGACGGCGGCTACACGGCGCGCTGAGCTCGTCGTGCCCGCCTTCAGCCTTCCCGCCCTCCTGCGCGCCCTGGCGGTCTGGGCCCTGATCGTGCTGGCCGAGAGCGGCCAGGGCGCGCTCCGCCGCCTGATCGCCGACCCGGACCTGGAGTTCGCGATCCGCCAGCTGTCGGTCGTCACCGGGGCCGCGATCATCTTCGCCATCACCTGGGCGAGCCTGCGCTGGATGCGCATCCGGACGGCGGGCGGCGCCCTGGCGATCGGCGGCCTGTGGGTGGCCCTGACGCTCGCCTTCGAGATCGGCCTGGGCCGCGTCCTCGGCTTGAGCTGGGACCGCATCCTGGCCGACTATGACCTCCTGCACGGCGGGCTGATGCCCCTCGGCCTGCTGGCGATGGCCCTGACCCCCTGGGCGGCCCGCCGGCTTCAGGCGGGGCGGACGCAGCCGACGCCGAACACGGTCGCCCCCGGTCCCCGGAGTACGCCATGAAGCACGCCGTGATCCTCGCCCACCCGGCCCGCAAGAGCCTCAACGCCGAGATCGCCCGGACCTATGCCGAGACGGTGGAGCGATTGGGGCACGAGGTGCTGGTGCGCGACCTCTACGCCATGCGCTTCGACCCGTGCCTGAAGGCCTCCGAGATCCCCGGGCCGAAGCCGCCGAAGTTCCGGGACGATGTGGTGCGCGAGCGCGAGCGGTTGGCCGACGTCGACGTCTTCGCCTTCGTCTATCCGATCTGGTTCAACGCCCCGCCGGCCATCCTGAAGGGCTATGTCGACCGCGTCTTCGGCATGGGCTTCGGGTTCGGCCCCGGGTTCGGGGGCACCGAACCCCGCCTGACCGGCCGGCGGCTGATCAGCTTCTCCACCTCCGGCGCGCCCGACCACTGGATGCGCGAGACCCATGCGCTGAGCGACCTCACCCGCTTGTTCGACGCCCACCTGGGCGGGACCTGCGGCCTGAAGGTGGTGGATCACGCCCACTTCGGCGGCATGGTGTCCGACATTACCAAGGAGGCGTTCGAGGCGGTGATCGCCAAGGTCCGGACCGTGGCCGCCGCCCACTTCCGCGCCCACCCGCCGCGCACGGCCTGAGCCCGACAAAAGCGCGCCCCAGCCGCGGAACGGCTGGGGCGTCCAGTCTGCCGATCCGGGAAGCGGGGGCGCCTTCCGGACGGGATCCACCGGCGCGGGGCTCGAGGCCTGCTTGCTTGGGGGCGAGGGCGGGCCTCCGGTCCAGGACCAGTCCCGACAACTAATCACCGATAATCTGACCGCGCTTTGCGCGAGGTCAAAACCGTCGGGTCTTTCACACCGGAGCCCGGCGCGCCGGGCGGGCGGCGGCCTGGCTGGCCGACGTCACCGCCTTGGGCAAGGCGGCCGCCAGCTTGCGGTCCCAGCCGTAGATGTCCGGTCGGAAGCCGACCCGACCGTCGGGCTCGACCCGTACGGTCCAGTGGACCACGTAGAGGGGCAGGCGGCGCGCCAGACCGATCCGGCGGGTGACACCGGCGGCGATCCCCGCGTCCAGCGTCTCGGCGGACATGCCCTGGGGCCCGAGCAGGGTCAGCGCCAGGGCCCGGGGCTCCTGCAGCCGCATGCAACCGTGGCTGAAGGCGCGGACCGGCTGGGCGAACAGGCCCTTGGCGGGCGTGTCGTGCAGATAGACGCCGAAGCGGTTCGGCACGTCGAACTTGATCACCCCGAGGGAATTCTTCGGCCCAGGGCGCTGCTGCAGCCGCCCGTCCACCCACCGGATGCCCATGCTGGCCAAGTACCCCGGCCGCCGCGCCTCGGTCGGCAGGAGTTCGTTGCGGGCGATCGAGGCGGGCACGTTCCACGGCGGATTCAGGATCACCCCTTCGACCTGGGCCGAGAACATCGGCGTGGGGTGCTTGGGGCTGCCG
>NZ_LSJI01000274.1 GCF_001557235.1 Phenylobacterium sp. CCH9-H3 | reverse complement strand
ACCGTGGATTGACCGCGTTGCAGCGACTCGCGGACGGCGTTCAACGACTGGGACGTCGCACGCTGGTTCTGGGCGATAGCCCAGACGGCGCCGTTGTCCTTGGCGTTGGCGATCCTCAGTCCGGTGTTGATCCTCCCCTGCGTCTTGTTGAGATCCGCATTGGTCATGTTCAGGTTTTGCAGCGCGATCATCGCGCTGACGTTCGTGTTGACCGAGTTGGCCATGGGTAGATCCTTCCATTCTGGAGGGGTTGTCCGGACTTCTGCCGGCGGGCGATTTTTCGCCCACGCACAGCCACGCAAGTCCCGGGCCAGGATTAACCACGCCTGTTACCCGCCATCTTATTGTTCTTATTTGCATTTCCGGATAACGCCGTGCGACGTCCAGATCGCAGCCGTTAGCCATTTCTGCAGCCCGGCAGGACCTGCCGACCACATGGCGCGCAAGCAAAAGGCCGCGGGGTCACCGCGGCCTTGAGATGTGCGAAAGGGGGCCGGAGCGTCAGGCCGCGGCCTGGGATCCCTGGCTGGCGAGGCCCTGCATGATCATGCGGTTGATCTCGATCAGGGGCTCGATTTCCTCCTGGTTCCGGATGACCAGGGTGGTGTGCTTGCTGACCCAGATGCTGAGCGAGATGAACGAGGCCCGCAGCGGCGCCGGCAAGCCGTTCTGGGGGTTGGCGCAATCGGCGCCGAGGGTCGCCCACATCCGGCGGTTCCAGTCGAGCGCGTCGACGCGCCTGCCTACCTCCGTACGATCGAGGGCGGCGGCTTCCATCAGCGCGCGGGTCACCTGCGCGAACAGGCGGTATTCCATGTCGCGGGGGTTTTCAGCCCGCGTCGCCGCCTGTTGATACGCCTGAAGGGACATTCCCCAGCCTTTCGTCTTCGTACTCGATGAGCTTCCGGCAGAGCATCAGCGCCTTGTAGTACTCGCGCGCCATGCAGTGCTTCGAGATGTTCACGCAGTCCGCCAGCACCGAGGGGTTCGTGATCACCCCCATGAATTCGGTCAACCGGCGCACGAACTCGTCGTAGTGGCGTTCGGCGCCCCCCTCGTCGAGGTACATCATCATCACCGGGAAGTAGATCCGCCGCGCGGGCGTCTGCACCTCGTCGGGCTGCATGATGTCCTTCTCGCGAAGGACCGAAGCCTTGTTCTGGAGGACGAGCACGGCCCGGCGGTCGCCGTTCTGAACGACAGCGCCGTTCAGGACGAACTTCTCACCAGGCCTCAGTGACAGCTTCAGCGGCAAGTCCCGCCCCCTGTTTTCGGAGCCTGTGAATCGGCGAAGCGATTCGTGTGAACCATATTCGCCCTCCTTCGGTCCGAACGCATCCCACGCTTATCGACGGACCGTTAACGCCCGATTGCCGGCCTATTTCGCCGCAGGCCTTAAGCGGGAATTAAGCATGATCGCGGCATCTGACGGACGATCCTCCGGAGTCCCCCGCCCGATGTCCATCAAGGCCCCGCCCAGCGCCGCGTCCGCCCTCGCGCTCGAGAGCGCGGTGGGCCCTGCCGCCAGCGCCGCCAGGATGGTGGGTGGCCCAATGGGCGAAGCCGGCTCAAAGGAGGCGCTGTCCAAGCTGACCCAGGCGATGGGCGAGCTGCGCGCCCTGGCGGTCAAGCCGATGCTGGACCGCGCGGTCGCCGCCCTGAACGCCGAGAAGCATCAGGAGGGCGCCGAGTGGGCGATCAAGGCGCTGGAGAAGGACGAGACCAACGGCTTCGGCTGGTATCTGCTGGCCATCAGCCGCGAGCGCGCCGGCGATTTCGGGTCGGCCATCACAGCCTACGAGACGGCGCTGCGCCTCCTGCCCGATCACGCCGAGGTCGCCAACGACCTTGGCCGCCTGGCCTATCGCCTCGACATGAAGGACCACGCCGAGAAGTTCTTCCGCCACTTCCTGGCGCGGTTCCCCGGCCACCACGAGGGCGCTAACAACCTCGCCTGCGTCCTGCGCGACCGTTTGGCCTATGGCGAGGCCATCGACCTGCTGCGGCCGGCGATCGTCGCCAATCCCGAAGTGGCCATGCTCTGGAACACCATGGGCACCGTGATGGCCGAGCAGGGCGACTACGCCAATGCGGAGATCTTCTTCCGCGAGGCCGTCCGCCTGAACGAGAACTTCGCCAAGGCCCGCTACAATCTCGGCAACGCGAGGCTTTCCCAGGGCGACGCCGAGGAGGCCCTCGTGCTCTGCGAAGGCGCCCTTCGGCACGACATGGCCGACCACGAGCGGCAGATGATGCGACTGTCGCTGTCGACGATCCTCATCGCCCTCGGCCGCATCGGCGAGGGCTGGGAAGAGTACGAGGCCCGCCTTCACCCTGCGCACCCGGACGTCACCCACTTCCTGGTCGACGTGGCGCGCTGGGCGCCCGGCGCGGACCTGCGCGGCGAGTCCCTGCTGGTCGTCGGCGAACAAGGGCTGGGCGACGAGGTGCTGTTCGCCAACCTGCTGCCGGACGTGATCGAGGCCCTGGGCCCCGAGGGCAGACTGACCATCGCCGTCGAACCGAGGCTGGTTACCCTCTTCCAGCGCAGCTTCCCGACGGCCACGGTCGGGCCGCACGCCACCTATCTCAAGGCGGGCCGCACCTACCGCACCTTGCCCTTCGTGACGGACTTCAAGGCCTACGACCTGTGGACGCCGATGGGCTCGCTGCTGCGCGAGTTCCGTCGCACCACCAGCGCCTTTCCCGAGCGCGCCGGTTTCCTGACGCCGGACCCGGAGCGCGTCGCATACTGGCGGGGCGAACTGGCCAAGGCGCCGGCCGGCGTGAAGGTTGGGCTGCTCTGGAAGAGCAACCTGCACAACGGCGCGCGCCACCGCTTCTTCTCGCCCTTCGCCGATTGGGCGCCGGTGCTGAAGGCCCGGGGCGTCACCCTGGTGAACCTGCAGTACGGCGACTGCTCCGAGGAGATCGCCCAGGCCGAGCGGGACTACGGCGTGCGGATCTGGACGCCGCCGGGGATCGACCTGAAGCAGGATCTGGACGATGTGACCGCCCTCTGCGCGGCCATGGACCTGGTCGTGGGCTTCCAGAACGCCACCCTGAACCTGGCCGCGGCCGCCGGCGCGCCGACCTGGCTGATCTCCACGCCGGGCTCCTGGACACGATTGGGGACAGCCCGCTTCCCCTGGTACCCGCAGGTCCGGACCTTCACCGCCACCGCCTTCGGCAACTGGGAGCCCGTGATGGCGTCCGTTGGAGAGGCCGTGGAGGCGTTCGCCGCGGAACGCTGACCGCGCCCAGGGATTGATCGCTCAGGCGTCGCTGCGGCGCCGAATGCGAGGAGCCCTGAAATGTCCGAATCCCCCGACCTGGACGGCCAGGAAGGCGCCGAAGCCTTCGACGCCCTGCTGGACGACGACGGGAGCGGCCTCGGTGAGGAGCGCACCTTCGAGGAACTCCCCGAAGTCGAGGACCTGACCCAACTCGCCGGCGACCGTGACGAGGACGAGGCGCTCGCGCTCGACGCCGACGAGTTCGATCCGGCCGCCATCGACGACGGCGATACCGAGGAAGACAACGAGCTCGACTATCGCGCCGCCACCGCCGAGCGCGAGGACGATCTCGACGGCCAGGGGCCGGATGGCGGCTTCGACGAGGCCAGGGTCCCAGCGTCCGACATCGACGGGCTCGAGGAAACGGGCGATGCCCTGTCGGTGGAAGGCGGCGAGGACGACTTCACCGACTTCGAGGCGAAGAAGGTCGACGACGCCGACCTTGCGGACCTCGGATATGCACGGCCCGACGGCCGGGCGCGCGGCTAGGCCAGGTCGAAGCCCTTCTCGCGCAGGCGGGCCAGGCTGGTGGGCCGTACGCGGGCCCAGTCCTCGGCCAGCAGCCCCAGCCCCACCACGTCCAGCGGCTGGCCGTTCTTCCAGACATGGGCGCGGAACAGGGCCTCGCGCTGGAAGCCGAAGGATTCGTGCAGCTTCCAGACCGCCTCGTTGCCGATCAGCACTTCGCAGCACAGCTTGTTGAGGCCGTGATCGCGGAAGACGTGCTCGATCACCTGAAACTCGACGAAGGCCCCCACCCCCTTTCCCCGTGTGGCGGGGTCGGCCAGGTAGTAGGCCCAGGAGCATTTTCGATGCGCCGGGGCGATATCGTACAGGTTCGCCAGCCCCACGGGACGACCGTCGAGCTGGATGATCCAGTACTTGCGCCCGGGGTCCGCCATGGCCGCGTTGAACCACCGCTCGTGCTCGCCCTCCGAGATCTCGTGATCGCTGTACATCCAGGCCGAGATCTCCGGCAGGTTCCGCCAGGTGCGGAGCTGGGCCTTGTCGACGGCCTCGACGGGTCGCAGGACGATCTGTGGCGCGCTCATGCCGCCGCTCCCGAACTGTTGTGCGCCAGCGCCGCGACGTCGGCGCTCGTGAAGGCCGGATTGCCTGGATAGAGGCGCTCGTACACCTCCCGCACGAAGGCCAGGTCCTCCGGCAAGTCGACGGTCCACCGCAGATGCGCCTGCGACACCGGCTGTGAGAGGTACGCCAGGCGGAACCGGTCCGGCCGTCGATAGATGAACGGCGTCACATGCTCCCGCTCGTAGGGATCCGTGGCCTCGCGGCAGGCGGTCTCGAGCGCCGCGCGGCGCATCACCTCGATGTCCAGCCCATGGGGATACGTCCGCACGGCGGGTGTGTTGCTGGCATAGTCGGCGGCGGCGTCGCGGTAGCGGTCGATGGTCGCGTCAATGACGCTCCAGTCCGCCAGCGGGCAATCCGCCGTCAGCCGCACGATGGTGTTGGCGTCGGGAACCAGGGCCATGGCGCCGGCGAAGCGGGCCAGCACGTCCGTAAGCGAGCCACGGAAGACCAGATGCCCAAGGCCCGTCACATAGGCGGCCAGCGGATCGTCCGAGGGATCCGTGCTGGTGGCCACGACGATGCGACCGATCCGCGCGGAGCGGCCAAGCCTTTCGAGCTGGCGACCGATCATGGGCTCGCCCAGCACCGGGGCCATGACCTTGCCCGGGAGCCGGCTGGACGTCATCCGCGCCTGAAGGATCGCCAGGTTCAATCCGATTTGCCTCGAAGGAGCCGCCTGTCCCACCCAAGCACTATTCCGCGTCTCGCGCGCCGGCAATGGGCCGTCCGTTGCCGTTACGGACGGGCGAACCCGCTTGAACATCCGGTACAGGACTATAGTCTGGCGCAGACAAACAACTGTTCGAACGTGGGCGTGGCGCCCGCGCGGGGAGCCTAGATGAGCCGTCAGCGTTTCGAGGGGACCGACAACTACGTCGCGACCGAAGACCTCAAGGTGGCCGTGAACGCCGCTATCGCCCTGGAGCGTCCGCTCCTCATCAAGGGCGAGCCCGGCACCGGCAAGACCGTGCTGGCGTACGAGATCGCCAAGGCGCTCGGCTCCGAGCTGATCACCTGGCACATCAAGTCGACCACCAAGGCCACCATGGGCCTCTACGAGTACGACGCGGTGACCCGCCTGCGCGACAGCCAGCTGGGCGACGAGCGCGTCAAGGACGTCAAGAACTACATCAAGAAGGGCAAGCTCTGGGAGGCGTTCGAGCATCCGGGCCGCCCGGTCCTGCTGATCGACGAGATCGACAAGGCCGACATCGAGTTCCCGAACGACCTCCTGCAGGAGCTCGATCGGATGGAGTTCTACGTCTACGAGACCAACGAGACGATCAAGGCGGCCGTCCGCCCCATCGTGATCATCACCTCGAACAACGAGAAGGAGCTGCCGGACGCGTTCCTGCGCCGCTGCTTCTTCCACTACATCCGCTTCCCCGACGCCGAGACGATGCAGGAGATCGTCGACGTCCACTATCCGGGGATCAAGAACAAGCTGGTCGCCGAGGCGCTGCGCATCTTCTACGACATGCGCAAGGTGCCAGGCCTGAAGAAGAAGCCGTCCACCTCGGAGCTGCTGGACTGGTTGAAACTTCTGATGGTCGAGGACATCGATGGCGACGCCCTCGCCGAGAAGGATCCCACCAAGCTGATCCCGCCGCTCCACGGCGCTCTCCTGAAGAACGAACAGGACGTGCACCTGTTCGAGCGGCTGGCGTTCCTCGCGCGGCGTGAAGGCGCGGCGCGGCCGGGCCAGCAGTAGCCTTCGGCGTTACGCCGAATTCACTCGCCTTTTCGAAGGGCTCCGACCACCTTTTCGAAGGAACGGACGGAGCCCTTTTTCATGAAGCCGCTATATCTCGCCTGCGCCTCGGCCCTGGCCCTGACCGCCGCGGCGTGCGGCCCCAAGGTCCCGGCGGCGCGCGCGGCGCTGGAGTGCCCGATGAAGCAGGGCGAGCTGACCCGGACCTCCGCCTCCTCGGATGGCAAGACCTGCACCTATGCGGCGGAAGGCGGCGCCGAGGTCACCCTGCAGCTCGTATCGACCCAGGGCGGCGTGGACTCGACGCTATCGGCGATCGAGGCCAACTTGCTGGCCAACCGCCTGACTCCCGAACAGAAGGCGGCCGCGGATCAGGCGACGAGCGATGCGGCCGGCGGTTCCACCGCTTCGGTCGCCGCTGCGGAGGCGGCCGCCAAGCAGGCCGCCGCGGACACCAAGGGCCTCGACCTCGACCTGAAGGTCGAGGGCAAGCCGGTGGACGCGGTCAACGTCGAGATGAAGAACGGCAAGACCGTGATCACCGAGGGCGACGGCGGCACGACGCGCATCGACCTGCCGGGGATCCACATCGTAGCCAACGACAGCGACGACACGGCCAAAATCCGCGTCGGCCCCGTCAACATCGACGCCGGCGAAGACACGGCCACAATCCGCGTGCGCCGCGATGTCCGCCTCCGCGGCGAGGCGCTGAATCCGGAGAAGCGCGGGCTTCGGGCCACCTTCATCTACACCGGCGGCGACCTGCCCGAGGGCTACCGTTTCGTCGGCTACGAGGCCGGCGGGCCCAAGCGCGGGCCGCTGACGGTGGCTGTCGTACGTTCCAAGTCCGAAGGACCCGACGGCGAAGACCTCTATCCCGACGTGAAGAAGCTGGTCCGCAAGAACGGCGGGGTCTGATCGCGCCCTTGGGAAAAATTGCCCGCGCCTGTCGGCTCGGCAGGCGCGGGCTCGTCCTTGCTGCAGTCGTCCAGATTGGAGCAGCAGGATGAGAAAGCTTGTGGCCGCAGCCTTCGTAAGCCTCGATGGCGTGATTCAGAGCCCCGGCATGCCCACGGAAGACCCCACCGGCGACTTCCGCTTCGGAGGTTGGCTCTGGCCACACTCGGACGACGTGAACGGCGGATGGGTGAGCGAGCTGTTCGCCACTCCCTTCGACCTGCTGCTCGGCCGCAAGACCTATGAGATCTTCGCCGCCTACTGGCCCTTCATGCCGCAAGACAACCCGACCGCCGCCCCGTTCAACCGCGTGACCAAGTACGTCGCTACGCAGACGGGCGCGCCGATGACCTGGGCCAATTCGGTGGCGCTCACCGACGCCGCAGCCGACGTGGCCCGGCTGAAGCAGCAGGATGGGCCCACGCTGCTCACCCAGGGCAGTGGGGACCTGCTGCAGACCCTGATGGCGGAGGGACTGATCGACGAATTCCGGCTGATGACCTATCCGGTCATCCTCGGTCGCGGGAAGCGCCTCTTCGGCGAGCGCGCGGCCCCGACCACCCTGAAGCTGACACGCACCGCCACCTCGCCGAAGGGGGCGGTTCTCAGCGTCTACGAACCGGCAGGCGCCGTGGAGACAGGCTCGTTCGGCACGCTCGAGCCCAATCCGCTGGAGATCGCCCGCCAGGAACGCATGAAGCGCGAAGGCTAAGCCGGTCAGGCCGCCGGCTGCACCTCGACCACCTTGTAAGTCAGCGGCCGGCCGTCCTCATCCGTGACCGTCACGTACTCGCCCACGGCGAACCGGTGCTGGCCCAGCCGGTGGACCGGTTCGTCGTCGGCGGAATCGTCCTCATCGTAGTCGAAGAACCAGCGCTGGCCCTTTCGCGCCAGGCGGCCGTCGATCGGATCCTCGTCCGGCGCGAACCGGCGCACGGTGCAGGCGTCCCGCGCCTTGCCATAGGCCGCCTCGTCCAGCATCCCGTCCGGGGTGAGCGGAGCGGTCAGCGAGTATCCGCGATGGTCGTCGCCCCCGGCGAATTCGGTCCCGGGGTTGCGGGCGAGCCGCATCACGATACGCGACAGGGACATGAAATCACCTCCTGGCAGTGAGATAGGAATTCTAGTGTGAGAGAAACAGGCTGGGGCTGTCCGAGTTCAACAACGTGCGGGTGGTCCCGCCGAAGATGAACTCCTGCAGCCGCGGGTGGCCGAACGCGCCGGCCACCAGGATGTCGGCTCCCGCCGCCGCCACGGCGTGGAGGATGGCCGGCGCGGCGTCGCCGCTGTCGGTGAGAAGCTGCACCTCCGAGGTGACGCCCCGGGCGGCGTAGTAGCTCTGCAGACGGGCGGGATCGAAGGTGCGGGAACTGGCCTTGGGCGCGGCGATGATCACCACCTTGGACGCCTTTTCCAGCAGCGGGGTGGCGAGGCGCGCCGCGCGGGAGGCTTCCTTGCCGCCGTCCCAGGCCACAGCCATCACGCCGCCGACCTTCAGGCCCTCGCGGGCGACCAGGACCGGGCGCTGCTCGTCGGCCACCATCTGCTGGAACGCCTCGGCCAGAGGCCCGCGGCCACGTGCGGGATCATTGGTGAAGACGACCACATCCGACAGGCGGCTTTCGGCCGAAAGCCCGGCCCAGACCGGCGTCTGCAGCGCCACGAACTGGCATTTGTCGTAGTTTGCGCCGTCGGCCGCCTTGCGGGCGTTGATCTCGCCCGCGGCCGTGGCCTCCTTGAGCGATTCCAGCGCCGTCGTCTGGACGCCGCCGAGGAAGCCCTCGCCCATCCAGGGCATGACGTCGGCCACATCCGCCGGGGTGTAGACACAGGCGAGTTCCGCCCCGAACGGCGCGGCGATCATCGCCGCGGCCTTCACCGCGGCGGCGTCCCCCTGGCCACCCGAAAGCGGCGCCATGATGCGGGCCCAACTCATGTGTGCATCCCTTTCACGCCCCATCATCCTCTATGCTGGACCGGCCCGGATTGATCTTTGTCAGTCTCTGGGCCAGTTCACGACCTCGACAGTGGAAGGAATGCGCGTGTGAGGAAAGGGCTGCGTCGCACGAAGGAGGCGCCCCGGGCCTGGCAACGGATGCTTTCGGGCCGTCGCCTGGACCTGCTCGACCCCTCGCCCATGGACATCGAGATCGAGGACATCGCCCACGGGCTGGCCCGCGTGGCGCGCTGGAACGGGCAGACCGTCGGCGAGCACGCCTTCTCGGTGGCCCAGCATTCGGTGGTGGTCGAGGAGATCGTCGCCCACATCCAGCCCGACATCGAGCCCCGCTGGCGGCTGGCCGCCCTGCTGCACGACGCTTCGGAATATGTGATCGGCGACATGATCAGCCCGTTCAAGGCGGCCCTGGGCGTCGACTACAAGGTCTTCGAAGAGCGGCTGGAGACGGCCATCCACGTCCGCTTCGGGTTGCCGGCCAAGACGCCCCTGGCGATCAAGAAGCTGATCAAGCAGGCCGACCGCGCCTGCGCCTTCTTCGAGGCCACCCAACTGGCCGGCTTCAGCCACGCCGAGAGCCTGGACTTCTTCGGCGCGCCCCCGGCGGGTTACACGCTGACGATCGAGCCGCAGGCGCCGTTCGAGGCCCAGGCGCACTACGTCCGCCGGTTCGAGGTCTTGTCCGAGGCGGCCGGCTACGTCGCCCACGCCCAGGCGTTCGACACGGAATGACCAGCTTGCTCGTCATCGGCCTGTCGGCGGTGGTGGTGGCCATCAAGGAGGGCGAAGCCGTCGTGCTGACCGTGCGGCAAAAGGCGGCTGGCGGCGACCTCGGCCTGCCGTTCGGTCCGTTCGATCCCGATGGCCATCGGACGTTCGAACTGGCTCTGCGGGCCTTCGTGACCGAGCAGACGCGCTTCGATCTCGGATACGTGGAGCAGCTCTACACTTTCGGCGACAAGGGCCGCGACGCCCCGCTCGCGGACCTGGGCGACGGCAGTTCCGCCGCACGGGTGATCTCGGTGGGCTATCTCGCCCTGGCCCCAGCCGCCGTGGACACGCACTTCGCCGGCAGCGAATGGCGGCCCTGGTCGCGGATCTTCCCCTGGGAGGACTGGCGCACAGGCCGCCCCGCGGCGTTCGACACCGTGGAAGCCGCCCTGCGGACCTGGGCGGGCAACGATGCGCAGAAGCTGGCGCGGGCCCGGCTGCTGTTCGCCCTGGACGGCGCGCCCTGGAACGAGGAGCGCGTGCTGGAACGCTATGAGCTGCTCTACGAGGCCGGCCTGGCCCCCGAGGCGGCGCGCGACCGCGGCGAGGCCGCGCCGGCGCGCGCGGAAGCCCTGATGGCCGCCCTGGGGGAGCCGATGATCTCGGACCACCGCCGCATCCTGGCCACGGCCCTCGGGCGGCTGCGCGGCAAGCTGAAGTATCGGCCGGTGGTGTTCGAGCTGATGCCCGACGCCTTCACCCTCTCGGCCCTGCAGCGGACCGTCGAGGCCATCGCCGGGGTTCCCCTGCACAAGCAGAATTTCCGGCGCGCCCTGGAACGGGCTGAGTTGGTGGAGGGCCTGGGCCGCCTCGACGCCGAGACGGGCGGGCGCCCCGCCGAGCTGTTCCGCTTCCGGCGGGAAATTCTCGGCGCGCGGCCGGTGAGCGGCCTCAGCCTGCCGCTGCTGCGGGACTGACGTCAGGCCGCTTCGCGAACGCCGCTCGCAGGCGGCGCCGGAACCTCGGCGGCGCGCGCCTTGATCATGGCGCTGGTCTCCCGGCTGCCGTCGTGGCTCCAGCCCGGGGGCCCAAAGATGTAGCCCATGGCGTGGCGGGGATGGCGGACGACGTCCTGGAGGATCCCGGCCCATTCGTGGAACGCCACCCGCAGGATGTTGAAGGTGGCCATGTTCTTCACCAGGCCATAGCGGCAGGGCTCCTCGTCCAGCTCCGGCTGGAAGGTGCCGAACATGCGATCCCAGATGATCAGGATGCCAGCGTAATTCTTGTCCAGATACAATGGGTTACGCGCATGATGCACCCGGTGGTGCGACGGGGTGTTGAACACTGCCTCGAACCAGCGCGGTAGCCTGCGGATCGCCTCGGTGTGGATCCAGTACTGGTAGACGAGGCTGATCCCCTTCTGGATGGCGATCATCGCCGGGGGGAACCCGAGCCAGGCCAGCGGCAGCCACAGCAGCCAGGTTCCGGCCACGCCGCCCGTCCAGGTCTGCCGCAGCGCCGTGGACAGGTTGTAGTGCTGCGAACTGTGGTGGTTCACATGGCTGGCCCACCAGAACCGCCGCTCGTGGCTGACCCGATGGAAGACGTAGTAGGTCAGATCCTCCAGCAGGAAGATCGCCACCCACGCCCAGACCGCCGTCATCGGGATCGTGAACAGCCGGTGCTGGTAGACCCATACCGTCGCGGCGAAGACCAGCCCGGCGGTGAAGACGCCAGCCACCGTGGACCCCAGCCCCATGGTGAGGGACACCGCGGTGTCCCGGGTCTCATAGCGCGCCTGGGCCTTGCCCATCCGCGCCAGCACGATCTCCAGGATGATCGAGAGGATGAAGAAGGGCGTGGCGAGGGTGACCGGGTCGAACTCGGCCTTCATGCGGCGAGGTCCTTGGGCGGCCAGGACGGCAGCGACAGGGTCGCGCGCGGCGCGGCGACGTCCGCCAGGTCGACGCACAGCTTGCCGTTCCTGAAGCTGGACGAAATGGCCTGGGCCCAGGGAATCTGGCGGGCCGCGAAGCCGTCGCCCACCTGGCAGATGACCAGCGCGAGCCCGCCGGACCTGGCCAGGGCCCCCGCCCCGTCAGACGCCACCCAGACCGCGTCCAGCCGCCGGCCGGGGAACTCGTACTCGAAAAGGCCACGAGCCCTATGTTCGTCCAGGGGGCCGGCCGGGCGGGCGATCTTGGCCCAGGCGGCGATGCCGACCAGCACGCCGACCGCAGCCGCCGAAAGCGCCAGTTGAACGAAGAAGGCCTCGTTCATCGCGGTCCCTCCCAAACCTTCGTTTCGAAGACCGTGGGCGTCCGGCCGCGCCCGGTCAAGGAAAAGGCCGCTCCTTCGCGGGGAGCGGCCTTCCTTCAGGCGCCGACGTCCCTGGGAGGGACTGGGAACGCGCCGACGCCCGAAGCCCTCAGGCCTAGAACCGGCGCGTGTAGCCCACGGTCCAGACGTTGGCGTGGCCGGCGTCGTTCTCGAACTCCTGCCGGGTGAAGTCGACGCGGACGCCGTTCACTCCGTCGAAGTGGTGCTGGGCGCCCACGCCGAAGTTCCAGGATTCCTCCGAATCGGAGGCCGAAACGCCGGCGGCCTTGGCGCGCAGCTTGGTCGTGCCGTAGCCGACGCGGGCCAGGAGGTCGGTGTTCGGGCCGACCGGCAGGAAGCCCACGCCGTAGACGGCGGCCGAGTGCTTCAGCTTCGTGTTCACGTCCACGCCGCCGATGGTGTCGGTGTCGCTCTTCAGGCCGGTGGCGAGTTCGCCCTCGACGCCGAGGAAGTTGTTGAAGCGATAGCCGAGACGGCCGCCGATCACGCCAAGGTCCGCCTGGCCGCCGTCCGCGATCCCGGCGTTGATGTTGGCATAGACACCGGTGGGCACCTCGGCGGTGGACGCGATCTGGGCCTGGGCCGCAGCGGGAACGACAGCGATGGCGGCCAGAGAGGCCGTGGCGATGAGAGCTTTTTTCATTTTGGGGAGGAACTCCGTACTCGTTCTGGACAGCCCGCCCAGTCCCATCAGGGATCGACGCCAAACGCGGCCCGGGCCGGACGGTTCTTTGGCGAAGGTTTGTTCAATCGGTGTCTGTGTCCTTGCGGCCACATCGCCCCGTGACGCCGGCAACGGGCGTGGTAATCAGGCGGCCAAAGTCCGGAAGGAAACCGAATGACCGACGCGGTGATCGCCGCCACGGGGCTCTACACGCCGCCGAACAGCCTCTCGAACGCCGAGCTGGTCGAGACCTTCAACACCTATGTCGAGCGGTTCAACGCCCGGAACGCCGATGCGATCGCCGCCGGCGAGGTCCAGGCGCTGACCCCCTCGTCAGCCGAGTTCATCGAGAAGGCTTCCGGCATCAAGAGCCGCTTCGTGGTGGACAAGACGGGCCTGATCGATCCCGAGCGCATGGCCCCCAACATCGCCGAGCGGCCGAACGACCAGATCTCGGTCCTGGCCGAGATCGCCGTGGCGGCGGCAAGGGAAGCCATCGCCCGCTGGGGCAAGGACGTCGGCCGGATCGATGCGGTGATCTGCGCCGCCTCGAACATGCAGCGCGCCTATCCGGCGATGGCGATCGAGGTGCAGCAGGCCCTGGGCATCGAGGGCTTCGCCTTCGACATGAACGTCGCCTGCTCGTCCGCCACCTTCGGGATCAAGACCGCCGCCGATTTCGTGGCCTCCGGCGCCCGCGCCGTGCTGATGGTCAATCCGGAGATCTGTTCCGGGCACCTGAACTTCCGCGACCGCGACAGCCACTTCATCTTCGGCGACGTGGCGACCGCGGTGATCGTCGAGCGGGCCGCGGACGCCGCGGGCGGCTGGGACATCCTGGGCACGCGCCTGAAGACCCAGTTCTCGAACAATATCCGCAACAACTTTGGCTTCCTGAACCGCGCAGCCCCCGAAGGGATCGGCGCGCCGGACAAGCTGTTCGTCCAGGAAGGCCGCAAGGTCTTCCGCGAGGTGGTGCCGATGGTCTCGGAGATGATCGTGGAGCACGCCGCCGACCTGGGGATCGACCCGCACGGCCTCAAACGCCTGTGGCTGCACCAGGCGAACATCAACATGAACGAGATGATCGGCAAGCGCGTCCTCGGACACGAGCCGGCGCCGGGCGAAAACGTCATCATCCTGGACGAATACGCCAACACCTCCTCGGCCGGCTCGATCATCGCCTTCCACAAGGCCAGCGACGACTTCCAGGCGGGCGAGACCGGCCTGATCTGCTCGTTCGGGGCGGGGTATTCGGCGGGGACGGTGTTCGTGAGGAAGCGATAGCCCCACCCTCCATTGTCATCCCGGTTTCGCGGCACGCGAAGACCGGGACCACGATCTCGGCGAGAGTTGGTTGCGCGCGACGCCGGCGCCGTGCGCACAATCCGATTCAGGCGCTCGGGGTCCCGGTCTTCGCTTCGCGAAACCGGGATGACACGTGGGATAGGTCGAATGAAGTTTCGCTTGGTTCTGTTGGCGGCTACGGCAGCCCTGATCTCATCGCCGGCGGGCTCGGCGCCGCGCTACGACCTGATCATCCGGGGCGGCGAGATCTATGACGGGACCGGCGGCGCGCCCCTGCGCGGCGACGTGGCGGTCAAGGGCGAACGGATCGCCTGCGTGGGCGCCTGCCCGGGTACGGCGAAGGCGGTGGTGGACGCGAAGGGCAAGGCCGTCGCGCCCGGCTTCGTCAACATGCTGTCCTGGTCGACGGACAGCCTGATCCAGGACGGGCGCGCCCAGTCCGAGCTGCGCCAGGGCGTGACCCTGCAGGTGATGGGCGAAGGCTCGTCCATGGGCCCGTTGACGCCGGAGATGAAGGCGCTGGAGCTCAAGCGACAGGGCGACATCAAGTATCCGATCACCTGGACCACGCTGGACGAGTACCTGCGGTTCCTGGAAACCAAGGGCGTCTCGGTGAACGTCGCCTCGTTCGTGGGCGCCGCGACCGTGCGGGTGAACGTGCTGGGCGAAGGCGACATCGACCCGACGCCGGCGCAGTTGCAGCAGATGCGGGCCATCGTGGTGAAGGCGATGGAAGACGGGGCGCTAGGCGTGGGCTCGTCGCTGATCTACGCCCCCGGCACGTTCGCCGAGACGCCGGAGCTGACGGCGCTGGTCACGGAGGCCGGCCGCTGCGGGGGCATGTACATCAGCCACATGCGCTCGGAGGGCGCACGGCTGCTCGAGGCCATCGACGAGCTGATCGAGATCTCCCGCAGCTCCGGCGCGCCGGCCGAGATCTACCACCTGAAGGCCTCGGGCCGGGCCAACTGGGACAAGCTGGACGCAGCCCTGGCAAAAATCGAGGCGGCGCGGGCCTCGGGCCTACGGATCACCACCGACATGTATACCTATCCGGCCAGCTCAACAGGGCTGGATGCGGCCATGCCGACCTGGGTTCAGGCCGGCGGGGTGGAGGCGTGGATCTCGCGCCTGAAAGACCCCGCCACGCGGGCCAAGGTGATCGAGGAGATGCGCTCCGGCTCGCCCACCTTCGAGAACCTCCAGCGCGGCGCGGGCGCCGAGGGCACCCTGCTGGTCGGCTTCAAGAACCCGAAGCTGAAGCCGCTCACCGGCAAGACCTTGGCGCAGGTGGCCAAGGATCGCGGCGTCAGCCCCGAGGACGCGGCCATCGACCTGGTGATCGAGGACGGCAGCCGCGTGCAGGTGGTCTATTTCTCGATGTCGGAAGCCAACGTCGCCCGCCAGGTCGCCCTGCCCTACATGAGCTTCGGCTCGGACGCCGAGGCGCAGGCGCCCGAGGATCCCTTCACCCTGTCGTCCACCCACCCGCGCGCCTACGGCAACTTCTCGCGCCTGCTGGCGAAGTACGTCCGGGACGAGAAGCGGCTGACCCTAAGCGAAGCGGTCCGGAAGCTGGCGGCCCTGCCCGCGCATAATCTTGGCCTCCGCGACCGCGGCCAGCTCAGGGTCGGAAACTACGCCGATGTGGTGGTCTTCGACCCGGCGACGATCCAGGACCACGCCACCTTCGAGAAGCCGCACCAGTTCTCCACCGGCGTGAGCGAGGTGGTGGTGAACGGTCAGCTCGCGCTGGCGAACGGCGAGCCCACCACGGCGCGCCCCGGCCAGGTGGTGCGCGGCCGCGGCTGGACGGGCTGGAAGGATGGCGGCTGCCGGGCGAGCGCGAAGGACTGGAACTGGTAGGGAAAGTTCCTCCCCCCGCTGGGGGAGGTGGCGCGCAGCGCCGGAGGGGGTCCGCTCAGAATGCGGAACTGAACCCTCGCACGTTGGACGCAGAAAAGGGGGCCGTCCTGAGCGGACCCCCTCACCCGCTCCGCGGGAGCTCCCCCGACGGGGGAGCAACTGCGACTGCGCTAGCGATCCTTCTCGCGCTCACCGATGGCCGCCTGGGCCGCCGCGAGGCGGGCGATCGGCACCCGGTAGGGTGAGCAGCTGACGTAATCGAGGCCGACGCTCTCGCAGAACTGGATCGAGGCCGGGTCGCCGCCATGCTCGCCGCAGATGCCCAGCTTGACGCCGGGACGCGCGGCGCGGCCCCGTTCGGCAGCGATCCTGATCAGGTCGCCGACGCCTTCCTGATCCAGGCTGACGAAGGGGTCCTTCTCGAAGATGCCCTTCTCGATATAGGCGTTCAGGAACCGGCCGGAGTCGTCGCGGCTGATGCCGAACGTCGTCTGCGTCAGGTCGTTGGTGCCGAACGAGAAGAACTCTGCGTGTTCGGCCAGGTCCGCGGCGCGCAAGGCGGCGCGGGGCAGCTCGACCATGGTGCCGACCATGTACTCGATGGCGACGCCCTTTTCGGCCAGCACTTCCTTGGCCGTGCGGTCCGTCAGCTGGCGCAGGAACTTCATCTCCTCGCCCTTGGCGACGAGCGGATGCATGATCTCGGGGATCGGGGCCGTGCGGCCCTCGGCGGCCACCTCGCAGGCGGCCTCGATGATGGCCCGGACCTGCATCTCATAGATCTCAGGGTACGAGACGCCCAGGCGACAGCCGCGGTGGCCCAGCATGGGGTTCACCTCGTGCATCTCCTGCGCCCGGCGCAGCAGCTTGGCGGCGTCCAGGCCGGTGGCCTCGGCCACGGCCTGCACGTCCTCCTCGGTGTGGGGCAGGAACTCGTGCAGCGGCGGGTCGAGCAGCCGGATGGTGACCGGCAGGCCCTCCATGATCTTGAACAGCTCGACGAAGTCCTGACGCTGCATGGGCAGGATCTTGGCCAGCGCCGCCTTCCGGCCGGCCACGTCGTCGGCCAGGATCATCTCCCGCACCGCCGCGATCCGCGCGGGGTCGAAGAACATGTGCTCGGTGCGGCAGAGGCCGATGCCCTCCGCGCCGAACTGGCGGGCGGTCTGGGCGTCGAGCGCCGTCTCGGCGTTGGCGCGGACCTTCAGCCGGCGCACCTCGTCGGCCCAGGCCATCAAGGCGGCGAAGTCGCCCGACAGCTCAGGCTCGATCATCTTCACGGCGCCCTGCAGCACCTCGCCGGTCGAGCCATCGATGGTGACGATGTCGTACTCGCGGATGGTCTTGCCCCGGGCGCGGAACTCGCGGGCCTTGGCGTCGATGTGGATCTCGCCGGCCCCGGAAACGCAGGGACGGCCCATGCCGCGGGCCACCACGGCCGCGTGGCTGGTCATGCCGCCGCGGGCGGTGACGATGCCGCGGGCCGCATCCATGCCGCGGATGTCCTCCGGGCTGGTTTCCTCGCGCACCAGGATCACCGCTTCGCCCGAGCCGCCCAGCTTCTCGGCCTCCTCCGCCGTGAACACCACCTTGCCGGTGGCCGCGCCGGGCGAGGCCGGCAAGCCGGTGGCGATCACGTCGCGCGGGCTGGCGGGATCGATGGTCGGGTGCAGCAGCTGGTCCAGCGAGCCCGGCTCGACCCGCATCACGGCTTCGGACTTGCTGATCAGGCCCTCGTTGGCGAGATCCACCGCCACCTTCAGCGCCGCCTTGGCCGTGCGCTTCCCGTTGCGGGTCTGCAGCATGTAGAGCCGGCCCTGCTCGACCGTGAACTCGATGTCCTGCATGTCGCGGTAGTGGGTTTCCAGCTTGCCCACCACGTCCTTGAACTGGGCGAACACCTCGGGAAGCGCTTCCTCCATCGAGGGGTTGATGTCGCCCATCTCCTCCCGGGCCACCTTGGTCAGGGGCTGGGGCGTGCGGATGCCCGCCACCACGTCCTCGCCCTGGGCGTTGATCAGGAACTCGCCGTAGAGGCGGTTGTCGCCCGTCGAGGGGTTGCGGGTGAAGGCGACGCCGGTCGCCGAGCCGTCGCCCATGTTGCCGAACACCATCGACTGGATGTTCACCGCCGTGCCCCAGCTCTCGGGGATGTCGTGCATGCGGCGGTAGAACTTGGCCCGGTCGTTCATCCAGCTGGCGAACACGGCGCCGATGGCGCCCCACAGCTGCTGGCTCGGGTCCTGGGGGAACGGCTCGCCGCGCTCGTCCTCGACGGCGCGCTTGTAGTCGGCGACCACCGCTTCCCAGTTCTCGGCGGTGAGGCCCGTGTCCACGTGGACGTCCAGCCGGTCCTTATGGTCGTCGAGGATCTCCTCGAACATGTGGTGGTCCAGGTCGAGGACCACATTCGAGTACATCTGGATGAACCGGCGGTAGCTGTCGAAGGCGAAGCGGCGATCGCCGGAGAGCTTGGCCAGCCCCTCCACGGTCTCGTCGTTGAGACCCAGGTTCAGGACGGTGTCCATCATCCCCGGCATCGAGGCCCGGGCGCCCGAACGCACCGAGACCAGCAGCGGATTGGCCGCGTCGCCAAAGCGCTTGCCGGTGAGTTCCTCGACCTTCTTCAGGCCCTCGGCCACCTGTTCCTTCAGGCCGGCCGGATAGGCCCGCTCATTGGCGTAGTAATGGGTGCAGGCCTCGGTGGTGATGGTAAAGCCCGGGGGGACCGGCAGGCCAAGCGACGACATCTCCGCCAGGTTGGCGCCCTTGCCGCCCAGCAGGTTCTTCATCGAGGCGTCGCCGTCGGCCGACCCGCCGCCGAAGGCATAGACCCAACGCGTCTTCACCATCGTCTCGGCCATCTCTGAAGTCCCTTCGCTAGCCTGTAACCTGCGCGAAATCCGCCACTTGTCCCATGGCGTCCCGAACCTTCGCCAGAAGGCGGAGGCGGTTGTCGCGTTCCTCGGATACCGTGGAATTTACTAACACCTTGTCGAAGAAGGCGTCGACCGGCGCGCGGAGCTTCGAAAGCTCGCGCATGGCGCCGGCGAAGTCCTCGGAGTCGAGCGCCGCATCCAGCTTGGCGTCCAGCTCGGCGACGGCGGCGATCAGCGCCAGTTCCTCCGGCGAGGACGAGGCCATCCGGGCGGGTGCGCCCTCCGGCAGCGCCCCCTTCTTCTCTTCGGCCTTCAGGATGTTCACGGCGCGCTTGTAGCCGGCCAGCAGGTTCGCCCCATCCTCGGTCTTGAGGAAGGCGTCCAGGGCGTTCACCCGGGCCACGATGCGGACGAGGTCGTCGTCGCCCAGGGCGAAGATGGCGGACACTAGGTCGTGTCGCTGGCCGCGGTCGCGCAGCCAGACTTCCAGCCGGTCGGCGAAGAAGGCCACGATCTCGTCCGAGACCTCGTCGTAGGGACGGAACTCGTAGAGCACCTTGCCGGTCGGCTTCTCGCGCTCCAGGCGGTCGAAGACGATGTCGACGTCGCGGTCCATGGCCACGACCTGCGGCCCGCCGCCCAGCAGCGCCTCGTCGAACTCGCGCAGATAGACCTCGAACTCCTGCGACTTGGCCCGGCCGCCCGCGCCCAGGTGCACGGTGACCTTGGGCGTCGAGACCCACAACGCCCGGCCCGGGTCCACGAAGCAGCGCAGCGACCGGTACCAGTCGGCCACCGCCTGGCGCAGGGGGACGCGCAGTTCCGACCCCAGCACGATCCGGATGACGCCCAGGGCGGCGCGGCGCAGCGCGAACGGGTCGCGCGAGCCGGTGGGCTTCTCGTTGATGGCGAAGAACGCCGTCAGGGTGTCCAGCTTGTCCGCGAGGGCGACGGCCATGGTCACCGGGCGATCCGGCACGTCGTCATTGGCGCCGGCGGGCTTGTAATGGTCGCGGATGGCCTCGGCCACCAGGGGGGACAGGCCCTCGGCCTCGGCGTAGTAGCCGCCCATGATCCCCTGCAGCTCGGGGAACTCCCCGACCACGCCCGTGCCGAGGTCGGCCTTGGCCAGGCGCGCGGCCTGGGTCGCCTTGGCGGGATCGGCGCCGACCCGGGGCGCGAGTGCGGCGGCCATCATCTCCAGCCGCTCGACGCGCTCGTACATGGCGCCGAGCTTGGCGTGGAACGTGACGCCTTTCAGCTTCTCCAGGCGATCTTCCAGGCGAACCTTGCGGTCCTCGTTCCAGAAGAACCGCGCGTCCGACAGGCGGGCCGACAGCACCTTTGCGTTGCCCAGGGCGATGGTCTTGCCGCCGTCGGTGGCGTCGATGTTGGCCACCGTCACGAAATGCGGCGCGAGCTTGCCCGTGCGGGGATCGCGGACAGCGAAGTAGCGCTGGTGCACCCGCATCGACGTACGGATCACCTCGGCCGGCAGATCCAAAAACGCGGGGTCCATGTCGCCCAGCACGGGCACGGGCCATTCCACCAGGCCGGCCACCTCGTCCAACAGGCCTTGGTCCTCGACGAGCTCCAGGTTGCGGGCAAAGCAGAGCGTCTTGGCGGCTTCGAGGATCCGGGATTTCCGCTCCTCGACGTCCAGCACCACGAAGTGCTTCTCGAGCTTGTCGGCGTAGGCGTCGAAGTCCTTGGCCTTGAACGACTGGCCTGAGCCCATGAACCGGTGGCCCTGGGTGGTGTCGCCGCTGGGAATGCCTTCGATGTGGAAGGGCACGACCTCGCCATCGAAGACGCAGAGAACGCGTCGCAGCGGTCGCACCCAGCGCAGCTTGCTGACCCCGGAGACCATCGACTTCGGCCAGGGGAAGTCGCGCACGATCCCCTCGACCATCTCCGCCACGATCTCGGGCGTCGGGCGACCCTTGCGATGGATGTGGGCGTACCAGACCCCGTCCCTATCCGTCAGGTCGGTCTTCGCCAGGCCGTTCTTGCGCAGGAAGCCCTCCAGGGCCTGTTCCGGCGCGCTGGTCCGAGGGCCCTTCACCTCTTCATGGCGATCCTTCTGGGCCTCGGGCAGCCCCTCGGCCACGAGGGTCAGGCGGCGGGCGCCGGCGAAGGTCTTCAGCGCCTCGGGCAGCAGACCTTCGGCGGCGAGGCGTTCGCGGGCCATGCGCTCCAGGTCGCGCGCGGCGCCGGCTTGCATGCGCGCGGGGATTTCTTCGGAGAGCAGTTCGAGCAGGAGCTGGGGCATGCTTAAGCGTTCCCGCCCTGGTCGGCGACCCACGCCTCGGCGCACATCTTACAGAGGTCGCGGATGCGGCCGATGTAGCTCTGGCGTTCGGCCACGGCGATCGCGCCGCGGGCGTCCATGATGTTGAACAGGTGGCTGGCCTTCAGAACGTGGTCGTAGGCGGGCAGCGCCAGCGACTGGCCCTGGCGGCCCTTGGTGGCGACGATCCGCGGGACCTCGCGCTCCATATCCTCGAACTGGCGCTTCAGGGTCGCGACGTCGGCGACCTCCAGCTCGAACGCCGAGAATTGCTGCTCGTTGGCGAGATAGATGTCGCCGTAGCTGAACTCGTCGTTGAACTTCAGGTCGTAGACGTTGTCCTTGTTCTGGAGGTACAGGCTCAGCCGCTCCAGACCGATGGTGAGTTCCCCGGCCACGGGGAAGACGTCCAGGCCCCCCACCTGCTGGAAGTAGGTGTACTGGGTGATCTCCATCCCGTCGCACCAGACCTCCCAACCCAGCCCCCACGCCCCCACGGTCGGGTTTTCCCAGTCATCCTCGACGAAGCGGATGTCGTGCACCTTCGGATCGATGCCGATGGCCTCGAGGCAGCCCAGGTAGAGCTCCTGCAAGTTCTCGGGGTTGGGCTTCAGGATCACCTGGTACTGATGGTGCTGGTGCAGCCGGTTGGGGTTCTCGCCATAGCGGCCGTCGGCCGGCCGGCGGGAGGGTTGAACGTAGGCCACCTTCCACGGTTTCGGCCCCAAGGTCCGCAGTACGGTCATGGGCGAAAGGGTCCCCGCCCCCACCTCCACGTCGTACGGCTGCAGAATCGCGCAGCCCTGACGGCTCCAATAGTCATGGAGTTTCAGGATAAGGCCCTGAAAAGACAGAGGTTGGTCAGGCATTGGGGACGGTACGTTCGCAGGCGCAAAAAAAGTCGGCGGACCATAGGGCCCGCCGACCTTCGCTTCAACCCAAGGGAGGGCTGATTTCCGAGTGGTTTCAGTTGCCCCGCGCAGCGGTCCGCTTGCCGGCGCGCGAAAGCGGTTGACCGTATTTCGCACGGTTCTCGGCCGTGTCGGGCACCGGACCATTGGTGACGGTCGAGGTCGTGACACTGGCCGACTGGGCGTAGCTGCCCGCCGCCGGCGCCGTCGTGGTCGCGGCCGAGGCGGTGGCGTCGGCCGGCGGGGCGGAGGCGGTCACGCCGGTGTCGACCGGCGGCGCGGCGATGCCGGTGGAGGCCGTCGAGCCGACAGGCACGGTCACCTTCTCTGTGTACTGCTTGTCGTCCGAGGGCGCGTGGGCTCCGTTCCAGTCGCCTGTCACCGACCCGGGGGTCGGGGGCTTCGGCATGTTCTGGTCTTGAGCGAAGGCCGCGCCGCCCAGGAGGGCGACGGCGGCCGTTGCGGTGGCGAAAAGGGCGATCTTCATCGTCAGAACTCCGGTTGATGGCGCGATGCAAAGCCCCATCCTCGACGTGCTGACGCTGTACGGCTCAGGCGGGTGTTGGTTCCCGCCGCCGCCCAAGGTTTTGCCGCCCTTAGCTGGTGGGCGCGGTGGCCGAGGCGTCCGCCGCGGGTGCGCTGGCGGCTGGCGGCTCGACCGCGCCCTCGCCGGAAACCAGCACCTTGTCCACCACGTGCAGCAGGCCGCTGCCGGTGCGCAGGTCCGCCTGGACGATCGTGGCGCCGTCCACCTTGAGGGCGCCGCCCTCGTCGCTACCGTCCAGCAGGATGGTGTCGCCCGCGCCCGACGGGACGGGCCCCTTGGCGCCCTTGATCTTGCTCGAGTCCACGGGCGCGTTGACCACATGGTGCAGGACGAACTTCTGCATCGCCGCCTTGTCGCTCTTCAGCTTGGCCAGCTGGTCGGCCGGCATGGCGGCGAAGGCGGCGTCGGTGGGGGCGAAGACCGTGAGGTTCTTGTTGGTCTTCAGCAGGCCGGCGAGATTGGTCGCATCGATCCCACCCACGAAGGTCGTGAACTGGCCCGACAGCTTCAGGGTGTCCACGAGGTCGCCCTGCACGGCGACTGGCGCGGCGGCCGGCGTCTGGGCCGAGGCGGCGAACGGCGCGGCGCTCAGGGCGGCGGCGGCGGCGGCGGCGAGGAAGAAGCGGGTCGGCGACATTAGCGATCCTTGTGTTTGCGGCGGCCCGATCGGCGGGCCGTGGTGACTTACGCGGGAGAGTTCAGGCGGTTCCACGCTGACCGCCCACCGAGACTAGGCCCCGAAGGCGCCGGATTTACGACCGTCAGCGCGTGGGTCAAGCCTGGGTTCCGCTCGCCCGAGGGGGATAATTGCTCACTTTCCCGGCGCCGCAAGCGCTCGGCGCTCATAAAATAGGCGAGCTTGGCCTTCTTCACCGAAGCGTCATCCCAGCGGTCAGCCCCCGGCGCCCCCCCGACATAGCGTCGCTGCGACCACCGCGAAGGGGATAACGGCGCGGGGTCTTCGAACGAACGAGAGGGGTTGGGCCCGCCCTCAGGGCCGGACGCGGGAGCGAGCGGATGAAACTCATCATGGCGATCGTCAAACCGTTCAAGCTGGACGACGTGCGCGAAGCGCTCGTCGGCGCCGGCGTGGAGGGTCTGACGGTCTCGGAGGTCAAGGGATATGGCCGGCAGAAGGGCCAGACCGAGATCTATCGGGGCGCGGAGTACCAGATCAACTTCCTGCCCAAGGTGAAGCTCGAGGCCGTCGTCGACGACGCGGCGGCGGGCAAGGCGGTCGAGGCCATCAAGGCCGCGGCCGCGACCGGCAAGATCGGTGACGGGAAGATCTTCGTCCTCGACGTCTCGGAGGCCGTGCGCATCCGGACGGGCGAGACGGGCGCCGCGGCGCTCTAACGGGACAAGGGGACACATGCTTATGAAATTCTTTGGAAAACAGCGGCTGGCCGGGCTCGCGCTCGCCGCCGTGATGGCCGGGGCGCCGTTGGCGGCCCCTGCCCTCGCCCAGGAGGCCGCGGCGCCTGCCGCCGCTCCTGCCGCCGCCGCGCCCGAGCCTGCGGCGCCTGAGGCTGCGGCGCCTGAGGCCGCGGCCCCCGCGCCGGCTCCTGAAGCGGCGGCGCCGGCCGCGCCCGCCCAGACGGTCGACAAGGGCGACACGACCTGGATGATGGTCTCCACCGTCCTCGTACTGCTGATGATCATCCCCGGCCTGGCGCTGTTCTACGGCGGCCTGGTCCGCCAGAAGAACATGCTGTCGATGCTGATGCAGACGGCCACCGTCTGCGTGATCGGCATGATCGCCTGGGTCACCTACGGCTACAGCCTTGCGTTCACCGACGGGGGCGGTCTCGACACCTTCGTCGGCGGCGCGGGCCGCCTGTTCCTGAAGGACGTCACGCCGGCTTCGAACGCGGCGACCTTCTCGACCGGCATCTACGTTCCGGAACTGACCTTCATCGCCTTCCAGATGACCTTCGCGGCGATCACCGCCTGCCTGGTGCTCGGCGGCGTGGCCGAGCGGATGAAGTTCGCCGCCTGCGTGATCTTCGCTGTCCTGTGGCCGCTGCTCTCCTACTATCCGATGGCCCACATGGTCTGGTGGTGGCCGGGCCCCGACGGCATTGCGACGGCCCCGACCGACCCGGTGAAGTCGGGTCTGCTGTGGGGCTGGGGCGCGCTCGACTTCGCGGGCGGCACCGTGGTTCACATCAACGCCGGCATCGCGGCCCTCATGGGCGCCCTGATCCTGGGCCCCCGCAAGGGCTACCGGTCCGAGCCGATGCAGCCGCACTCGCTGACCCTGACCCTCGTGGGCGCCGGCCTGCTGTGGGTGGGCTGGTTCGGCTTCAACGCCGGCTCCAACCTGGAAGCCAACGGCTATGCCGCGCTGGCGGTGGTCAACACCTTCGTCGCCACCGCGGCGGCGGGCTTCTCCTGGGCGATGACCGAATGGGTGACGCGTAAGAAGGCTTCTCTGCTGGGCATGGCCTCCGGCCTGGTCGCCGGCCTGGTCGCGGTCACCCCGGCCGCGGGCTTCGCGGGACCGATGGGCGCCCTGATCCTGGGCCTCGTGGTCTCACCGATCTGCGTCTTCTTCTGCTCGGTGGTGAAGAACGCCCTCAAGTACGACGACAGCCTGGACGCCTTCGGCATCCACGCCATCGGCGGCATCGTCGGCGCCCTGGCCACCGGCATCCTGGTCTCGGCCAGCCTCGGCGGCGCGGGGATCGTGGACTACACGACCTGCGCGGCGGACGGCGACATCTCCACCTGCGACGCGCTGGCCAGCTACAGCATGATGGGCCAGTTCATCACCCAGCTTAAGGCTGTGCTGGTGGCGGTGGTCTGGTCGGCGGTGGCCTCCAGCATCGTGTTCTTCATCATCAAGTACACGGTCGGCCTGCGGTCCTCGCCGGAAGCCGAAGAAGAGGGCCTGGACATCGTCGAGCACGGTGAACGCGCCTACCACTCGTAGTCTCGGGGGAGAGACGCCTGCCGCCGAACGGCCGGCAGGCGTCAGTGGGGTAGAGACGGGGGTCCTTCGGGGCCCCCGTTTTCGTTCCGGCTATTCCCAGGGACCGCCAAGGCGGCAGCGCTCGACCCACCAATGGGGCGCCATGGCCTCGATCCGCTCGGCCAAGGTCTCGGCCGCAATGTCGTCGATGCACAGCGCGAAGCAGGTCCCGCCGGAGCCCGAGACCCTGGCCAGCAGCACTTCCGGCTCGTCACGCAACGTGTCCAGCACGGTCCCGATCTCGGGCGCCACGGCCACGGCCGGCGCCTCCAGGTCGTTGCCCTGCGTCGCCAGCCAGGCGGCGACCTCCTGCGGGCTCTCGAAAGCTTCGGGCATGACCGGCGGTGTCACGTCGCCGAAGGCGCCCGCAGCGTCCAGCCGGCGATAGACCTCCGGCGTCGAGACCGGGACGCCCGGGTTGACCAGCACGCCGTGCAGCATGGGAAGCCCGGGCGCGGGTGTCAGCTGCTCTCCCCGCCCCTGCGCCAGGACAGGTCGCCCCCAGAGGCAGGCGGCCCCGTCGGCGCCCAGGCGCGCCGCCACGGCTTCGAGCCGCGCGTCATCGACCTGGGGCGCGAATACCTCCCGGATCAGCCGCAGGGCGGCGCCCGCATCGCTGGAGCCGCCGCCTAGGCCACTGGCGATGGGCAGGCGCTTGTCGAGGCCGAACGAAAGCTCCGCCATCGGCCGGCCCAGTTCCGCCACGAAGGCGCGCACGGCGCGGATGATGAGGTTGTCCGACTCTCGCCCCAGGCCTGCGGCAAACGGGCCGCTGGCGGTCAGGCGGCCCTCGCCCAACTCCATCGACACCCGATCGCCCACATCGGCGAAGACCATCAGGCTGCAGATGGGATGATAGCCGTCGGCGGTCGGCGCGCCCACGTGAAGGAACAGATTGACCTTCGCCGGCGCGAGGCGCGCGGGCATCCTATTGCCCGGCGAGTTTCGGCTGCGGGCCCAGGCCCGAGGCCAGCTTCTTTTCCGCGTCGCCCTTGATCTTGTCGTCGGGTTTCAGGGTCAGGACGCGCCGCCACTGGAAGACCGCCTCGTCCTTGCGGCCGACCATCCAGTAGGCGTCCCCCAGGTGGTTGTTGATTTCGGGGTCGCCCGCCTCCAGCTCGACGGCCTGCTCCAGCACCTCGACCGCCTTTTTGTAGTCGCCGAGGCGGTAGTGCGCCCAGCCCAGGCTGTCGACGATGGCGCCCGAGCGCGGGTTGGACGCCACGGCCCGCTCGACCATGCCCATGGCTTCCTGCAGCCGCTCGCCGCGGTCGATCCAGGCATAGCCCAGGTAGTTGAGCAGTTCGGGCTCGTCCGGCCGCAGTTTCAACGCGAGGGCGAGGTCGGCCTCGGCTTCCTTCCACCTGCCCGACCGCTCGAACGCCTGGCCGCGCGCATAGTGAAGCTGCCAATCCGGCGCCTTGGCCTCGGCGATCAGGCCGTTCAGGATCTCGATCGCCTCGGGATATTGCTCGTTGGCGCGGAGCAGGTCGGACAGGGTCGTCCGCGCCTCGGTGTCGCCCGTGGCCGCGCCGGCGCGGGCCAGCCGCAGCGCCCCCTCCTTGTCGCCCGCGCTTTGGTAGCTCCAGGCCAGCTTGGCCTGCGCCGCCGGGAATTCGGCCGAGGTGGGCTTGGGCTTGGAATAGGCCAGGCGCGCGCCTTCGACGTCGCCGTTCTGCTGCAGCAGGTCGCCCAGCATCAGCCAGGCGTCGTTGCGCTGCGGATCCAGCGACAGGGACAGGCGCAGATAGGCCAGGCCGATGGATTCCTGCTTGGCGCTGATCATGGTGGCGGCCGGCGCCAGCAGGGCGAAGGCGGCGCCTTCCTTGAGGGTCGGCATCGGCGGGGCGGCGCGGTTTCCGCCGGCGCGGGCCCGGGCCGCCTTGAGGCTGAGGTTCGAGGGATTGCGCCTCAGCGCCGCGTCATAGAGGGCCAGGGCCTCGGGCCGGCGGTTGCGACGCTCCAGGAAGCCGCCGTACGCCAGCACGGCGATTTCGCTAGGATTCTCGCTGGCAGTGACCGCCTTGAAATCGGTCTCGGCCTCGTCGTAGCGGCGGGCGCGTTCGAACAGGTGCGCCTGGCCGATCTGGCCGAAATAGTCGACACCCGCGTCGCCCCGGAGCTGCGGCCGCACGGTGGAGCCTTCGGTATCGCCGACCGAGGCGGACACCCACGGCCCCAGGAGCGCGGCTGCGGCGCGGTGGGGGAAGCCGATCCCGTCGTTCGACAGCTCGGCCTTCGCGACCTTGCCCTTGCCCTCGCCGATAGCCGCCACGACCTTGACCAGCCGGCCGAGGCGCTTGCCGGGCTCGGAGGCCGTGGGCCCGTCAGGGGCCAGCAACGCCGCCTTTTGGATATCCCCGGCCATCAACGCCGCGGTGAAGGCGCGCTCGGCCACCGCGGGATCGTCGCCGCTCTGGCTGCGGGCCAGTTCGAGGAACCGCGCGGCGTCGCCGTTCCGTCCCTCCTGGAGCGCCGCGCTGCCCGCCAGGAACATGCCATAGGCGCTGTCGGCGGCGATCGGGGCGCCGAGAACCGCATCCTCGGTCTTGGGGACGGCGCTGGCGCAGCCTCCGAGCAGGACGAGGGGGGCGGCGCAGGCGAGCAACAGGGTACGAAGCATGGTCAGACTCTGGGCGCGCGGAGGCTCCGCCGCAAGCGCCCCATCGTCACACGGGAAAAATGGCCACTACATGTTCGGGTAGTTCGGCCCGTCCCCGCCCTGCGGCGTCGTCCAGTCGATGTTCTGCGACGGATCCTTGATGTCGCAGGTCTTGCAGTGGACGCAGTTCTGGAAGTTGATCTGGAACTTCGGGTTCTGGCCGGCTTCGTCGTACAGCACCTCGTAGACGCCCGCCGGGCAGTACAGCCGCGCCGGCTCGCCGTACTTGGGCAGGTTCACCGAGATCGGGATCGAGGGGTCGCGCAGCTTCAGGTGCGCCGGCTGGGCCTCGTCATGGTTGGTCGACGAGAGGAACACGCTGGACAGCTTGTCGAAGCTCAGCACGCCATCCGGCTTCGGATAGACGATGGGCTTGTAGTCCTTGGCGTTCCCCGTGGATTCCGCGTCGCTCTTGCCGTGCTTCAGGGTGCCGAAGAACGAGAAGCCGCCCAGGAGGTGCGTGGTCCACATGTCGAACATGGAGACGGCGCCGCCGATGGCCGTGCCGAACTTCGACAGCATCGGCTTGGCGTTCCGGACGACGTTCAGCTCCTTCTTGAGCCACGACCCGTCGAAGGCCGCCTTGTACTCGACCAGTTCATCGCCCGCCCGGCCCGCCTGGATGGCGTGGAAGGCGGCCTCGGCGGCCATGACGCCGCTCTTGATGGCGGCATGGCTGCCCTTGATCCGCGGCACGTTCACGAAGCCGGCGCTGTCGCCCAGCAGGACGCCGCCCGGGAAATACAGCTTCGGGATCGATTGCAGGCCGCCCTCGCTGATCGCGCGGGCGCCGTAGGCGATGCGCTTGCCGCCCTCCAGGTACTTGGCCACCTCCGGGTGGTGCTTGAAACGCTGGAACTCGTCGAAAGGCGAGAGCCAGGGGTTCTTGTAGTTCAGGTGGGTGACGAAGCCGATCGCCACGTAGTTGTCGCCGAAGTGATAGAGGAAGCTGCCGCCGCCGGTCTTGTCGTCCAGGGGCCAGCCCGTCGTGTGCTGCACGAGGCCCGGCGTGAACACCGCGTCCGGAACCTGCCACAGCTCCTTGATGCCGATGCCGTACTTCTCCTTGTCGGCGTCCTTCCCGAGGCCGTACTTGGCCTTCAGCACCTTGGCCAGCGAGCCGCGGACGCCCTCGCCGATGAACACGTACTTGCCGCGCAGCTCCATCCCGGGCTCGTAGTTCGGACCGGGTTTGCCATCCTTGCCGAAGCCGAACTCGCCGGCGACCACGCCCACCAGCTTGTCGCCCTCGAACACCGGCGCCGAAGCGGCCATGCCGGGATAGATCTCGACGCCCAGGCCCTCGGCCTGCCCCGCCAGCCAGCGGCAGACGTTGCCCAGCGAGGCGATGTAGTTGCCGTGGTTGTCCATGAACGGCGGCATGGCCCACATGGGCAGTTCCAGGCTGCCTTGGGGCCCCAGCAGCAGGAACACGTCCTTGGTGACCGGGGTCTCCAACGGGGCGCCCAGCTCCTTCCAGTTGGGCAGCAGCTCGGAAAGGCCCCTGGGGTCGATCACGGCGCCCGATAGGATGTGCGCGCCGACCTCGGCGCCCTTCTCCAGCACCGCCACGGTCAGGTTCGCGTCGAGCTGCTTCAGGCGGATCGCCGCGGCCAGGCCCGAAGGCCCGGCGCCGACGATGACGACGTCATACTCCATCGCTTCCCGCTGGATCGACTGGCCGACGTCTTCGCTCATCGCGTTCCCCTTTGGTCCGTCACCGCCGGCCCCCTCGCCGTCCGATGCTCGCGTTATGAAGGGGTCTTATCGGGAGGTCACGGCGGGGCGGTCAAGGGCGAACCCGTACCGGGTGCTCAAGGGCGGCCCTCGATGACCAGTTTCACCTGGGTTCCCGGCCGCAGCGGCTGGCCCGGTTCCAGGGCGTTCAGCATCAGGAAGCGGTCCATCCGGTCCCGGTCCGGCGCCATCCGGGCCACCATGGACTCGGCCGTGTCGCCGGGGCGCACCTCGACGACGGCGATACGGCGTCCGGAGATCGCTTCGACCTCGCGGTCCGACAGGCGGCGGAAGGAGTCGAACATCGGGTCGAACAGGCCGGCCTGACCGGCCGGCGTCATGGCGACGAAGCTGTAGGCCTCGTCGCGCCCCAGGGAATAGGCCACCACCGTCAGGTCGACGGGCCGCCCCGCCGACGTCGCCCGCGCCGGCAGGACCACCGCGTCCAGGCCGTTGATCTTCGTGTGCTGGGCCTGCCCCACCTGGTGGCGGCCGTTGCGTACGACGCCGCGCAGCACGTCCAGGGCATAGTCTTCCAGCTGCTTCGGCGTGGCGCGCCCGCCGGTGAACTCGGCCAGGGTCCCGCCCGGCCCGCTCACCCGCACCGCCTGGGGCTCGTTGGCCAACTGGAAGCCACGCGGCGCATCGAAGCGGATGCCGAGTTGCGGATGGATGTAGCTGCCGCCCCGGACGTAGGCCTGCGCCCCCGCCTCCCCGTAGGGCAGGCCGTCGATGGCGGCGAGGTAGCTGGCCTCGTCCAGCGTCAGCTCCGCCTGCGGAGGCGTCTTGGCGGCCTGGGCGCTGGCGCGGCGGATCCGGTCCGAGGTCAGGGGATGGGTGCTGGCCCAAGGCGCCATGCCACCCTCCGGCTGCCCTGTCTCGCGCGCGGTGAAGGCGCCTTCCCGCTGCAGATCGTCCAGGACGCGCGTGAGCCCCTCCGGCGCATAGCCCGCCGCCGGCAGGTAGGTCAGAGCCAGACTGTCCGCCTCGTACTCCTGGTTCCGCGAATAGCCGAGCGCGCCCAGCTTGGCGACGCGGCCGGCCACCTTGCCGGCGAGGTCGGACTTGGTGGCGACGCCCAGCAGGGCGGCGGCGAGGCTGCCCATGGTTTCGGCGTTCTGCTGACGAATCGCGTGGTTGGCGGCCACGTGGCCCAGCTCGTGGCCCAGCACCGCCGCCAGCTCCGCCTCGGAGTTCACGATGCTGAGCAGCCCGCGCGTCACGTAGACGTAGCAGCCGGGCGGCGCGGTGAAGGCGTTGACGACCTCGGAGTTCACTACCGTGAAGATGCAGCGCTGGCGCATCCCCGCCGCCTGCGCCATCCGCTCGCCGACCCGCTGCACATAGTCCGCCTGCGGGCCGAGATAGGTCCCGCCCAACTCGGCGACCATTTCGCGATGCTCGCGCGCCGGCTGGGCTGCGGCGGGGGCGGCGGCCAGCAGGCAGGCTGCCACAAGCCAGGCGACCCTCGCCATCGCGTCCGTTCTCCCCATTCCGGGCTGACAAGCCCGCGCCGACGCGCCAAGAGTGGCGCAAGCCCGATCCGGAGTGAACCCAGGGAATGCCGGCCACCGCCGAACCCTTCGACGCCGCCGTCGCCGAAAGCCTGCTCGCCTTCTGGGCGGACGCGGGCGTCGACGCCATGCTGCTGGACGAGGCCGTCGACCGGATCGAGGCGGGCAAGATCCTGCCGCCGGTGCGCCCCGCGGCGCCGGTCGCACCCCTCGCCGCAGTCCCCGCGCCCCGGGCCTTCGGCGGCCAGGCCGATATTTCCGGCGCCGTCGCCCAGGCCCGGCAGCTCGCGGCCGGCGCGGCGGACCTCGACGCCCTGGTCGCCGCCATCTCGGCTTTCGAGGGCTGTCCCCTGCGCTTCGAGGGCGCCGCCACCAAGGCTGTGGTCTACCGGGGCGATCCCAAGGCGCCGCTGCTGGTCATCGGCGAAGGCCCCGGGGCGGACGAAGACGCCCGCGGGGAACCGTTCGTGGGCCGCGCGGGCAAGCTTCTGGACCGGATGCTGGCCGCGGCGGGCCTCACCGACCGGGTCCTGATCACCAACACCGTCTTCTGGCGCCCCCCGGGCAACCGGACGCCGACGCCAGCGGAACAGGCCGCCTGCGCCCCCTTCCTCGAGCGCATCGTCCAGCTGGTCCAGCCCCGGATGCTGCTCCTCGCCGGCGGGGCGTCGGCCAAGTCGGTCCTGAAGCGCGAGGAGGGTATTCTGTCGCTGCGCGGGCGATGGTTCGAATGGCGTTCGGCCGACGGGACCATGGAATTGCCCGCCATGCCGACGCTTCACCCCGCCTTCCTGCTGCGGCAGCCCGGTGCGAAGAAAAAGGCGTGGAGCGATCTGTTGACGCTTTCCGAAAGGCTTGATCGCCCGGAAAGGCCCCTCTAGCTTCGCGATCTGGGACTCAGAGAAAAAGGGGTCCGCGTTCAGCAGACGTTAGTTCTGCCCGCGGATATAGACGGCATGACGCTCGAACAGCGCCTGCGCGTCGGGGTATTGTCCCTCGTCGCCGCCGCCTCGGTTGCCAGCTCTGTTGCGGCGGCCGGATCGCCGAAGGCCCTCTCCGACACCGACGCCCGCGCCTATGCCGCCGCCTTCCAGGCCGTGGACCAGGGCGACTTCGTCGGCGCGCAACTGGAAGCGGCGACGATCCAGGATCGTTCCCTCGACGGCTACTTGTCCTTTCGGGCCCTGATGCACCCGAGCGCCCACAAGGCCACGTTCGAGGAGCTGTCGGGCTGGCTGGCCAAGTTCCGCGACCTGCCGCTGGCCGACCGCGTTTTCTCCCTGGCCGCAAAGCGCCGGCCCGCCGACGCCGTGCCCCTGCCGACGCCCGAGGTGGCGCTGGTCGACACCACGCGCAGCGAGATCACCCGGCCCGCCCGCGAAGCCTTCTACTCCGGCGACGCCCGCACGGCCTTCCAGCTTGCCGTGAACGTGGGGGAGCGCTGGATTGCGGGCCTCTCCGCTTGGCGCCTGCAGGACTATGGTCAGGCGCACGACTACTTCGCCCAGGTGGCCCGCGACGACGAGAGCGACCCGTGGATGCGCGCCGCCGGCGCCTATTGGGCCGCCCGCTCGGCCGTGGCGCTGGGCGACAACGCCACGGCGAACGCCTTCCTGCGGCTCGCCGCCCAGGCGCCGCAGACCTTCTACGGGATGATCGCCGAGCGTCAGGTCCAGATGACCATGGCGGACGCCCAGACCGGGCAGTTCATCCCGGCCTCGTTCCGCGCCCCGGAACCACCGCCCACGCGCCTGCTGGAGAACGATCCCCGGGCCCATCGCGCCGCGGCCCTCGCTCAGATCGGGCGCCTGGACGAGGCGCGCCAGGAACTCCGCGCCGGCCTCGCCCTCGCCCGCACCGGGGCCGACCGCAAGGCCTGGAACGCGATGCTTAGCGGGCTTGGCCCGTCCGCCGGCCCCGGGTCGCAGAAGCCGCAGTATCTGTCCTTGGGCGACTATCAGACCCCGCCGCTCGAGCCCCGCAACGGCTTCACCGTGGACAAGGCCCTGGTGTACGCGATCGTTCGCCAGGAAAGCGCATTCAACCCCATGGCCGTTTCGCCCGTGGGCGCCCTGGGCTTGATGCAGTTGATGCCCGCCTCGGCGGCGCTCGCCACCGGCGACAGCATCTACCGCAAGCGGCCCAAGGTGCTGTTCAACCCGGCCACCAACCTCCGGGCCGGCCAGGACTACCTGAGCTACCTCATGGACCGCGGCGTGGGCGGCGACATCCTGCACGTGGTGGCCGCCTACAACGCCGGGCCGGGCGCGGTGCTCAAGACCACCGCCATGGTCGGCCAGGACGATCCGCTGCTGACCATCGAGTGCCTGCCGGCGTTGGAGACCCGCAATTACGTCGAGAAGGTCATGGCGGCCTACTGGACCTACAAGCGGATGTTCGGCGAGGAGCCCCGCACTCTCGACGCCCTGGCCGGCGGCGCGCGCCGCATCGACGTGCGTCTCGACCTACCCAACGCGAAGAGCCCGCAGCCCCAGATCGCGGCGGAGACGCTTCAGGTCGGCGCCGCGGCCACCCTCCAGACGATCGCGTTCGAGTAGGACGCCGAACGGACGGCGGCCGAAAAGCCGCCCGTCCGAAAACCCCGTCACCACAGCTGGCTCGCCGCCTCGCGCCAGATGGGTCTCCAGCGCCTTGATCCAGCCGTCCCGCAGGCGGAGATCGGCGGGCAGCACCAGCAGTCGATCGGAACGCGACGCCGCCGCGGCCGCCTCCATCGTGGAGCTGGCCTCGGCCCCCATGTCCTCGCAAAGCTCGTCGATCCCCCGCTGGCCGTCCGCGGCTACGATCAAGACCTGGCGCACCAGACCGTCCACGGCCCCCGCCGTGAGCTGAGCCAGAAGTCCGGGCAGGCCGTCAGCCCCGGTCCGCGCGTCGATGATCACCGAAAGCATGCCCCGACAGAGCTTGCTTCCCCCTCGTCGGTCAATAGTTCTTGTTTTGTTCTTTCTGCACACCTAGGATCGGCCGGTGTCCTCCGGTTTCACCTCCCAGATCCCCAAGGCCCCGCGCGGCCGCGGCGCTCGTTCCAACGCTAGCGGCCGCTACGAAGCTCAGCAGCGCGAGGACTTCGACGACGGCTGGTCGATCGACGATCCCGCACCCGGGCAGCTCGACACGACGGTGACCGCCGAAAGGGCCCGGGTCATCATCAGCCGGAACGACAGCCCTGACGTCGGCTTCTCGGCCTCCATCAATCCTTACCGGGGTTGCGAGCACGGCTGCATCTACTGCTACGCGCGCCCCGCGCACGCCTACATGGGCCTGTCGCCGGGGCTCGACTTCGAGTCCAAGCTCTTCTTCAAGCCGTACGCCGCCCAGCTGCTGGAGAAGGAGCTGTCGAAGCCGCGCTATGTGCCGGAGCTGATCCATATCGGCGGCAACACCGACCCCTATCAACCGCAGGAACGCAGGCTGCGCATCACGCGGGGGGTCATCGAGGTGCTGGTCCGCTTCCGCCACCCGTTCTCGGTGATCACGAAGTCGGCGCTGATCGTGCGGGATCTCGATCTGCTCGCCGAAGCGGCGGCGATGAACCTGACGCGGGTGGCGGTCTCCATCACCAGCCTCGACCGCCGGCTCGCCCGCTCCATGGAACCCCGCGCCGCGACGCCGGAAAAACGGATCGATGCCGTGCGGCGGCTGACGCAGGCGGGCGTGCCCGTAACGGTGATGTTCGCCCCCTGCATTCCGGCCCTCAACGACCATGAGATGGAGGCCGTGCTTGAGCGGGCGGCCGAGGCGGGCGCATCCGGCGCCGGCTATGTGGCGCTGCGCCTGCCGCTGGAGATCAAGGATCTGTTCCGCGAGTGGCTGGAGACCGACCACCCGGACCGCGCCCGCCGGGTGATGTCGCTGGTGCGCCAGATGCGGGGCGGCAAGGACTACGACGCGCAGTGGGGCAGCCGCATGAAGGGCGAAGGTCCCCTCGCCGCTCTCATGGCCGCACGCTTCGCCGCGGCCAAGAAGCGGTACGGCCTGGACGTCGGCTGGGGCTCCCTCGACGCAAGCCGGTTCCGCGTGCCGCCTCAGCGCGGCGGCCAGATGGACCTGTTTGCAGAGTGATCCGCATGCTCTGCCTTCGGCAAGGTCCCCTACCTCCTGAACACCCCCACCAACTCGACGTGCGGCGACCACAGGAACTGGTCGACAGGCAGGACGCGCTCGAGGGTGAACCCGGCATCCAGCAGAACGCGGGCGTCGCGGACGAAGGTCGCGGGGTTGCAGGAGACGCCGATGACGCGCGCGACGTTCGAAGCGGCCAGCTCAGCGGTCTGTTCGGCGGCGCCGGCGCGGGGCGGGTCGAAGACCGCGACGTCGATGTGCCGCAGGTCGTGGGCCAGCAACGGGCGGCGCGCCAGGTCGCGGGCCTCAGTGGTGACGCCCTTCAGGCCAGGCGCGGAGGCGAGACCCGCGGTCAGGGCCGCCACCGCAGCCGCGGAAAAGTCCGCCGCATGAACGGGCGCGATCTCGGCCAGCCGGAAGGTGAAGGTCCCCACCCCGCAGTAGAGGTCTGCGATCCTATGGGCGCCGGCCCCGGCCTGGGCCACGAACGCGGCCATCGCGGCCTCCGCGCCGGGGGTGGCCTGCAGGAAGCTGCCCGGCGGCAACCCGACCCGGGCCGGCCCCAATCGCACCTGGGGCATGCGCGCCATATAGGCCATCTCGCCGGCCAAGGTGACGCGGGCGAAGTCGGCCTCCGCGGCACGCTCGGCCAGTTGCATGCGCGCGTCCGCGGATAGGCCCCCGCTCCTGGCCTCGACGCCGGTGATGTCGATGTCGAGGCCGGTGTCGGTCAGGGTGACGTGCAGGGTGGGCGCCGACTTCGGATGCTCGAACAGCGGCGCGGCCAACCGCTTCAGGGCCGGGATCGCCGCCTGGATCGCGGGATCGGCGATCGGGCAGACGGCGATGTCCACCAGATCCCAGGACTTGCGGGCCTTGTAGCCGAGGCGGGCGGCGTCCCGGCTGCCCTTGCGGGCGTGCAGCGCGACGCGCCGCCGTGTGCCCGGGCCGGCGGCGAAAGGCGCCAGGATTTCCGTCTCTATCCGCTCGCGGGCGAGGGTGCCGACAAGCCGCGCCACCTTCCAGGCAAGATAGGGGGCATGATCCCAGTGCTGCAGCGCGCAGCCGCCGCAGGCGAAGAAATGAGGACAGGGCGGCGCGACCCGCTCCGCGCTGGGCTCCAGGACCTCCAGGAGGTCGCGCCGCTCGCCGGACCCCTTAGCGCGCACCCGCTCGCCCGGCAGGGTGAAGGGCACGAAGATCGGGCCGGCCGCGACGCCATCGCCCTCCCCGCCCACGCTTTCGATGGTGAGCTCGACCGGCGGACCAGGCGCGGGACGCGGGTCGGGGCGGCCGGCAGGACGGCGCTTGGGATACCTCATCGGGCCACCGTGGCGGGCCGCGTGGTTAAGTGGAAATGAACGAACATGAACGAGATTCTCAACGGCCGTTCAGGTTCGCGCCGGCATCTTGCCGGAAAGCGTCGCCGTAGTGCGGCCGAGAGCATCGAAATCGAGGGATACCGAATGTCCACGCAGGTCACCATCGCCAAGGCCGCAGCCGCCGCGCTCGCCGGCGTGATCGCGCTGGGCGCGTGCGCTCCGACGCTGGCCCAACCCGCGGGTCCGTACACCACCCGCACCACCACCGGCTACTACTACGACGCCTGCAAGCGCGATCAGACCCAGCGCGGCACGGTCGGGGCGGTGCTGGGCGGCGGCGCGGGTGCGGTGATCGGCTCCAATGCCGCGGCGCGCAACGCCCGCACGGAAGGCGCCCTGCTGGGCGGCCTGCTCGGCGCGGTGATCGGCGGCGTCGTGGGCAACAAGAGCGCGGCCTGCGTGTCGCCCAGCAGCTATTACGACAACGCCCCGCCCCCGCCGCCGCCCGCCGCGTCGAACGGCAGCTACTACGACCGCGACGCCTATGCCGACTCCGCCGCGGCGCAGGCCCGCGAGGACGCCTGGCGCGAGGAGCCGGTCGAGCGCTATCGCGCCGCCGAGCGGCCCGCCGAGCCGGACGGCTGCACCCTGGCCGAGAGCCCCATCTACATGCCCGACGGGCGCACCCAGACCCGCTTCGTCCGCGTCTGCCGCGATGCCAGCGGCAAGTACGCCGTCGTGGACTGAACGCTCTCCAAGTCGAGTGTCTGACTGGGCCGCCTGCGTATCGGGGCGGCCCTTTTTCTATGGTCGGACGGCCCAGAGCAGGAATTCCCGGTTGCCGTCGCCGCCCGTGATCGGGCTGTCGGCGACCTCGCGGACGCGCCAGCCCTGCTCCTCGACGAACGCCCGGACGGCGTCCAGGGCCCGCGACCGCGCCGCCGGGTCGGTGACAACGCCGCCTTTGCCCACGTGCTCGCGACCGACCTCGAACTGCGGCTTCACCAGCGCGATCAGATCGGCCCCCGCCCCCGCCAGGGCCAGTGTGGCCGGCAGCGCTTTCTCCAGCGAGATGAAGCTGACGTCCGTGACGATCAGACCCGGCGGCTCCGGGATCAGGGCCGGCGTCAGATCGCGCGCGTCGGTGGCCTCCAGGCTGACCACGCGGGGGGCGGCGACGATCCTGGGATGGAGCTGCCCTCGCCCCACGTCGACCGCATAGACCCGGGCCGCGCCGCGGCTCAGGCAGACTTCGGTGAAGCCGCCGGTCGAGGCCCCAATGTCCAGCACCACGCGTCCTTTGATGGCCACGGGCCAGAGGTCCAGGGCATGGAGTAGCTTCAGGGCGCCGCGTCCGACCCACGGATGGGCCGCGACAGCCTCGACGACCGCCGTGTCCTCGATCGGTTCGGACGCCTTGGCGACCGGTCGGCCGTCCGCCGTCACCCCGCCTGCCTCGATCGCCGCGCGCGCCTTGGCCCGGCTCTCGAACAGGCCGCGGGCGACGAGCGCAAGGTCGGCGCGGGTCCTCAGGCGGGCTCCTCTACGAAGAGCTTCTTGAGTTCGCTCTTCAGGATCTTGCCGTTCGGGTTGCGCGGCAGGGTCTCGTGCCAGAACTTCACCGCCACCGGCACCTTGAAGGCGGCGAGCCGCTCGGCGACGTGGGCGCGCAGTTCTTCCTCGGTGGCCTCGTGGCCGGGCTTCAGCGTCACCACGGCGGCGGGCTCCTCGCCCAGGATCCGGTGCGGCTTAGCCACCACGGCTGCATCCATGACCGCGGGGTGGTCGTAGAGGACGTTCTCGACCTCGACGCAGTAGATGTTCTCGCCGCCGCGGATCAGCATGTCCTTGGCCCGGT
>NZ_LSJI01000273.1 GCF_001557235.1 Phenylobacterium sp. CCH9-H3 | reverse complement strand
AGTAGATGTTCTCGCCGCCGCGGATCAGCATGTCCTTGGCCCGGTCGATGATGAACAGGAAGCCTTCGTCGTCGATCCGCGCCAGGTCGCCGGTGCGCAGCCAGCCGTCCTGGAAGGTCTCGGCCGTGGCCTCCGGCTTGTTCCAGTAGAGCTTCACAACCTGGGGCCCCTTGACCCACAGCTCGCCCACCGAGCCCGCCGGCAGCACCGTCTTGCCATCGGCGGGGTCGCGGACCTGCATTTCGCCCACCGGCGCGGCCGGGCCGGCGCTGTCGGGGCGGTTCAGGTAGTCCATGCCCATGTGGCTGGTGAAGGTGGCGGTGGTCTCCGTCATGCCCCAGCCGTTGCCGGGCTGCGAGCCTGGGAACACCTCGGCGATCTTGCGCACCAGCTCGGGCGCCGAGGGCGCCCCGCCATAGGTCACCGCCAGCAGCGACGACAGGTCGTACTTCGCCCGCGCCGGGTGCTCGATCAGCTGCCAGGCGATGGTCGGCACGCCGCCGGTCGAGCTGACCTTCTCCCGCTCGATCAGCTTCATGGCCGGCTCGGCGTCCCAGCGGCGCATCAGCACGATCTTGCCGCCCGAGTTCAGCGTCGGGCCCAGGGTCGCCGACAGGCCGGTGGCGTGGAACATCGGCACCACCAGCAGGGTCACCCGCTGCGGCAGCTTGGTGGCGTCCAGTTCGGGCAGCGGCTCGCCGGCCCGCAGGAAGTTGCGCGCCGCCGAGATGCCACCCGCGCCGATATTGGACGTCATGTTCCGGTGCGTGCCCAGCGCGCCCTTGGGGCGGCCGGTGGTCCCGGAGGTGTAGAGGATGGTGGCGTCGTCCTCGGGGCCGAGCGGCACGTCCGGCAGGGGCAGCTCGGCCAGTTCGCCCCAGGCGTTGACGACGCCGATGACGTCCCCCAGCCGCTGGGTTTTCGGCGGCAAGCCATCGGCCACGTGGCGGGTCACATAGACCTTCTGAAGGTCCGGCAGCTCGTCCAGGAACTCGGCGATGCGGTCCAGGCGCTCGTCGTCCACGAAGGCGACCTTGGTCCCGGAATCGGCCAGGCCGTACTCCAGCTCCGCGCCGGTCCACCAGGCGTTCAGGGGCGTGACGATGGCGCCCACCAGCTGGCCGGCCCAGAAGCAGACCGCCCATTCCGGCAGGTTGCGCATGATCACGGCGACGCGGTCGCCCTTCTTCACCCCGTCGGCCTGGAGGCGGTGCGCGAGGGTCAGGGTGGCGCGGGCGAAGCTGTCGAAGGTAGCCCGGTCGTCCTCGTAGACCAGGAACTCGCGCTCGGCGAACCGCCGACCGTTCAGGAACACGTCGCGCAGGGTGGGCGGGGCGTTCTTCCAGGTGCGGGTCGGCACGCCCCGGATCACCTTCTCCTCGATTTCGAACGGTGCGCCCGGCGCTGTCAGCTTGGCGTGCGCCTCGGCGATGGACATGACAGGCCAGACGTTGGTCAAAGGTTCACTCCACGGTAGGCGTCATCACGGTCGGGTTCGATCATGTCGAGCTTTGTTCACCTAGGGAAATCAAGGCATTTCGGTTCTGTAGCATCGAACGACCGACCTAGAGCCAGGCCAGGACACGCCTGTGCTGGACAAGTTCTCCGACAGGTCCGCTCTCGGGCGTCGGCGTGTTTACAAGCCACACCACGTCCTCGGCCGCCGCCAGCGGCGACTGCGCCCGGGACATGTCCTCGAACCAGGGGCGGGAGGCGTCGGTGTCCACCAGGCCGGGGCAACAGGCATTGACGACGACACCGCGACCATCGCCGGCCAAGCTTCTGGCGAAGATGCGCATGCTGGCCACCTGGCCGACCTTCGAGGGGACGTTGACCCAGTCGGGCCACCCTTCCATGGCCGCGCGGCCGGTGCGCACGGCCTGGACGTACCCGGTCATCGTCCGATCGATGTCGGCCAGCGTCAGGTCCGGCCCGTCGAACCGGGGATGAAGTCGGGTCGGCAGCTGGCGCAGGACACCGAAGCTGCTGGCCACGACGACGACGTGCGCGCCGGGCCGAAGCAGGGGCTCGAACGCGGTCAGGACGCGGGTTGTCCCGAGGTTGTTGGTGGCGATGAAGTCTTCGACCTGATCGGCCTGGGGCCGGTCGCGACCGATCCGGGCCGCCGCGTTGGAGATCAGGATGTCGACCCCACCGCGACGCTCGTTCAGCGCCTCGGCGCACGCCGCCACGCTTTCCGGCTCGGTCACGTCGAGTTGCAGAAACTCCGGCGTCAGTCCCTTTTCCCGGAGCTGGGCGCAGGCGCCCGCGCCCTTCGCCGGGTCGCGGGCCGTCAGGTACACATGGCCCCCCTCTTCAAGGTCGCGGCAAAGCCGCTCGACGAGCGCCAGACCCAATCCCTGATTGGCGCCGGTGACCACAGCGACGCGGGGCATGGGTCCCGTCTCCCTCGAACCTGAGGGCGCAATTCAAGACCGGCGGCGGGGCCACCGCAACCGAACGGGTGATGCCTTCGGCTGGCGGAAGCGGCGGCGCGGGGATCACGCCCGTTCGGTCCGCCGCGCGGCGTAATGGTCGCGGATCTCAGCCAGCTCCTTGCCGAACCGCTTCCTGGCCTCCTCCTGCAGCTTGGGGATGTGGTAGCTGGGGAAGAGGTCGTTGTCGGGCTGGTAATCCTTGAGGATCTGCTTGGCCAAGGTGACCTTGTGCACCTCGGTGGGGCCGTCGGCGATGCCCATGACCAGGGCCGAGGTGACCATCCGCATGAACGGCATCTCGTTGGAGACGCCCAGCGCGCCATGCAGGTGCGCCGCCTTGGCCGCCACGTCGTGATAGACCTTCGGCATCGCCACCTTGATGGCCGCGATGTCCTTGCGGACCTTCTGGTAGTCCTTGTGCTTGTCGATGAGCCAGGCGGTGCGCAGCACCAGGAGGCGGAAGCTCTCCACGGCGATCCAGGACTCAGCGATCTGGTCCTGCACCATCTGCAGGTCCGAGAGGCGGCCCTCTCGGGTGGTGCGCGAGACGGCGCGCTGGCACATCAGGTCCAGGGCGTGGCGGCAGGCGCCGACGGTGCGCATGGCGTGGTGCACGCGCCCGCCGCCCAGCCGCACCTGGGCGATCACGAACGCCGCGCCGCGGTCGCCCAGCAGGGCGTCATAGGGCAGGCGCACGTTGGTGTAGCGGACATAGGCCTCGTTGCCGCCGCCCACCTCGCCGCCCGCGCCCACGGCCACGTTGCGGACGATCTCGACGCCGGGCGTGTCGGTGGGCACGAGGAAGATCGAGGTGCGCCGGTAGGGGTCCTTCGCGTCTGGATCGGTGATCGCGTAGAGCACCAGGACCTTGGCGTACTTGGCGTTGGTGGAGAACCACTTCTCGCCGTTGATCACCCACTCGTCGCCTTCCAGCACCGCCCGCGTGGTGAAGGTGAGGGGGTCGGAGCCGCCGGTGGGCTCGCTCATGGAGAAGGCCGAGCGGATCTCACCGTTCAGCAGCGGCCAGAGGTACTGTTCCTTCTGCTTGTCGGTGCCGTAGTGGGCGATGATCTCGGCGTTGCCGCTGTCGGGCGCCTGGCAGCCGAAGACGCTGGGCGCCAGGCTGTTGCGGCCCAGCTTCTCGTTCATCAGCGCCAGCTTGAGCTGCCCGAACCCTTGGCCGCCCAGCTCCGGCCCCAGGTGACAGGCCCAGAGCCCCTGGTCCTTCACCTTCTGCTGCAGCGGCTTGATGAACTTCTCGCGGCCCAGGCTGGAGTAGACGGCCATGCCCAGGTGCGAGAGCGGCTCGACTTCCTCGCGCATGAAGTCCTCGATCCAGTCCAGCTTCTTCTGGAACTCAGGATCGGTCTCGAAATCCCAGGCCATAGGGCGCCTTCCGTCACGGCAATTTTTCGTATTATGGGTATGCTAGCCCTGCGGCCGCCCAAGATCAAACCCCGCCGGGTCAGAACGCCCCGCCGCGTCCCTGCCCCGAGGCGAACCGCGTCGCGCCCTCCACCGCGGAGCCGGTGCGGAGCGTCTCCATTCCGACCTTGACCTCGAAGGCCTGGGCCTCGTCCCAGTCGAGCGACCACTGGCTGATCGCCGAGAGGCGATCGTTGCGCATGCAAAGCTGCGGGAAGGCGCTGATCTGGCGGGCGAGGTCCAGGGCGGCGCTCAGGGCCTGACCCTCGGGTACGACGCGGTTCGCCAGGCCCATGGCGAGCGCCTCGTGCGCGTCCACGGGCCGGCCGGTCAGGATGAGGTCCATGGCCCGCGAGTGGCCGATCAGCCGCGGCAGGCGCACCGTGCCCAGGTCGATCAGGGGCACGCCGAACCGGCGGCAGAACACGCCGAAGGTCGAACCCTCCGCCGCCACCCGCAGGTCGGCCCAGCAGGCCACTTCCAGCCCGCCCGCCACCGCCGGCCCCTCCACCGCGGCGATCACGGGCTTGCCCAGCGCCAGGCGCGTGCAGCCCATGGGGCCGAAGTCGCCGGTCTCCTTCACCGGATTGCCGCCGCCGCCGCTGATCGCCTTGAGGTCCGCGCCGGCGCAGAAGAAGCCGCCGCGGCCGGTCAGCACCGCCACGTCCAGGCTCTCGTCGGCGTCGAAGGCCTTGAAGGCGTCGTAGAGCTCGCGCGCCGTGGCGCCGTCCACGGCGTTGCGACGCTCGGGGCGCTCGATGGTGACGACGGCGATGCGGCCGTCCCGTTCGACGCTGACGTTGGCCATGGGCGGTCTCCTTCTCGAGCCGCCATCCTGCGCCCCCGACGTTGGGGGAAGGCAAGCCGTCAGGCGCGCGACAGAAGCCACATCCGCATCTGGCGGCGCGTGCGGTACCCCAGGTGCTCATAGAGCGCGATGGCGCCGGTGTTGTGCCCGTAGACGTGCAGGAACGGCGTCTCGCCGCGCGCCACGATCCGGTCCGCGACGATGCCCATCAGCGCCGCCGCATAGCCTTTCCCGCGGTGATCCGGGTGGGTGCAGACCGCGCTGACCTCGGTCAGGCCCGGCAGCCGCATCCGCTCGCCCGCCATGGCGATGAGGCGCCCGCCGGCCTTGACGCCGACGAAGTCGCCCAGCTGGTGCGTGCGCGAGAAGAACGGTCCGGGCCGGGTGAGGGTGGCCAGCTCCAGCATCTCGGGCGCATCGCCGTCGTCCAGGTCGATGACCTCGAAGTCCGGCGGCGGCAGGGCGCGAAGCTCGCCCGCCACCATCTGGCAGATCCCCGGCTGGGGCGTCATGACCACACCCGGAATGGGCGGATGGTCTTCCGCCTGGATCACCGCCAGCTCGCCGTCGGGCGGGACCATGGCCGCGAGGGCGGCCAGACTGTCGGGCGCCGCGTCGGCGGCCGAGGCGAAGACTCCGTACTCGCCGCGCACGCGCAAGGCGCGGTCCGTACGTTCGGCGACCGCCGCCTGTCGGGTCGTGAATGCATGCCAGATCGGTCGATCGAGAAGCTCGTCCCGTCCCACGGTCATCTCCTTTTCGCCCGCGGAAATAGACCGCCGCCCACCCAAGCGCCACCGTGGCGCCCGCGCTTTTCGGCTACGGCTTGCCGCGGGGCGGGGCACAGAGGCAAATGGCCGAAAGAGGTAGGGAAGCGACGATGAGCAAGGCCGAACGACTGGGGTTCTCGAAGGCGCGCCTGGAGCGGATCGACCGCTTCCTTGAGGAGAAGTACGTCGGCCCCGGCCGCATGCCCCACGCCCAGTTCCTGCTGGCCCGCGGCGGCGAGGTCGTCCACCAGACGGTGCTGGGCATGCAGGATCCCGAGCGCGGGGTGAAGCTCAGCGAAGACACCGTCTATCGCATCTATTCCATGACCAAGCCGGTGACCTCGGTGGCCCTGATGAGCCTGGTCGAGGAAGGCCTGATCGCCCTGGACGATCCGGTCTCGCGGCACATTCCCGAGTGGAAGGACCTGGGCGTTTTCTCAGCGGGGGTGAACCCGGTGTTCGCCACGACCCCGCCCGGGCGGCCTATGCAGGTGGTCGACCTGCTGCGGCACACGTCCGGCCTGACCTACGGCTTTCAGAACCGCACCAACGTCGACGCCGCCTACAGGAAGCTCAAGCTGGAGGCGATGCACGGCGAGCACGACCTCGCGGCGATGATCGACATGCTCGCGCGCCTGCCGCTCGAGTTCTCGCCCGGCGAGGCCTGGAACTATTCGGTCGCCACCGACGTCTGCGGCTATCTGGTGCAGAAAGTGGCCGGCAAGCCGCTGGACCAGGTGCTGGCCGAGCGGATCTTCGAGCCGCTGAAGATGGTCGACACCGGCTTCCACGTCCGCGACGACCAGCGCGGCCGGTTCGCCGCCTGCTACGACGCCGTCCTCGGCGGCAAGATGAAGCTGCAGGACGATCCACAGACGAGCCCCTATCTCGCCCCGCCCAAGCTGCTGTCGGGCGGCGGCGGGCTGGTGGGCACGGCGGCCGACTACCTCCGCTTCGCCAACATGCTGGCGAACCGCGGCGAACTGGACGGCGCGCGGATCCTGGCGCCCAAGACCGTCGACCTGATGGCGTCGAACCACCTGCCGGGAGGCGGCGACCTTACCGATATGTCGCGCTCTCTCTTCTCGGAGAGCACGAACGCGGGCGTCGGCTTCGGCCTGGGGTTCGCTGTGGTGTTCGACCCGCCGCAGACCCTCATCCCCTGCAGCCTGGGCGAGTTCTACTGGGGTGGCGCGGCATCGACCGCGTTCTGGGTCGACCCGATGGAGGACGTCACCGCGGTCTTCATGACCCAGCTGCTGCCCTCGTCGACCTATCCCATCCGCCGCGAACTCAGGACCCTGGTCTACGCGGCGCTGATGGAGACGAACGGCTAGCCTCTGCCCGTTCCGCGGCTTCGGCCAGGACCTCCGCCTCCTCGATCATCGGCTGGCCGAAGCCGGTGTCGGGCTCGTCGGTGACCGGCGGCGTCGTGGGCAGCATGCGCGATGTCCGCCAGCCACCCCAGACGTAGTACGCCCAGGCGAGCAGCAGGGTCGTGAAGCTGCCGATCGGGAAGCTGATCCAGATGGCGTTGGCGCCCAGGTACGGCTCCAGGATGTTGGCGAGCGGCACGCGCACGCCCCACAGCGCGATGATCATCGCCAGCAGGGGCGGCCAGACCGCGCCCGTGGCCCGGACCACCCCGGAGAAGATGAAGGCCAGGCCGAAGGGGATGAAGCCCCAGAGCACGATGGAATTGATGTGCACCGCGATGGGCAGCGACGGGCTGGTTCCCGGCAGGAAGGCGCGCAGCACCCAGGGATCGGCGAAGTAGATCGCCACCACGGGCAGGCCCGTGAACACCAGGGCGTAGAGCACGCCCGACCGCGCCACCTGTTCCACGCGGTCCATCTTGCCGGCGCCGACGTTCTGGGCGGCCATGGACGAGACCGCCGCGCCCAGGGCCATGGCCGGCATCTGCACGTAGGTCCAGAGCTGGCTCGCCGCGCCATAAGCAGCCGAGGTGTGCACGCCGTGCCGGTTGACCAGGCTCATCATGGTGACGGCCGCCAGGCTGGTGACCATCATCTGGAAGCCCATGGGCAAGCCCTTGAGCACCAGCCCGCGGACGATGGAGAGGGCCGGCAGCAGCATGTGGAACTCGCCCGGCCGCAGCACCAGGATGGAGCCCCTGCGGTACAGGTGGACGATCATGGCCACGAGGGTGATCGTCTGGGAGACCAGGGTGGCGTAGGCGGAGCCGGCGATCCCGAGCTGAGGGAACGGGCCGTAGCCGGTGATCAGCAGCGGGTTCAGCACCACGTCCATGCCCACCGCCAGCAGCGAGAAGTAGAACGGCGTGCGGCTGTCGCCCGTGCCGCGCTGGGCCATCATCACGTACGAGAAGAAGTACATGAACGGCATGGCCGAGAAGATCACCCGCAGGTAGGCGATCGCGTCGCGTCGGGCCTCCTCGGGCGTCCCCATCCAGGTCAGGATGTGCGGCGTCAGCAGCGCGCCCAGCAGGCCGACGCTCAGCGACACCGCGATGAAGAAGGCCGTAGAGGTGCCGATCACCTTCTTGGCCGCCGCCATGTCGCGGGCCCCTATGGCGTGGCCGATCATGATGTTCGAGGCCATCGACAGGCCGAACACGGCCCCCAGCATCAGGAACATGATCTGGTTGGCGTTGGAGGTGGCGGTCAGGGCCGCCTCGCCCAGAACGTGGCTGACCCAGATCGCATTGGCCGAGCCGTTCAGCGACTGGAGGATGTTGGTGGCCAGGACCGGCAGGGCGAACAGGATCAGCGTCCGGCCGATGGGACCGGTCGTGAGGTCTGGTATTTTCCGGACCGGCGGACCGCCCGGTCCCCGCGCCGCTGCCGCACCCCCAGCCACAGCCGCCCCCTGAAAACCCACACGCTCCGTACCGCTTCTACGGGGCGCGCCCGGTCGGGTTCAAGCGCGGCCGCCCGCATGGCGCCGCTTGAGGGTCATCGGTTTCGCGTTATGGAAGGCGCATGACCGTCCAGATCCTGCAATTCGGAACCACCGGCCAGCTCGCCACCGAGCTTCTGCGCCAGGCGCCCGCCCACGATGTGGAGCTGACCGCGCTCAGCCGGGTCGACGCAGACCTTTCCGACCCTGCGGCGTGCGCCCGCAAGGTGATGGAGTCGCGGCCGGACCTGGTGATCATCGCCGCCGCCTACACCGCCGTGGACCAGGCCGAGAGCGAGCCGGACCTGGCGCGGGCGGTGAACGCGGGCTCTCCCGGCGCCATCGCCGCGGCGGCGGACGCGATCGGCGCGGCCGTGGTCAACGTCTCCACCGACTACGTGTTCGACGGCGCGGGCGGCGCGCCCTATCCGGAGGACGCCGCCACAAACCCGCTGAACACCTATGGCGCCACCAAGCTGGAGGGCGAGACGGCGGTGGCCGCGGCCTGCCGCCGGTCGCTGAACATCCGCACGTCCTGGGTGGTCTCGCCGCACGGCAAGAACTTCGTGAAGACGATGCTGCGCGTGGCGGCCGCCGGCAATCCGCTGAAGGTGGTGGACGACCAGTCGGGCCGCCCCACCTCCGCCGCGGACCTCGCCGCATTCATCCTGTCCCAGGCCCCGCGGCTGGCCGAGGCCAAGGCCGGGGACCCGGCGTTCGGGACCGTCCACTTCGCCAACTCCGGCGAGGTGACCTGGCGCGACTTCGCGGTCGAGATCTTCGCCCAGGCGCTGGGCGGGCAGGCGCCGGAAGTGGGCGCCCAGAAGACCGCCGATTACAAGACGCCGGCCCAGCGCCCGCTGCGCGCCACCATGGACCTCGGAAAACTCGAGCGCGTGTACGGCGTGAAGCCCCGCCCGTGGCAGGAGGCGCTGGCCGAGGTGGTGGCGGAGATCAGGCCGAACCCCTGACCCACTTCAGCTCGCGCGGGGTGCGGCCGCCAGGGCCGATGGCTCGGTCGGCCCCCTGGCGCGCGCGCCGCTGGAGTTCGGGGCCGCCAGCGCGATGACCGCCAGCACCGCCAACGTCAGCGCGAGCAGGGCAAGGTTCCGCATCCGGTACATGCACGGCCCGTGCCGCAATCTTCCCCCGTGCTCAAGGGGCGGGCGGCTGCGGGGCGCCCATTCTGAGGAGACGCGACGATTCAGCGGCGCTCATGCCTCGGCGAGCCGGCTCTTTGCCCGTCCGTACAGCATGTAGGCCGCGACGCCGATGGCGTTCCAGATGAAGAAGAAGGCGATGGTCTTCGCCGTGAGGCTGGTGAACAGGTAAAGGCACCCCAGCACCGCGGCCGGTCCGATCACCCAGACCAGCGGGGTGCGGAACGGCCGCTCGATGTCGGGCGAGCGGCGGCGCAGCACCATCACCGCGAAGGCCGTGGCGATGAAGGCGGCCAAGGTGCCGGCGTTGGCCAGCGAGGCGATCTCGTCCAGGGGCATGAACCCCGAAATGATCGCCGCGATCACCCCGGTCAGGGTCGTCACCGCCGTAGGCACGCCGCGGGGGCCGACCGCCGCCAGCCGGCGGGGCAGCAGGCCGTCGCGGGCCATGGCGAAGAACACCCGGCTCTGCCCGAACATGAAGACCATGATCACCGTGGGCATCGCCACCACGGCGGCCCCTGCGATGATCGCCGCCGCCCCCGGCTTGCCCAGTTCCTTCAGCACGAAGGCCAGCGGCTCGGGGCTCTTGGAGAACAGGCCGAACGGCACGGCGCCCAGAGCGACGGCCGCCACCACCATGTAGATCAGCGTGCAGACCGCCATCGAACCCACGATGCCGATGGTCAGGTCGCGCTTGGGGTTCTTGGCCTCCTCCGCCGCCGTCGAGATCGCATCGAAGCCGTAGAAGGCGAAGAAGATGATCGCCGCCGCGCCCATCACGCCGAACTTGGTCCCGTCGATGTCGTGGGCGCCGAAGCCGAAGGGCGCGAACGGCTGGAAGTTGGCCGCGTCGAAGGCCGGCAGGGTGAAGGCCACGAAGGCCGCCAGGGCCACGAGCTTCACGCAGACCAGGATGAAGTTGACCGTGGCGCTCTCCCGGGTGCCGACCAGCAGCATGCCGGTCACCACCAGGGCGATGAAGATGGCCGGCAGGTCGACGACGCCGCCGGCGAGCAGGGCTTCCGGCACGCCCCACCCGGCCTGGCGGATCAGGCCGGACGCATAGCCCGACCAGCCCACCGACACGGCGCTGCAGACCAGGGTGTATTCGAGGATCAGGCTCCAGCCGATGACCCAGGCCAGGCCCTCGCCCAGGGTGACGTAGGAATAGGTGTAGGCGCTGCCGGCCTGCGGCGTCAGGCTGGCCATCTCGGCGTAGCACAGCGCCGCGCAGGCGCAGACCGCGCCGGCCACCGCGAACGAGAGGATGACCGCCGGCCCGGCCAGGCCCGCCGCCACGCCGGTCAGGGTGTAGATGCCCGTGCCGATGATGGCGCCGACGCCCAGGGCCATCAGGTGCGGCCAGCCCAGCGTGGGCTTCAGGTGACGCTCGGCGTGCGCCTGTTCGATCGGCTTCCTGCGGGTGATGAAACTCATGGGCGCCCCTCTTGTTGGCCGACATTTGCCCTGAGCCGCGCCGAACTGCCAAGCCTTGCCCCGAAACCCTTGGCGCCGGGGCCGACCTACGCCAGCTTGGCCGCTCTTTGGGGAGAGCGTGTCTCATGCGTCGAGTGATCCTGGCCCTGCTGTTGCTCCTGCTCGCCGGCCCGGCGCTGGCCGACGATGCGGCGATGACGAAACTGGCCGCCGACTACGACGCCTGGCTGCTGTCGGAAGACCCCATCACCGCCGGGCGCCAGGGCGACCGGGCCGCATTGTCGAAGCTGCCCGACGTGACCCCCGCGGCCGACGCCCGCCGCCTGAAGGCGCTGAAGGCCTTCCAGGCCCGGCTCGCCGCCGTGGCCGAGGCCGGCCTGTCCGACAACGCCGCCGCCAGCCGCGGCTACATGGCCTGGGAGCTTGGCAGCCGGATCGGCCAGATCGAACACGATGTGGCGCGGATGCCGGTCTCGTCGGACGGTGGTTTCGAGGACACGCTGAACTATGTGGCCGCCACCACGCCGATGCGATCCGCCGCCGACGCGGAAGCCTGGATCGCCCGCCTGGAGGCCCTGCCCGGCTACTATCGCGACAACATCGAGAACGCCCGCCGCGGCATCCGGACCGGCTTCACCCAGCCGAAGCCCACCGTCGACATCATCCTGGCCCGCGCCAAGGCCGCCGCCGTCGCACCGCTCGACACCGACCCGCTGCTGCGGCCCTTCCGCAAGCTGCCCGACGGCATCCCGGCCGAACAGCAGGCCGCCCTGCGCGCCCGGGCCACGGCCGTGGTCCGCGACCGGATCCGCCCGGCGCAGCGCGACTTCGCCGCCTTCATGGAGCGCGAGTACGCCCCGGCCGCCCGCAAGGGCCTGGGCGTGCGCACCGCGCCCGGCGGCGAGGCCTTCTACCGGTTCGCGGTCAAGGACTTCACGACCACTGGGCTTTCGCCCGACGAGGTCTACGCGCTCGGCGAGAAGGAGGTCGCCCGCATCCGCGCCCAGATGCTGGTGACCATGAAGGAGGCCGGTTTCGACGGCGAGCTGCCCGCCTTCATCGCCATGCTGCGCAAGGACCCCAGATTCTACGCCACGTCGCGCCAGGACCTGCTGGAGAAGGCCTCCGAGATCGCCAAGCGGATCGATGACCAGCTGCCGGGCTGGTACGGGACCCTGCCGCGCCTGACCTACGGTGTGCGGCCCGTGCCGCCCGAGATCGAGGCCGCCTACACCACCGGCCGCTACTTCCAGGGCAGCCCCGAGCAGGGCGTGGCCGGCGGCTACATGGTCAACACCTTCGCCCTCGACCAGCGGCCCCTCTACGAGCTGCCCGCCCTCACCGCCCACGAGGCCGTGCCGGGCCACCACCTGCAGATCGCCCTGGCCCAGGAGCTGAAGGACGTGCCGATGTTCCGGCGCGAGGGCGGCGTCACCGCCTTCGTGGAAGGCTGGGGCCTCTATTCCGAGAAGGTCGCCGGCGAGATGGGCATTTATCGCGACGCCTACGAGCGCTTCGGCCAGCTCAGCTACGAGATGTGGCGCGCCTGCCGCCTAGTGGCCGACACCGGCCTCCACTGGAAGGGCTGGACCCGCCAGCAGGCCGAGGCGTGCTTCCTGGAGAACACGGCGCTCGCCCCGCTGAACATCACTGTCGAGGTCGACCGCTACATCTCCTGGCCCGGCCAAGCCCTGGGCTACAAGATCGGCGAGCTGAAGTTCCTGGAGCTTCGCGCCCGGGCCAAGGCCAAGCTGGGCGAGCGCTTCGACATCCGCCGCTTCCACGACGCGGTCCTGCTGGCCGGTCCCCTGCCGATGGACCTGCTGGAGTCCCGCGTCAACGCCTGGATCGCCGCCGGCGGGCGGTAGGGGAAGACCAGGATCGCCTCGCCGAAACGCATCTGAACAACGATCAGAAATAATGGTGCAACGGGTCGATGCTTCGGTATGATTTGGCGTAACAGACAATTTTAAGGGCCTGGGCGCGGACGGGGCGACACGACCTCCGCCGGATCCATGGGGAGGAGCATTGCGATGACGAATGCGCGTATTTCCGCGTTGGCGACGACGGTCGCGGCCAGCGGCCTGCTGTTCGGCTGCGCGGCCGACGGCCAGGCCCCGAACGCCCTTTCGGCCGGAACGCCCACGTCGGCGGAGGTCGCCAGCTCGGCCACCCCCGCCACGGTCGACAACTTCATGCTCGCCGACACCGAGTACATGGGCCACGAGCTCTACCGCACCGACGCCAAGGCGATCGTGCTCATCAGCCACGCCAACGGGTGCCCGATCGTGCGCAACGTGGCGCCCGCGCTGAAGGCGCTGAAGGCCAAGTACGAAGCCCAGGGCGTGCGGTTCCTGATGGTGAACTCCGCCATCCAGGACAGCATGGAGGCGATCGCCAAGGAAAAGGCCGAGTACGGCTTCGACATCCCGATCCTGAAGGACGCCAACCAGCTGGTGGGCGAGCAGCTGGGCGTGACCCGGACCGCCGAGGTCTTCGTGATCGACCCCAAGACCTGGAAGATCACCTACCGCGGCCCGCTGGACGACCGGCTCGACTACGGGGTCCAGAAGGCGGCGGCGCAGCACACCTGGGCCGCCGACGCCATCGACGCCACCCTCGCCGGCCGCCCGGCCATGGCCGCCAGCAAGCAGAGCGTGGGCTGCCTGATCGACTTCCCGAACCGCAAGGTGGCGACGATCTCCTACGTCAAGGAAGTGGCCCCGATCCTCGAGAAGAAGTGCGCCGCCTGCCACACCGAGGGCGGCATCGGCCCGTTCGCCATGTCGAGCTACGAGATGGTCAAGGGCTTCTCGCCGATGATCCGCGAGGTGCTGCGCACCGACCGGATGCCGCCGTGGAACGTGGACCCTCACGTGGGCAAGTTCGCGGACGACAAGAGCCTGACGCCCGCCGAGATCAAGACGGTGGTCCATTGGGTGGAACAGGGCGCCCCGCGCGACGGCTCGACCGATCCGCTGGCGGTCGCCGCCAAGAAGCGGGTGGTGGCGGAATGGCCGCTGGGCAAGCCGGACCTGATCCTGGAGCTGCCCACCTACAAGATCCCCGCCTCGGGCGTGGTCGACTACCAGCGCCCGATCGTCGTCAACCCGCTGACCGAGGGCAAGTGGGTCAAGGCCTCCACCTATGTGGTCAACCAGCGCCAGGCGGTGCACCACTTCCTGTCGGGCTACCTCAAGGAGGTCCCGGCCGACGGCAAGGGCAACGAGAGCCGCTGGGGCGCCTCCATGGGCGGCTATGCCGTGGGCGCCGAGAGCACCCTGTGGCCCACCAATGTCGGCAGCTACCTGCCGCCCGGCGGCGCCATCGGCTTCCAGGCGCACTACACCCCGTTCGGCAAGGAGGTCACCGACGCCTCGAAGATCGGGCTCTATTTCTACAAGGACGGCGAGAAGCCTGACCTGGTGATGCGCAACTCGGTGGTGGTGGACAACACCATCGTCATCCCGCCAGGGGCCAGCCGCCACAAGGAGACGGCCTACATCGACTTCCCCAAGGATGCGCTGCTGTATTCGGCCTTCCCGCACGCCCACTACCGGGGCTACGCCTCCGATCTCTGGATCCAGTATCCGGACGGCTCGAAGAAGCGGCTGCTGGCCATGCCGCGCTACGACTTCAACTGGCAGCGCGAGTACACCTTCGCCGAGCCGCTGAAGGTTCCGGCCGGCTCGAAGCTGATCGCCAACTACTGGTACGACAACTCCAGGCAAAACCCGGCCAACCCGGACGCGACCAAGGCCATCGTCTGGGGCGACCAGTCCTGGGAGGAGATGTTCTACACGGCGGTCCGCTATCGCTGGCTGGACGAGACCTCGACCAAGCTCACCAACTATGACGAGCTGATGGACCAGACCCGGCTCCTGGGCATGCTGGACGAGAACATCGACGGCACGATCCAGAAGGCGGAGCTCAAGGGCCAGCTCGGCGATCGCCTCGCGCCCTACTTCGCCCAGATCGACCAGAACAAGTCGGGCGGCATCGAGAACGGCGAACTGATGGCCGCGCTGAAGATGATGGGCGGGCGCCGTCGCGAACAGGCCCAGCAGGCGCCGGCCGCCCCGGCGCCCGCCGTCCCGCCCAAGGCCGGCGGCGGCCGCTAACCGGTAGCGCAGGCGGTCTCTCCCCGGCTAAGACGCCAAGGCCTGGGAGAGACCGATGCGCCTGCTGATCTACGAACCTTCCTTCCGCCGGATCGAGGCGGAGATCGCCGCGCTCGGCCCCGCCGTCGAGCCGCTGCTCATGACGGCCTCGGGCGAGGTGACGTCGAACGGCGCCGTCCTGCCCCCTGACAGCGTGGACGCGGACGCGGCCTGGACCAACGCCGACGTCTTCTTCAGCCCCGTGGCCCGGCCGTTCATGGTCGCCATGCTGAAGTCGCCGAGCCTGAAATGGGTGCAGAGCGGGGCGGCGGGGTTCGACAACCCGGTCTTCGGTCAGATCGTCCAGAAGGGCGCGACGCTGACCACCAGCCACGGCCAGGCGGTGGGCATGGCGGACTACGTCCTGTGGGGCGTGCTCGACGCCCTCCAGGGCGGGGCCCAGCGGCGCGCCGCCCAGGCCGCCCACGCATGGAAGCGCGAGCCGTTCCGCGAGATCGCCGGCTCGAACTGGGTGATCGTCGGCTTCGGCGCCATCGGCAAGGGCGTGGCCGACCGCGCCCGGGCGTTCGGCGCGCACGTCACCGGCGTTCGGCGCAATCCGGCCGCCGACCCCTCCGCCGACCGCATCGCGGCCCAGGGCGACCTGCCGGGCCTCCTGCCGGACGCCGACGTCGTGGTCCTGGCCTGCCCGCTGACGGCCGAGACGCGGCACATGGCCGACGCGGCCTTCTTCGGCGCCATGAAGCCCGGCGCGATCTTCGTCAACGTGGGGCGCGGCGGACTCGTGGACGAGCCGGCGCTGCTGGCGGCGCTGGACCGGGGCATTCCCGAGCACGCCGTCCTCGACGTCTTCGAGACCGAGCCGCTGCCCGCCGAGAGCCGGTTCTGGGACCACCCCCGGGTCACGCTGACCCCGCACTCGTCCGGCATGAGCTCGGGGAACGCCCAGCGCAACGACGCCCTCTTCCTCGACAACCTCGGCCGCTTCGCCCGCGGCGAGCCGCTCCGCAACGTTGCGGATCCCAAGGACGTGCTGGCGGGATGAGTATCGCTCCTCCCCTGGCGCGAAGACGACGGGGGAGGTGGATCGACGCGGAACGCGGCGAGACGGAGGGGGCGCGAGACGGCCCGCTCGGAGTTTCCGGCCTTGCGCCCCCTCCGTCAGCTTCGCCGACACCTCCCCCGCTTCGCGGGGGAGGAACCAGTTGTCAGTCCGTCCAGAGGTCCTGGTGGTCGCCCTTACGGTTGAGCATCCGCACCGCACGCTTGATCACGGTCAGCAGGCGTTCCTGCCGCGCGGCCTGATCATAGGTCATGGAGCCCTTGGCCATGCCCTCCAGCAGGAAGCGGCCCAGGTCGCGGCTGGTCTGGAAGCGCGGGTCCGCGCCGGCCTGCATCATCGCCCCGATGCGGTCGCCGCCCAGCTGGGCGTGGTCGAAGGCGCTGCGGGCCGAGGCCAGGCGCTCGCTCAGCATCGGGTCGGTGCGCGCCGCGGCCTCCAGCTCGGCGAAGGCCACGAACGGCGTCTCGCGGAGCAGGGCCCAGTAGACGTCGATGGCATGCTCGGAGGCGTCCACGCCCGGCGCCGGCGGCGTCGAGGCGGCCTGTTCGAACAGCCGGGCGCGGTGCAGCTCGATGTGGGCCACCGCCGCCTCGATCAGCTCCTCGCGCGTGGCGAAGTGGTACAGCATGGCGCCCCGGGTCAGCATCGCCGCGTCGGCGATCACCGCGTTGGTCGCCGCGTGGTAGCCGATCTCGGCGAACAGCCGCATGGCCGCGTCCAGGATGCGGGCGCGCGTCCGGAGCGACTTCGGCGTCGCCTTGGCTGGATAGGTGGTGGCGTCCATCGGACCCAATTCGCAGCGACCCCCCCAGGGTCAGCACTCATCAGACCCCTAGCCATATGGGAGCCCAGCGTGCCAGATCATACGTGGCCGCAGCGCGCATTGGACGCGCAATGTTCGCCGATTGGGCGCCGGGTCGCCGACATTGCCGCATTGTCGAGTAACGGCGGCATGCGTTGACTTCGCGCTCGAACCCATGACAGTGCGGCTGCCATGAAAACCCCCCTGCCGAACCTTCGGGACCGCCAGCGTGAGGAGACCCGCGAGCAGATCCTGCGCGCCGTGGGCGACCAGCTCGAAAGCCGCTCGCTCGAGGATCTGAACTTCGCCGAGATCGCCCGCGACGCCGGCGTCGGCGAGCGCACGGTCTATCGCCACTTCCCCACCAAGGAAGCGCTGCTGGGCGCCTTCTGGGCCTGGCTGCAGAGCGAGGCCTTCCGCCAGCAGCCCGATCGTCCCAAGCCCCAGCGGACGGACCGCCGCATTCGCGAGGCGATCACCGCCCCGCGGGACGCCCAGCGGCCGATGCGCATCCTGGTCGCCACCGACGCCTGGGAGCCGCAGGTGAACGGCGTGGTCCGCACCCTGACCCGCGTGGTGCAGGAGCTGCAGGCCATGGGCCACGTGGTCGAGGTGATCCACCCCGGCCAGTTCAAGACCTTTCCCCTGCCCACCTACGCGGAGATCAAGGTGGCGATCGGCGTCTACGAGCCGGTGCAGGAGCTGTTCAAGGCCTTCGAGCCCGAGGCCATCCACATCGCCACCGAGGGGCCCATCGGCCTGGCGGCCCGCCGGATCTGCGTGGAGTGGAAGCTGCCCTTCACCACCAGCTACCATACGCGGTTCCCGGAGTACGTCTCGGCGCGCCTGCCTTTGCCGTTGGCCGCCGGCTACGCCTACATGAAGTGGTTCCACAAGCCGTCCGGCCGGCTGATGGTCGCCACGCCCACCATGCGCGAGGAACTGTCCAACCACGGCTTCCGCAACATCTCGGCCTGGTCCCGCGGCGTCGACACCGAGCACTTTCGCCCCCGCGGCGAGGACGATCCCGACATCTTCGCCGACCTGCCCAAGCCCGTGTTCCTCTATGTGGGCCGGGTGGCCGTGGAGAAGAACATCGAGGCGTTCCTGGCGCTGGACCTGCCGGGTTCCAAGGTGGTCGTGGGGCCGGGCCCGCAGCTCGAGGAGCTGCAGGAAAAATATCCCCACGTGGTGTTCAAAGGCTCCCGGTCGGGCAAGGAGCTGGCCGACCACTACGCCTGCGCCGACGTCTTCGTCTTCCCCTCGCTCACCGACACCTTCGGGCTCGTGATCCTGGAGGCCATGGCCGCGGGCACGCCCGTGGCGGCCTATCCGGCGCCTGGCCCCATCGACCTGATTCCGGGCTCCGGGGCCGGGGTGCTGGCGCTCACTGCCACCGAGGGCCTGCGCGAGGCTTGCCTGCAGTGCCTCGACCTGGACCGGAAGAAGGTGCGCGCCTTCGCCGAGAAGTTCTCGTGGCGGGCCTGCGCCGAGGATTTCGTGAAGAACCTGCAGCCCTATCCCGAACCCGAGAAGACCCGGTTCTGGCGCCGCCTCCGGCGGCTCGCCCGTGTGCGCCGCCGCCGTCCGGAAGCGGCGTGACCGGCGCGACTCATGACACTTTTATGACAATGTGATTGGCGCACGCCGAAACCCCGCGTAAACCGCCCGCCTCTAAGGCGGCTGGCCGCCGATTCGAGGGGAGTTTCACGACGCCGATGGGCAAGAAGAGCGACAGGTTGCGACCGGAACCCGACCGGGAGCCGCGCACCCAGTACGCCGCCCTGCCCTGGCGCAAGCGCGACGACGGCGCGGTGGAAATGCTGCTGATCACCTCACGGGAGAGCCGGCGCTGGGTCATCCCGAAGGGCTGGCCGATGAAGGACATGACCCCGGAGGACGCCGCCGCCCAGGAGGCCTACGAAGAGGCCGGCGTCACCGGCAAGGCAGGCCGCAAGTCGCTGGGCGTCTACCACTACGACAAGCGTCTGCGCTCGGGCCGGCTGCAGCACGTGCGGGTGATGGTCTACCCTCTGGAGGTGCGCAAGGTGAGCGACATCTGGCCCGAGATGGTCGAGCGCGAGCGGCTGTGGTCGTCCCCCGCCGAGGCCGCCAGCCTGGTCGACGAGCCGGAGCTGCGGACGCTGCTGGCGAAGTTCAGCGTCTAGAGAAGGCGGCTGCGGATCGCCTGGCTCAGCATGTCGATCAGGCTGACCGCGACGATGATCACCACCACGATGGCCGCCGTGTTCGAATAGGCGAACGCGTTCAGGCTATCGAACAGCACCTGGCCGATGCCGCCGGCGCCGATGAGGCCCAGCACCGTGGCGCTGCGGCTGTTGGATTCGAACCGGTACAGCGCATAGCTGGTCCACAGGGGCGCGACCTGGGGGATCACGCCCCAGACGATCTCGTGCAGCTTGTGGCCGCCGGTGGCGCGCACGCCCTCGACGGGCCCGCGGTCGATGGATTCCACCGCCTCGGAGAACAGCTTGGCCAGCACGCCCGACGTGCCGATGGCCAGGGCCATCACGCCGGCGAACGGTCCGGGGCCCACGGCCACCAGGAAGATCATGCCGATCACCAGGTCGGGAACGGACCGCACGATGTCGAGGAAGCGCCGGACGGGAATCTGGATGAAGGCGGGTGTGATGTTGCGCGAGGCCAGCAGGCCCAGGGGCGCGGCCGCCAGGATGGCGATGGTCGTGCCCCACAGCGCCATCTGCACCGTCAGCCACATCATCGAGACATAGAGCCGCCACTGGGTGAAGTCGGGCTTGATGAAGCCCCGGCCCAGCTCCTGCATGTTGCCCGAATTGGTGAACAGCAGCGGGAACTTGCTGAGTTCGGCCGGCCGGAAGGCGATGGCGAGCAGGACGATCAGGCCGCCCCAAAGGACGAGGTCCGGGGCCCGCTGCGCGAGGCTGCGTTTCGGGGCGGGCGGAACCGCGGACGACACGCTCATTGCGCCGGCGCCGGGACGGGTTCGAGCGCGCGCGTGCGGGCCGCTTCGGCGCTGACTTTCTCGAACTCGGCCTGGGCCTTGGCGATCCGGGCCTGGTCGCCCGACCGCTTGGCGGCCGCGAGCGCCTCGCTGGCCTCCATCTCCCGCACGGGGTCGAGATAGGAATTGTCGGCCGGCCGGAAGCCGCCATAGGCCAGGCCCTTCAGCACCTCGCGCTGCTTGGCGGCCTTTTCATCGGAGCCGGTGCCGTAGGTGAGGAAGAACTGGCGGATCTTTTCCTTCAGGGCCGGATCCAGGTCCCTGCGCACCACGATCGAGCTCTCGGGCAGCGGCGGGGAGGACCAGATCGTCTCGACCTTGGCGGCCAGCTCAGGGCTCTGCCGGGCGAAGAAGATCATGCCGACGCTGTTGTTGGTCGCCACGTCCACGACGCCGTTGGCCACCGAGAAGGCGTTGGCCTGGTGGCTGGCCGAGCGCACCGACTTGAAGCACTTGTTCGGCTCGATGCCCTTGGGCGTGAACAGATAGGTCATCGGCGCCAGGGTGCCCGAGGTGGACTGGGTGTCGCCCAGGCCGAACGACAGGGACTTGTCGCACTTCAGCACCTTGTCGAGGGTGATGCCGCTGCCCTTGCGCACGATCAGCACGGACTTGTAGGTGGCGTCGCCGCCGGCATCGACCACGCGGCCCAGCACCTCGGCGTCGGCGCGCCGCACGGCCTGCAGCGCCGGAGACGCCGAGAACCAGCCCATCTGCACCTGGTTGAAGCGCATGGCCTCCACCAGCGAGGTGTAGTTGGTGGCGAAATAGGGCTTCACCTTCATGCCGATCTGGTCGGACATGTCGGCCAGCAGCGGCGCCCAGAGCGGCTCCATGGACGTCTGGTTCTCGGCCGACAGGATCGAGAACGTCAGCTCCGTGAGCTTTCCGTCCTCGGCCTTCTTCTCGGCGGGCTCGCCACAGGCGGCGAGGGCCAGGGCGGCGGCGCTCAGGGTGAGGATGAGGGTGCGGCGGATCATGTGGGCGCTCCTTCCCAGAAGACGTCCTCGAATTCGGGGCCGTAGATGTCGATGAGTTGTTCGCGCTTCAGGCCGCCCGAGGGGCCGTCGTAGACGACCTTGCCGGCCTTCAGCGCCACCACGCGGTCGCAATAGCGCAGCGCGTAGTCCACCTGGTGCAGGGTGACGAGGACGGTCAGGCCGTCGTTCTTGTTGAGCTCGCGCAGGATTTCCATCACCCGCCGGGCCGAGACGGGATCCAGCGAGGCGACGGGCTCGTCGGCCAGGATGATCTTGGCCTTCTGGACCAGCGCGCGGGCGATGGCGCCCCGCTGCTGCTGGCCGCCGGACAGCGTATTGGCGCGCTGGGTGGCGTAGTCGGACACGCCGAACCGGTGCAGGGCCGCCATGGCCGCCTGCTTGGTCTCGGCCGGCCAGACGCCCAGCGCGGCCTGCCAGAAGTTGATCCGGCCCAGCGAGCCCAGCGCCACGTTGGTGAACAGGCTGAGCCGGCCCACCAGGTTGAACTGCTGGAAGATCATCCCGATCCGGGTGCGCGTCTTGCGCACGTTCGAATCGATCCGGCCGTCCTTCTGGACCGGGCCGCCGAAGGCCACGATCTCGCCGGGGCCGGCGTCGATGGTCTGGAGCGCGCTGATCGAGCGCAGGAGGGTGGATTTCCCCGACCCGGAGGGCCCGATGAGGGCGATCATCTCGCCCTTCGTGGCTTCCAGCGACACCCCGTCGAGGGCGCGGCGCTGGCCGAAGGTCTTGGAGACGTTCCGTATCGACAGAACGGCGGCGTCAGGCATGAGGGTTGTCGGAGCTTTCCCGTAGTAGCCCGGCTTCATGGCACGGCCGGCCCCATCGGGTCTACCGCGCGAAGCCGTCGCACACACGAAGACTTTACATGCCCGTCCAAAGTCCCTAAATGCGCGCCTTCCGGCGGACCCGATGTCCTCAAAAGCGCTGCTAACGCCGGTCTGGGTTCAACAATCCGTTGGGGGTTGCGTGAGGTGCAGACGTACCATACGCCCCTGGACCTGGTCCGTGAGCGGTCCCCGGAGCGTCCTGTCGCCTTTGCGCGGCCGGGCGTGGTGGCCGTAGCGGCGCGCTGGTTCCAGGACAAGTTTCAAGGCGACGTTTTCTACGCTGTGAAGGCGAACCCTTCGCCGTGGGTCATCGAGGCCCTGGTGAAGGCCGGCGTGAATTCGTTCGACGTGGCGTCGGTCCCCGAGATCGAACTGGTTCACCAGTTCGCCCCGGGCGCGCGCATGGCGTTCATGCACCCGGTGAAGAGCCGCAAGGCCATCGCCGAGGCGTACCATCGCTATGGCGTGACGACGTTCTCCTTCGACACGCACGAGGAGCTGCAGAAGATCCTCGAGGCGACCGACGGCGCCAAGGACCTGACGCTGATCGTCCGCCTGGCGGTGACGGCGGAAGGCGCGTCCTATTCGCTCTCCGGCAAGTTCGGCGTCGACGCGCACGAGGCTCCCTCGCTGCTGCTCGCCGCCCGGCGCGCCACCCAGGGCAAGATGGGCGTCTCCTTCCACGTGGGCAGCCAGTGCATGCGGCCGACCGCCTACCAGGCGGCCATGGCCCAGGCGAACCGCGCCATCGTGCGCGCCGGCGTCATGGTCGACATCGTGGACGTGGGCGGCGGCTTCCCGTCGGTCTATCCGGGCATGGTTCCGCCCGGCATGGCCGACTACGCCGACAGCATCCATCGCGGCTTCGCCGAGATGAGCGTCCACGAGACGACCGAGCTGTGGTGCGAACCCGGCCGGGCGCTGGTGGCCGAGGCCTCCTCGATCCTCACCAAGGTGGAGCTCAAGAAGGGCGACGCGCTGTACCTCAACGACGGCAGCTACGGCTCGCTGTTCGATGCGGCGCACGTGAAGTGGCCCTTTCCGGTGAAGCTGTACCGCGGCGAAGGCGAAGAGGCGCACGAGGTGGACGGGCCGCTGAAGCCCTTCCGCTTCTATGGTCCCACCTGCGACAGCCTCGACCACATGCCGGGCCCGTTCTGGCTGCCGGAAGACATCCGCGAGGGCGACTACGTCGAGATCGGGATGCTGGGCGCCTATGGGGTGGCCATGAACACCCGCTTCAACGGCTTCGGCGACGCCGAGACCGTGGAGGTTTCGGATGCGCCCATGGCCTCCATGTTCGGCCTGGCCGGCCGCAACATCCGCCTGCCGCGCGAGCAGCAGGAGGACGAGCGCAGCAAGGTCGTCCGCCTCTCGCGTCCGAAGGGCCGCGCGGGAAAGAGCCGCCGCAAGCGGTAACAACTGACGCTTTTCAAGTGTTATAGGCGCGGCCGGTCGCTCCGTCCCGGTCGCGCCTTTCTGTTTTCCGACGGGCGATCACCCTCAGAAGGGAACTTCAGAAGATGAACGCTCCGGCGAACACCAACCGCAAGGCCGAGCTGCTGGCCAACACCGTCGAGCACGTGGCGATCGACCAGTACGACGCCCGCCCCGTCATCGACGCCATGCGCAAGATGAGCTTCACCAGCCGCGACACCGCGCGCGCCGCCGACATCTGGTCGATGTCGCTGGAGGACGCCGAGTGCTCGACCTGGCTGACCCTGGCCGGCTCCACGTCGGCGGGCGGCTGCATGCACATCTACCGCGACATGGTGAAGTACGGGATGATCGACGCGATCGTCGCGACCGGCGCCTCCATCGTCGACATGGATTTCTTCGAAGCCCTGGGCTTCAAGCACTACCAGGCCGACTCCACCGTCGACGACCGTGAGCTGCGCGAGATGTACATCGACCGCATCTACGACACCTACATCGACGAGGAAGAGCTCCAGAACTGCGACGGCACGATCTACGAGCTGTGCGAACTGCTGGAGCCGCGCCCCTATTCCAGCCGCGAGTTCATCCACGAGATGGGCAAGTGGCTGGCCGCCGGGAACGCCAAGAAGCCCGACAGCCTGGTGGAGGTCGCCTATCGCGAGGGCGTGCCGATCTTCTGCCCGGCCTTCGTGGACTCTTCGGCCGGCTTCGGCCTGGTGAAGCACCAGGTGGAGCGGATGAAGGCCGGCAAGCCCTACCTCACCATCGATGCGGTCGCGGACTTCCGCGAGCTGACCGAGATCAAGCTGAAGGCGGGCGCGACCGGCCTCTTCATGGTCGGCGGCGGCGTTCCGAAGAACTTCGCGCAGGACACCGTGGTCTGCGCCGAGATCCTCGGCCACGAGGTGGACATGCACAAGTACGCCGTCCAGATCACGGTGGCCGACGTGCGCGACGGCGCCTGCTCGTCCTCGACCCTCAAGGAGGCCTGCTCCTGGGGCAAGGTCGACGTGACCTGGGAGCAGATGGTGTTCGCGGAGGCCACCACGGTGGTGCCGCTGATCGCCTCGGACGCCTGGCACCGCGGCGCGCACAAGAACCGCAAGAAGCGCCGCTGGGCGGACCTGTTCGCGAAGTAGGATGCGGCGGCCGGGGAGCGATCCCCGGCCGTTTTCCTATGGCGGTTGAATCCGCCGCCCCGCTCTGCGACACCGGCCGGGTCAGCTTGGAGGGCGCGATGCGGTTGAGGCTACTGGTGACGTCGGTCTGCGCCGTGGGGCTGCTGGGCGCCGGTGAAGCGCCGAAGACGCCGCCGAAAGCGCCGCTCCCGGTCGCGATCGCGCCCTACCTGACCCCCGAAGACCTCGACACCTACAAGGTGCTGCCGCCTGCCCCCGTGCCCGGCACGACCCGCTACGAGGCCGACCGCACCGTCTATCTCCAGACCCGCAAGCTGGAGGGCACGCCGCGCTGGGAGATGGCCAAGGCCGACGACAATTCCGTCGGCATCCTCAAGACCATGAGCTGCGCCCTGGGGGCCGAACTCACCCCACAGAACGCGCCGAAGACCTACGCCCTCTTCGCCCGGGTCGGCCGCGACGCCAGCGCGACCACGAACCGGCCCAAGGACATCTACAAGCGCCAGCGGCCCTATCTGATCGACGACGGGAATATCTGCATCGCCAAGTCGGACGCCCTGGCCAAGAGCCCGGACTATCCGTCCGGCCACAACACCTGGGGCTGGGCGGTCGGCCTGCTGCTGGCCGAGATCGCGCCGGACCGGGCGACGCCGATCATGTCGCGGGCCCGCGCCTATGGCGAAAGCCGCCTGGTCTGCGGGGTGCACAACCTCAACTCGGTCTACATGGGCTGGGCCAACGGCTCGATGATGGTCGCCGCCCTGCACGGCAAGCCCGAGTTCCGCAAGGACCTGGAGGCCGTCCGCAAGGAGGTCGCCGCCGCCCGCAAGACCGCCCCGGCGCTCGACGCCGCCAAGTGCGCCGCCGAGGCCGAGATCGTGGCCCAGAGCCCCTACTGATCCTCAGCGCCCGCCTTCGGACAGGTGGAAGATCGCCGCCTGTCCGGCCAGGGCCCCGCCCAGCAGGATGTCGCCGGGCCGGCTGGCGTCGGCCGCGGTGACGTAGATGTTCGAGCCTGAGTCCAGCAGCGTCGGCGCGGAGGGGATGCCCCTTCGGTCCAGCGTCACCACGAGGCCCGAGAAGGTGCTGGTGAAGGGCAGGACGGCGTAGGGGTTCGCCCGGGCCGCCGCCGCGACGTCGGGACGGCGCAGGGTCACCACGTTCTCCTTGCTGGCGGCCACGAACGTCCGCCCGCCCGGCAGGGGGGCCAGCGCCCGCACGTCGGATGCGCCCAGGCTGTCGTCGCGGTAGAGCGTGCGGGTCTCCAGGCGGGGCGTGGCCGCCAGGACCGTCGCCCGGCCCTCCTGCCCGCAGGCGTCCCGGCTGGAGCCGCCCAACAGCACCGTGCCGTCCGCCTGACCCAGCGCCGTGACCACCCCGAGACCCCGGATCTCCCGCGCCGCCTTGCGCGCGCCCGTCCGGCCATCGCGAAGCTCCAGCCACGTCACACGCTCGGTCAGGCAGTAGGGCGTGTCGTAGTCGTCCGCCGGCGCGGGTGGACGCTCCAACGGCGGCGCCTGATCCGTCGTGTAGGTCACCAGCAGGTCGCCGCCCATCGGCGTGACGGTCGCGTCCGAGAGCCTGAAGCCTGGCGGCGCCTCGACCGTGAACAGGGGCCGGGCCGCGAGCGCCGTGGTCAGCTCCAGCACGTGCAGCCGACCGCCCCCGGCCTCGGGCGGGTCGCGTAGATTGAGCTCACCGACCGCGATCACCGCCGCCTCGGGCCCTCGCGCTGCGCCGCCCAGGATGAAGGCGTCGACCTTCGCCAGGCCCGTCCCCTGCCACGACCCGGCTGCCGCGCCATTCTCGTAGGCCTGCACCACCGGCGCGTAGCGGCCGGCGGGGCCGAGGCGATAGCCGCCGACGAGGCGTCGCCCGTCAAAGTTCACACCGAAGCGGGACGCCCCACCGGCCCGGTCGTCCAGGCGCCAGATCTCCGCCCCCTCGGTCGTCGCCACGCGCACCGCCGCGCCATGCCGGCCCCGCGCATCGGCGTCGGAAATGAACTGCGTGGCTACGCCCGCCGAGGTGCGCTCGACGTCCAGGACCTCCCCGCCCGTCCGGGTCAGCACCTCCACCGCCCGCAGCGACTTGGCCGGCGGCGAAGCCTGAACGGCCGGGCCCCCGTCGCCGAGAACCACGAAGGGCGCCCAGAAGCGAGGGTGGAGGTAGGCCCGCTCCGGCGGCGCCGCCAGGAGCCGCCTCTGCGCCTGGGCCAGGGCGTCCGCCGGTCCGGCGCCGGTCTCCCGCAGGCCGGCGAACAGGTCCGTCACCACGCGCTTTCCGGCTTCCGAGTTCACGGGCCAGAGCGTGGCCAGCGTCGCCGGCACGCCCGCCACGGCAAAGGCCGAGGCCAGGGCCGGCAGGTCCTGGGCGAACTGGGTCAGGTCGAAGTTGGCGGTGTTGCAGGCCGACAGCGCCACGAACGCGGCCCGCAGGTTCATGTCGGCGATCTCGGATGCGGTCAGCAGCCCGTCGTCGGCCGGGTCGACCGCGTCCACCGGCGTCAGCACCAGGGCCGGCTCCGACAGGCCCTGCAGGTCCTCCCTGATGAGGCCGTGGGTGGCGAACGACAGGTGGCGGTAGGCGCCCACCATCTCGCCGCGCAGGTTGCGTTCGGTCGCGGCGTCCTGGACGAGGACCCGCGCCGCCCGGAAGCCCTTGGCCGAGGCTTCGAGCTCATCCCTTGTCTCCGGCAGGGGCGCGAGGGAATCGAGGCGCGTGCCCCGCAGCAGCAGCCTGGCCGGATCCTCTCCGGCCTTTGGGCGAAGCACCGGATCGCCGACGCCCAGGAAATCGAAATCGGCGGACACGCCCCGGGCCGTCCGCGCCGCCAGGATCGCCTCGGCGGAGCCCGCATAGCTGATCGCATGGCGGCGAACGAGCCAGTCGGCGGCCGCAAGGTCATAGCCGCCGGCGATCTTCGGCGGCGGGGCGGAGAGCAGCGCCGACAACGGCAAGGCCGATCCCGCCACCCCGGACAGCCACACAATCCGGTCGCCGGGCTTCAGGCAGCGCTCGAACGGGCGGATCATCGCATCGTACAGCCGCACCGACGCCTCCGCCGGGAACTGGATGTCGAGCCGCTCGGACGGCGCATGGGTGGCGGTCAGGGCGGCCTGCACCAGGCGGGTGTCCAGGCGCACGCGCATAGGATCGCCGGCCGCGACGCTGTAGGTCGCCGCGTCCTTGCGCACGCACATGTAGGCGAAGCCGCCGGCGGTGGGCGTCATGGCCAGCACGGCCTCGCCGGGCGACAGCGTCGCCTGCAGACGCCCCAAGGGCGCCAGCCCCGGCTCGCGGCGTACCCCCGCCTTGGCCGCCTCGGCGTCGGCTCGGGCGATGCGGACGTCGAAGTCGCGGATCAGCAGCCGGGTCGCCGCGTCGTGGCTCAGCGGGCTGGGGGCCGGCGAGGCGCCCGCAGCCGCTTCGAGGACCTTCTGGATCTGCTCCCGCTCCAGCCGGTCGCGGCGCGCCCGCAGCCGCAACGCCTGGTGCGCCGTGCGGCGGCCCATCTCGTCCCGCGCCTGGCTGAGCTGGGCCAGGGCGTCGGCGTCGAACGTGTGGCCGCTGCGACCGGCGATCTGCATCAGGTCGAACGCGGCTTCGGCGCCCAGTCCGCCGTCGCCTCCGGCCTCGGCCAGCGTCAGCTGGACCAGAAGCTGTTCCAGGGCGCCCGGTTTGCGCCAGGCCGCCTGCCGCAGCCGCTCGCCCAGGGCGATCATCGCCGCCCGCCGCTTCGGGCCGGGCTCCAGCGCCAGCGCGACCCCGGCCTGGCGGTGGGCCGCCAAGGCGGCGGCGCGGCCGGGCGCCGGCTCGAACCCCAGCGGCCGGGACAGCGCCTGCGCCGTCACGGGGTCCGCCTGCCCGCCCAGGGACGCCACCAGGCTGCGCGCCACGAGATAGGACACCTCGTCCGCGGTCGCCGGCGCCCGACCGCCGGCGCCGTAGAGGGCCCCGTCGGGATGTTCCGCCAGCGCCCCACGCGCGCAGTCCATATCGCCCAGTCCAGCGCACACCGCCGCCCGCTGGCTCAGCGCGCGGCCGAGCAGCCGGCGGCGCGCCGCCGCGTCCCCCTCCAGCGTCTGTAGCGCCGCCACGGTGGTCTCCAGCACCCCGGCCGCGCCCTTCAGGTCGCCCATCCGCTCGAGGAGGCTCGCCTCGGTAAGACGGTAGGCGACGGCCTCGGGAGTCGACGGCGGCAGCAGGCGGGCAAGCGCCGAGCCGCCCGCGCGATAGAGCCCCCAGGCACGCTCGGTCCGGTCCGTCTCCACCAGGATCGCCAGGACCTCCGCCACGGTGGTCGCCAGGAGGGCGGGCGCGGCCTCTGGCCGGTCGACGGCGGCGACCATTGAGAGAGTTCGGTCCAGCACCTCATCCAGGGCGCCCGCCTCGCCGCGCGCCTGCAGGCCCTTCGCGGCGAGCACCTGGTGGCGCAGGTAGGCGGCGCCGTCGGCCGAACGTGGCGCCACGGCCTCGCTCGCCACCGAAGGCTGCGGCAGGCTGCAGAACACGCTTGTGACGAGAAGCCATCCGGCTAGGCTCCGCCGCACGAACCAGTGCCGGGGGACTAGCGTCATGAAATGGCTCCACCTGGGCGCGATTCTCGCGACCCTTTCGTTTGCATCATACGCATCGGCCCAGGCGCCGGAAGGACGGCTGGGGTCCTCCGTGCGGACCGCAGGCGGGACGGCGAAGGGCAAGGTCCCGGCCGGCGCGCCGGACTCGCCGGCGACGGGCGGCCTCGCGTACGGCAAGGCGCTGGGCCGGCTGAAGGCCGACGGCCAGGCCGTGACCCGCGGCGCGACCGAGACCCGGGTCTATGCGCAAGCCTCCCCCGCGGTGGTGATGGTCGTCGCCAAGAACGGCTTCGGCTCCGGCGTCCTGATCGGCGCCGACGGCAAAATCGTCACCAACCTGCACGTGGTCGAGGACGCCACCGAGGTCGGAGTGGTCTTCAAGCCTGCCGTCGAGGGCGCGGCCCTCAGCAATGCGGACGTCCGCCGCGCCCGGATCCTGCGCCGCGACGAGGTGGCCGACCTGGCCCTGATCCAGGTGGACGAAGTCCCCGCCGGGGTGAAGCCGCTGGCCATCGGCAACTCCACCACCGTGCAGGTCGGCGCCGACGTCCACGCCATCGGCCATCCCACGGGCGAGGCCTGGACCTACACCCGCGGCATCGTCAGCCAGATCCGCCGGGCCTATGCCTGGTCCACCGAGGACAAGATTCCGCACGAGGCGACGGTCATCCAGACCCAGACGCCGATCAACCCCGGCAACTCTGGCGGCCCGTTGCTGGACGACGAGCTGAACGTGATCGGCATCAACAGCTTCGTCGGCGAGGGCGAGGGCCTGAACTTCGCCGTGTCGGCCGAGGACGTGAAGTCGTTCCTGGCCCGCACCCAGGACCGCGTCTCGCGTCCGGCCGCCAGGGCCGTCGCCGAGACCTGCGAGCGCCAGGTGCTGGAAGAGGGGCGGACCGATGACCCCAAGGGCAAGGAGTTCCTGGTCGACGACAACTGCGACGGCGAGGCCGACTTCCTGCTGATGATCCCCGACAGCAAGCGCAGCCCGGTCGTCGTGCTCTTCGACGACGATGGCGACGGCAAGTACGACACCGGCTTCTACGACCACGGGCACGACGGGCAGTACGACGTCGCGCTCTACGACACGGATGCGGACGGCGAGCCCGACATGCGGGGCGACTTCCGAAAGGGCGAGGACGAGCCCTATCGCTGGGAGAAGATCAAGAAGTAGGCCGGCAGTTCAGATCCCCGCGTACCATTCGTAGCCGCGGTCGGGCCAGAAGCCGCCCTGGCCGCGGCCGAGGCCCTCCAGCGAGGCGACGGCCTCGATTCGCATCACGTATTTGGCGTGTTTGTAGCCGAGCTGGCGCTCGACCCGCAGGCGCAGCGGATAGCCGTGCCGGATGGGCAGGGTGGCGTCGTTCATCTGGTAGGCCAGGATCGTCTGCGGGTGGTAGGCGTCGACCAGGTCGATGCTCTCGTAGTACCGCCCGGCCCCGTCCGTGGCCGACGGGTCCAGGGTGTCGGCGCAGTGGAAGACGATGTAGCGCGCCTCGGACTTCAGCTTCGCCCGGTCCAGCAGGGCCGACAGGCGCGCGCCCTTCCACTTGCCGATGGAGGACCAGCCCTCGACGCAGTCGTGCCGGGTGATCTGGGTGCGCGAGGGCGCGGCCCGCACCTCGGCGAGCGTCAGCGACAGCGGCTGTTCCACGAGGCCGCCCACCTCCAGCCGGTAGCTGGCGAAGTTCTCGGCCAGTAGCGCCACATACTCGGCGTCCTGCGGCCGCAGGGTGCCGTTGGCCTTGAAGTCGGCGGAGACATCCGCCGGGGTGAACTCCCGGGCCAGAGCGTTCCGGTCCGTCACCAGGCGCTGGGCGCGCAGGCTCCAGGTCTCGGCCACCTTCAGCATGCCGTTGAAGGTGGAGTTGGCGACAAGCCGGTCACAGCCGGCAAGCCAAAGGCCGGCGAGGCTTGCGCCCACGCCCGAGAGCCAGCGGCGGCGATCCAGGCTCATGCGCGGTCTCCGTCGGCGCCCGTCGTCTCGATGGCGTATCGCCCGGTGATCATCGAGCGCATGTTGTTCCAGAAGCCCGAAACCACCACCAGCGCCAGGTGGACGACGACGAAGAGCACGATGGCCGTCGCCGAGAGGAAGTGGATCGTCCGCGCCGACTGGCGGCCCCCGAACAGGTCGATCAGCCCCGGCAGGGTCGCGTTGAACCCGGGCGACATGGAAAGCCCCGTCGCCACCATCAGCGGCAGGAGGACGACGATCACGAGAAGGTAGGTCAGCTTCTGGATGACGTTGTAGCTGCGCGCCGCCTCGCCCTTGGGGAACTGCAGGCGGGCATGCGTGACGATCTCATGCAGGACGTGACGGGGTCGAAGCTGTGCGCGGGTGGGCAAGAGGTCCCTGGCGATGTGGCCGCGCGCCAGGCCCCAGAGCCAGTAGACCAGCCCGTTGATCACGAAGAGCCAGGCAAAGAAGAAGTGCCACCGCCGCCCATCGGCCAGCGAGCGGTAGCTGGGGATCGTCGCCCAGGCCGGGAAGCCGCGCTGCTCGCGGGCGCCCTCGGCCCCGGACCAGCCGAACAGGCCCGTGGTGTCGAACCGCAGGCCGCCGACGGTGGTGATCCCGCGCGGCTCTCCGCCCACCTCCTCCTTCTTCATCGAGACCCAGGGCTCGGCGAAGGTGGACTTGGCGCCCCAGTACAGGGCGGGATGGGCGTTGAAGATCTGCAGGCCGCTCATCAGCAGCAGGCTGACGACCAGCACGTTCAGCCAATGGGTCACCCGCGTGACGCCCGAATGGCGGCGGATCATCACCTTGCCGGGCTCAACGGCCATGCTGTCCTCCGCCCTGGACTGTGACGCGGGTCGCGCCATCTGGCGAGCGCCGGAACGATACCGGTCCGGCTTGCGCTTTCCTGGCAGCATTTAGGTGATGGAGCTTCGCCATGGGCGCAGACAAAGCTGCAAACAATGACAAGATTCAGTCCGAAGGCCGGAAGGACAATGCCGCCCAGCCGCTGAACGCCGCCGAGCCCAACGCCGGGGCCGAGCGCTATCCGCCCACCAGCCGCGACGATGGGGTCGAGGCGCCGGCAGGGGAACGCCGAGGCTTCGACACCGGCGCCAACCCGCAGCCGCGCCAGGGCGCGGGCGACGGCGGGCCGCCACCGTCGGTGAACGAGGGCCGCTTCGGTCCCGGCGGCGATCCGGCCGAAGGCAAGCGCTAGCTCGCGCGGCCGAACCCGCTAAGCTCCCCGCCGCACAGCGGGGGGAGTTCGGGCGTGGCGGACGTGGAAGTGTGGCGCGGCGGCGTGGCCAGCTGGGAATGCGACCAGATGGGCCATCTGAACGTCGGCTTCTATGTGGCCAAGTCCATGGAGGCCCTGGCCGGCGTCGCGGCCGAACTGGGCATGCCGGGCGCGTTCGCCGCCAACGCCGAAGCGACGCTGGTGGTGCGCGAGCAGCACATCCGTTTCCTGCGCGAGGCCCGGCCCGGCGCTCCGCTGCACGTCACCGGCGGCGTGCTGGACATGGGCGAGAGCGACGCCCGCATCATGCTGCTGATGCACCACCAATCCGGCGAGCTGGCCGCCAGCTTCCAGACCGTGGTCTCGCACGCAACGGCGCGCGACGGCCGCGCCTTCCCGTGGCCGGAGCGGATCCGCGCGCGCGCGGATAGACTTGCCACCACCGTGCCGGAAAGGGCCGCGCCGCGCTCCATCGGCCTCGCCCCCGTCGAGACTGAGGCCAGCCTCGCCCGCGCCGACGAACTGGGCCTTGCGCGAACCGGCCTCGGCGTCATCGACGCCCGGGACTGCGACGCCTTCGGGCGCATGCGCACCGAGATCTTCATGCACCGCCTCTCCGACGGTATCCCCCACTTCTTCGCCGGGCGTCGCCCGGGCGCGGTCGATCCGGACCGCAAGGTGGGCGGCGCGGCCCTGGAGTACCGGCTGATCCACCATGCCTGGCCCCGGACCGGCGACCGGCTGGAGCTGCGTTCAGGGTCCGCCGGGGGCGACCCGCGCTTCCGCCGGCTGGTCCACTGGCTGCTCGATCCGGACACGGGCCGCCCTTGGGGCAGCGCCGAGGCGATCGCCGTCTCCTTCGACCTGGAGACCCGCAAGCTGATCACCCTGTCGGACGCGGAGTTCGCCAGGGTCGAGGCCGACGCGGTGAAGGGGCTGGGCCTTTAGCCCGCCACTTCGAGCAGGAGCTCACGCACCAGCTCGGGCCGTTCCATCGGCAGGAAATGGCTCGTGCCCGGGATCACCTCGATGCGGAAACGGCCGGTGGCGTCGAGCTCGGCCTGGCCGTCTTCCAGCCGCGCGGTCGAGCCGTGCTCGGCCCGCAGAATCCGCACGGGGCACTGCGTCGCGCGGAAGGCGGCCCACGGGTCGTAGTTGTGGGTGCGGAAGTTCGACGCCTCCCAGGCCGGCGTGCAGGTCAGGGTCACCTCGCCGCCTTCGCCCTCGCGGAAGCCTGCCTCCACGTAGTCGGCCAGCTGTTCGGGCCGCCAGCTCCTGAAGGCGCCGCGGCCGGCATAGGCCTCCACCGCCGCGGCCTTGCTCGGAAAGGTCGCGCGGCGGCGCAGGGCCCCGTCGGCCAACGGATTGTCGCCCATGCTGGAAGGCCGCTGGGACGGCGTGAAGATCACGGGATCGAACAGGGCCAGGGCCTTCACCCGCTCCGGCGCGGCCGCCGCCGCCAGCAGGCTGGAGGTGCCGCCCATGGAATGGCCGGCCAGCACCACGGGCCCATCGGTCTCCGCGGCCAGCAAGGCCAGAAGGTCGTCGCGGAACTCAGCCCAGCCCGCCCGGCCCTGTTC
>NZ_LSJI01000272.1 GCF_001557235.1 Phenylobacterium sp. CCH9-H3 | reverse complement strand
AGCAGGTTGGTCTGGAAGGCGATCTCGTCGATCACCCCGATGATCTGGCCGATCTCGCGCGACGACTCCTCGATGTGCGCCACCGACTGCAGCGCGCTGGCGACCACCTGGCCGGACCGTTCGACCTCGGCCTTGGCGTCGCCCACCGTCTGGGTCGCCTGGCCCGCGCTGTGCGCCGTCTTCTTCACCCGACCGTAGATGTCGTCGAGCGCGGCCGCGGCCTGCTCGAGCGCCGCCGCCTGTTGCTCGGTCCGCTGGGACAGGTTGTCGGAGGCGGAGGCGAGTTCGTCGCAGTTCGCGCTCAGGGACCCGCTCGTTCCCATGACCGCCCGCATCGCGGCTTCAAGCTGGCCGAGAGCCGTGTTGAAGTCTTCCCGCAGCTTCCGGTACTCGACCGGCATTTCCGCCGACATCCGGTATGAAAGGTCGCCGTCGGCCAGCGCCGTGGCGGCCTCGCCGACCGACCGGACCACGGTCGAACGTTCTCCGGCCAGCACCTCGGCCTCCGCCTGCCGCCGCGCCGCCTCGGCGGCGGCAAGGTACACCGAGATGGAATAGTCCATGTCCAGCAGCGCCGCCTTCACCAGGGCGCCCGCCTCGGCCGTCACGTCGTCCGCGGCCGATCGCGAGCCGCCGAGCCGCGCCTTCGGCCACCTCGACTTCACCACCGCGCCGATCAACGCCTCGATCAGCATGGCGTAGCCGCCGATATACCAACGCGGTTCCAGCCCGATCCGCGCATGGGTCTCGCCCACCGTGGTGACCGCCTGGATGTAGTGGTCGTCGAACCGGGCGCTCGAGATCGCTTCCCAGTGCGCGAGCTGCCGATCCTTGGCCCGGGCGATCTTCGCCTCGTCGCCGAAGAAGGCGCGGGTCTGGGGCGTGGCGCGAACCTGGTCGTAGAAGGCGTCGAGCGCGGCCGGCAGCTGCGCCATCAGGATCGGCCCCACGGCGCGCAGCCGGGTCGATGCCGCCCCATCGAACCGCATGAACGTCAGGCGCTCATGCAACTCTTCCTGCCACCCCATATCGTGTCCCCCACACAAGATGAGTATATCGCATCAGTAGCCGGCGATTTCCCAACAACAGTCAACCCGGCCGATAGTTCTAGGAAATAGGATATAGATTTATATCTTTCGATATGGCGGCGACCATTCGCCTTTAGGGGGAAATTTTCGTATCTGGTTTAACCTCCGGTCGTTGCATGCCTCTGCTCAAGTGAACTTTCGCGATTGTGGATTGATTTTGATCTACCCGCTCATTACCCACGTACGCCGTAAGGATATTCTAGAGGGAGGCGGCGCTGGTACTGGCGGCGGGCAAGAGTGCGGGCCGTCCGCGTCGGGGATCCGGCCCACCGGAAGTCGAGCCGGCGGCCGTGCGCGAGGGCGCGACGATCGCCGCGCTCATCGTGGAGGAGAAGCCGATCTGCCGCCTCGCGATCGCAGACCTCGTGGCGGAGGTCCAGGGCTCGGGCGAGGTCGGCTTCGCCTCGTCGATGGCCGAGGCCCACCGCTTCACCCGCCACAACCGGACGGGCCTGCTGCTGGTCGACCTGTTCTCCATCGACTTCGATTTCGAAGGCCTGCGGCGTCTGATCGCCCAGAGCCGTGCGCCCGCGATCGCCATCGACGACCGGCCCAATCCAAGCTTCGCGGCCCTGGCCCAGATGGCCGGGACCCGCGGCTATGCTTCGAAGAACTATGAGCTGGACAAGTTCCGCAGCGTAATCCGCGCGGTCGTCGAGGGCGGCGCGCACTTTCCGCACGAGACGTCCGCCAGGCCGCGGCGCTCAGCCCCGGCCAACCGCCAGCTTGGGCTCTCGCCCCGCCAGCTGGACGTCCTCAAGTGCATCGCGGTGGGCATGAGCAACCAGCAGATCGCCAGTTCGCTGGGCATCACGCTGGGCACCGTGAAGCTCCACATCCACGCGATCCTGCGGCTCACCGGCACCCGCAACCGGACGGAAGCGGCGCTGATCGCCGGGCGGTTCCTGGCGCCGATCATCGAGGACTGAGCCCGCAAGCGGGCCAAAAAAAAAGCCGCGCCATCGGGCGCGGCAGTTCAAATCAGGGAGGAAACGCCCAGGAAGGGCGAGAGCGTCAGGGACGCCCTATGACGCTGAAGCTAGTGTGCGGCGCACAAAAATGCAAGCGCCTTTGAGAATCTTTTGTGTCGCGCGCCTGTGCCGCAGCTGTTTTCGCAGCGGAAACAGGATATCACGTTACGTAATCAACCTAAGGCGTTAGGTGCGGCGCACAACAGGCTGGCGGTCTGCCGCGGCTTCCCCTACAAGCGCGCGCCTCCTGAAAGAGACTGCCCCTCCTATGTCGCTCCGAAACATCGCCATCATCGCCCACGTCGACCACGGCAAGACCACGCTGGTGGACCAGCTGCTCGCCCAGTCCGGCGTCTTCCGAGCCAACGAGGCGACGGTCGAGCGGGCGATGGACTCCAACGACCAGGAGCGCGAGCGCGGGATCACTATCCTGGCCAAATGCACGTCCGTGCTCTGGAACGGGGCGGCGGGCGAGACCCGGATCAACATCATCGACACCCCCGGCCACGCCGACTTCGGCGGCGAGGTGGAGCGGATCCTGGGCATGGTGGACGGCTGCGTCCTCCTCGTGGACGCCGAGGAAGGCGTCATGCCGCAGACGAAGTTCGTGCTGGGCAAGGCGCTGAAGATGGGTCTTCGCCCCATCCTGTGCCTCAACAAGGTGGACCGTCCCCATGCCGACCCGGACCGGGTGCTGAACGAGGCGTTCGACCTTTTCGCCGCCATGGGCGCCACGGACGAGCAGCTCGACTTCCCGCACATCTATGCGTCGGGCAAGAACGGCTGGGCCACGCTGGACATGGCCAAGCCCAACGACAACCTGGGCCCGCTCTTCGACCTGATCGTCGACCACGTCCCGCCGCCGAAGGCCGAGCAGCGCAAGGACGAGCCGTTCCAGATGCTGTCGGTCCTGATCGAGAGCGACCCGTTCCTGGGCCGCCTGCTCACCGGCCGGATCGAGAGCGGCAAGGCCGTGCCCGGCATGGCCATCCACGCCCTGAGCCGCGACGGCAAGGAAATCGAGCGCGGTCGCATCACCAAGGTGCTGGCGTTCCGCGGCCTGAAGCGCCAGCCGATCGACGGCGGCGCCGAGGCGGGCGACATCGTCGCCATCGCGGGCCTCTCCAAGGCCACCGTGGCGGACACCCTCTGCGCCATGGAAGTCACCGAGGCCCTGCCGGCCCAGCCGATCGACCCGCCGACCATCTCGATGACGGTCTCGGTCAACGACAGCCCGCTGGCCGGCCGCGAAGGCGACAAGGTGCAGAGCCGGGTCATCGCCGCGCGCCTGCTGAAGGAAGCCGAATCCAACGTGGCCATCCGCGTGACCGAGACGTCCGAAAAGGACGCCTTCGAGGTCGCCGGCCGCGGCGAACTGCAGCTGGGCGTGCTGATCGAAGGCATGCGCCGCGAAGGCTTCGAGGTCTCGATCAGCCGTCCGCGCGTGGTGTTCCAGACCGATCCGGAGACGGGCGAGCGGCTGGAGCCGATCGAGGACGTGATGATCGACGTGGACGACGAGTTCACCGGCATCGTCATCGAGAAGCTGTCGGCCCGTAAGGCCGAGCTGAAGGACATGGGCCCGTCCGGCGCGGGCAAGACCCGCATCAGCCTGATGAGCCCGTCGCGCTCGCTGATCGGCTACCAGGGCGAGTTCCTGACCGACACCCGGGGCTCGGGCGTGCTGAACCGCGTGTTCAGCCACTACGAGCCCTACAAGGGCGCGATCGACGCCGGCCGCAAGGGCGTGCTGGTGTCCAACTCCGACGGCGAGACCGCGGCCTATGCGCTGTGGAACCTCGAGGAGCGCGGCACCATGTTCGTGGGCGCCGGCGAGAAGACCTATCAGGGCATGATCATCGGCGAGAACAGCCGCTCGGACGACCTGGACGTCAATCCGATGAAGGCCAAGCAGCTCACCAACGTCCGCGCCTCGGGCAAGGACGAGGCCGTGCGCCTGACCCCGCCGCGGAAGCTGACCCTCGAGCAGGCCATCGCCTACATCGAGGAGGACGAGCTGGTGGAGGTGACGCCCAAGTCGATCCGCCTGCGGAAAAAGGTCCTGAACCCGTCGTTCCGCAAGAAGCGCGTGAAGGACGAGTAGACAACGCCGCCACGCGCGTGACACGGAGGAGGTCTAGGAGTTTCGCCATGACCTCCCCCGATCGGCCCTACCCGCCCCGCCACTATCCCACGCCGGCCGCGAAATGCGCGGATCTGGTCGTCCACGTCATGGGCCTGACCCTGGCGCTGGTGGGGGGAATCGTCCTGCTGACCCTGGCGGTGATGAAGGGCTCGATCAGCCAGGTCGTGGGCGTCTCGATCTACGCCGCGGGCATCGTGGCCATGTTGGCGTTTTCCACGGCCTACAACTTCGCCAAGCCCCAGTACCGCCCGGTGCTGCGGCGCCTGGATCACGCCGGCATCTTCCTGATGATCGCCGGCTCCTACACGCCCTTCACCCTCAACCTGCCCGGCGCCTGGGGCGTCTGGATGACGGCGGCCGTGTGGGGCATCGCCACGCTCGGCGCGCTGGGGAAGCTGTTCCTGGTCGGCATCGACCGGAAGTTCTGGGTGGTCGTCTATCTGGCGCTGGGCTGGCTGGTGGTCGTGGCCCTGAAGCCGATGATCGACACCCTGGCCTGGTACGCCATGGCCCTGCTGGTCACCGGCGGGGTCCTCTATTCGACCGGGGTGATCTTCTACGTGAACAAGCGCCTGAAGTTCTCCCGCGCCATCTGGCACGGCCATGTGGTGGCCGCGGCCGCCGCCCACTGGTGCGCGGTGCTGCTGGGCGTCGTGCTGGCCTCGCAGAGCTGAGGTCCGTGCGCGGGCTGCTTGCCGCCCTGGCCCTGGCGCTCGTCGCCGGGGCGGCGCAGGCCCAGGGGTACGCCCGCGATGGCCGGACCTGCGACGGCTATCCCCGCGCGCCCATCGAGACGATGAAGGGGATGTGCGCCGGCATCGTCCTGGCCCCGCCCCCGGCCGGCCTGCCGCCCTCCAGGCGCACCCTTCATCTGCCGCGCACCCTGCTGCCTCTCCCGGGCGGCGACTGGCTGGTGGCGGACCTCGGGACCTGGGACCCCGGGCGCGGCTCGGTCTGGCGCCTGACCCCCAGGCCCTCCGGCGAGCCGGGCTTAAGGCGCCTCCTCTCGAAGCTGGATCTCCCCCACACCCTGGCCGTCGGCCCGGACGGCAAGGCCTATCTCAGCGAGATGAGCCGGATCAGCCGGTTCGATCCCGATGCGGCGGACCCGCAGGCGACGCTGACGCCGGTGGTCACCGGCCTGCCCGACAACCGGCTGCACGAGAACCGTCACCCGCTCTCGGCCTTCATCTTCGACGCCGATGGCGCCCTGCTGGTCAATGTGGGAGCCCCCTCCGACCAGTGCCCGCCGCGGCCTGGCGAGGCCCGCTGCGCCGAGGCCGAGCGGCACGCGGCGCTCTGGCGGTTCGCCCCGGCCGGCCCCGGCAAGTGGGCGCCGGAGCCCACAGTCTTCGCCCGTGGCCTGCGCAATTCCCTCGCCCTCGTCCGCACCCGCGCCGGGACGGTCCTGCAGGCGGAGAACAGTATCGACGTGCCCGATCCTGCCTGGCCGCCGGAAGAGCTCAACGTGATCGAGGCGGGCGCGCACTACGGCTGGCCCTACTGTATGGGCGCGGGACAGCCCGCGCCGGCGTGGAAAGCCCGGAAGGTCTCGTGCGCGCCCTTCCGCAAGCCCGGCCGCCTCATGCCGGCGCACGCCGCGCCCCTGGACCTGGTCGAGTATCGCGGCGCCATGTTTCCGGAACTGGCCGGACGGCTGCTGGTCAGCCTGCATGGCTATCGGCCAACGGGCTCGCGCATCCTGGCCTATGCGCTGGACGACGCCGGACGGCCGACGGCGGCCGCGCCGATCGACCTGACGCCGGGCTGGCGGGCCATGAAGGGCCGGCGGCCCAGCGGCGCGCCGGTGGGGCTGTCCGTGGCCGCGGACGGCGCGATCTGGATCGCCGACGATCGCAACGGCGCCATCCTGCGGCTGGCCCGCGACCGGAAATAGCTATTCGGCCGCCATCAGGAACGGCGGATCGTCCCGCCACGCGCGGGGGATGAGGGAGTCCGGCGCCGGCCGGGACCGCAGCATCAGCCCGTTCATCGCCAGGGTCTCGGCCACGACGCAAGCCGCCGCGCCCAGCGGAAACGGCGGTGGGGCGCCCAGCAGGCCGGTCAGCCGCTCGTCCAGGGACCGGTAGTCTTCGGCCTGGGCGCAGCCGAAGGCGTCCAGGATGAGCGCCTCGTCGTCGGTCAGCCGCGGATCGGCCGGGATCGACAGCGTCACCCGCCGCCGGCCACGGGCGCCCAACTGCTGCACGAACGCTTCCAGCATCCGGTAGGCCGCCTGGCCCGAGCATCCGCAGGCCGCTTCGAAGTGGGCCCGCAGGCTATGGCAGGGCGCCGTCAGCGCCAGCAGCCGGACCGTGCGGATCAGCAGGCGCTCGCCGTGCAGGAGGTCGTCGTGGGGCTTGAGGTCGTGCATGGGAGACTCCGGGGAAGTCCGCACCACGCTATTGCTATTGCGAGTCGTTCGCAACTAGAGACTTCGTGGCGCGGTCAGTAAGGCCGCTCCATGAAGACGTCGGCGCGAGCATAGGGCGTCTCCACCGGCGCCAGGTCCTTGAAGCCCATCGCGCGGTACAGGCCGAGCGCCGGGCCGAGGCTGGAGTTGGTCTCCAGGTAGAGCCGCCGCGCGCCCATTTCGGCGCCGGCGTCGATGCAGCGCTGCATCAGCAGGCGCCCCAGACCCGAGCCGCGCAGGTCCTCCGAGACGGTCATCTTCGCGACTTCGTAGCCGCCGTCGTCCATCTTCAGCAGGGCGACGCAACCGACGGGCCGGCCGTCCTTCAGCGCCATGAAGATGCGGCCGCCCTTGTCGATGATCTTGCGCTTCGGGTCGGTCAGGGCCTCCAGGTCCTTGGGCTCCAGCGCGAAATACTTGGAGATCCAGGCCTCGTTCAGCCGGTGAAAGGCCTCGGCATGATGGGGTTCGAACTCGACGATCTCCATGAGGGCCCTCCGGGTGGTCACGGCGGAATTCTGCAGCCAAAATCGCGCCGATGGCCAACGCGATTTTCTCGAACCTGCCCACCACGATCTTCGAGGAGATGTCGGGCCTCGCCCGCGCCCTGGGGGCGGTGAACCTGGGCCAGGGCTTCCCCGACGATCCGGGTCCGCAGGCGGTGCGCGCCAAGGCGGCCGAGGCCGTGCTCGACGGCTATAACCAGTATCCCCCCATGGCCGGCCTGGCCGAACTGCGCCAGGCGGTGGCTAGGCACTACGCGCGTTCGCAGGGGCTGGACCTGGACTGGGCGTCGGAGGTGACCGTCACCTCCGGGGCGACCGAGGCGCTGGCGGCGAGCTTCCTGGCCCTCATCGAGCCGGGCGACGAGGTGGTGGTCTTCCAGCCGTTCTACGACGCCTACCTGCCGCTGATCCGCCGGGCGGGCGGCGTGCCCAAGCTGGTGGCCCTGAAGCCGCCGCACTGGCGCTTCGACCGCGCGATGCTGGAAGCCGCCTTCACGGCCCGCACGCGGCTGGTGGTGTTGAACAATCCGGTGAACCCCACCGGCGTCGTGATCCCCGACGAGGACCTGGCCCTGCTGGCCGAGTTCTGCGTGGCGCACGAGGCCATCGCCGTCTGCGACGAGGTCTGGGAGCAGGTGGTCTTCGGTGAGGCCCGCCACCGGCCGCTGATCGCCTATCCCGGCATGCGCGAGCGGACGGTGAAGATCGGCTCGGCCGGCAAGATGTTCGGCCTGACGGGCTGGAAGGTCGGCTTCCTCTGCGCTGCGCCCGCCCTGACCCACAGCCTGGCCCGCGCGCACCAGTTCCTGACCTTCACGACCCCGCCGAACCTGCAGTCCGCGGTGGCCTGGGGATTGGACAACGCCGCCGACTGGTTCCGCGATATGCCCGTGAGCCTGGAACGGTCCCGCGACCGGCTCGCCGCCGGCCTGGCGCGCGAGGGATTCGCGGTCCTGCCCAGCCAGGGAACCTACTTCCTCAGCATCGATCTGCCGGCCTCTGGCGTCGGCGAGGGCGACCGCGACTTCTGCCTGCGCGCGGTGAACGAGGCCGGTGTGGCGGCGATCCCGGTCTCGGCCTTCTACGAGGCCGAGCCGGTGGCCACCATCGTGCGCCTGTGCTTCTCCAAGGGCGACGCCACCCTGGACGAGGGCGTGGCGCGGCTGGCCCGGGCGCGGGACCTGTCGATCAGAGCGACCCGCGCCACCGCGCCGGCGTGACGCCGAAGGCCTTCTTGAACGCGGCGATGAAGGCGGACGGGCTCTGGTAGCCGGCGTCCAGCGCCGCTTCGGTCACCGGCGCGCCGTTCGACAGCGACACCACCGCCTGCTGCATCCGCGCCCGTCCCCGCCAGGCTTCCAGCGACAGGGCGGTCTCGGCAAGGAACCGGCGCTGGAGAGTGCGGAGGCTAGCCCCGGCGCCCCGGGCAAGTTCGGCCAGCGACGCCTCTGCCCCCGGGTCGGCGAGCAGGCGATCGGCGAAGGCGCGCGCTCGCGGGTCGGTAGGCAGCGGAAGCTCGAACGGCACGGTGGCGGCGTCGGCCAGCAGGTCGACCAGCAAGCCCTCCAGTCGTGCATGCGCCGGCGTATCGGTGTCCAACATCCCCAGCTTCACCACATGCAGGATCAGTTCGCGTAGCAGCGGCGCCACCTCGATAGCCCGGCAGGCGGACAGCCGCGGATCCTCGCCGGCCGGCGCCAGATAGAGGGTGCGCATGGCCACGGTCCCGCGCATCTCGATCTCGTGCGGCACGCCACCGGGCACCCAGATGGCCCGCGTGGGCGGCGCCAGCCAGGCCGCGTCTGGGGTCGAGACCCGCATGGTCCCGCTGGCGGCGTAGACCAGCTGCGCCCAGGGGTGGGTGTGGCGGTCGAGGCGGGCGCGGTCGCGATAGGTGACGGCCAGCCCCCGGACCGGAAAGCCGTCCACGTCGCGGGCGTTCTGGCGCATGAGCGACATAATTCGTCAGACTAGCGCAAGCGCGTCGCGAGACCCAGGCCTAGCTTGTCGGCGAAGGAGCTCGACATGCCCGGAACCCTCCGCCACTTCGCCATCAACGCCGACGACGTCCCCCGCGCCAAGCGGTTCTACGAGGAGGTGTTCGGCTGGACCTTCACGCCGTGGGGTCCGCCCGGCTTCTACCAGACCCGCTCGACCGGCGAAGGCCACCTGGGCGCGCTGCAAGGCCGCCGCGACGTGGGCGGCCAGCGGATGCCGGGCACGGAGATCACCTTCGGCGTCGACGACATCCAGGCCACGGTGAGCGCCATCGAGGCGGCGGGGGGCGTGATCCTGATGGCCCCGTTCCGCATCGAAGGCGTGGGCGAGCTGATCTACTTCCGCGACAGCGAGGGCAACGTCGCCGGAGCCATGCAGTACGAGCGCGAGGCCTGGACATGAGCGTCATCGGCGACGCCGCGCTGAAGGCGCGCATCGAGACGCTGCAGGCGGCCAGCGCCGCTCAGGAGGCGGAGACCATCGGCTACTTCATCGCGCGGGCGCAGAAGGGTGACCTCACCTGGGATGGACTGGACGACGACGCCAACCGGTTCATGGCCGATAAGATGGTGGCCCTGGAGCCGATCAAGGCCGAGTTCTGCCACATGCTGTGCCGTGCGCTGCGCGCCACGCGGGTGGTGGAGGTGGGCACCAGCTTCGGCGTCTCGACCCTCTATCTGGCCGACGCGGTCCGCGCGAACGGCGGCGGGGTCGTGATCGGCACGGAATACGAGCCGGCGAAGGCCGCGCAGGCCCGCGCCAACTTCGCGGCCGCCGGGGTCTCGGATCTCATCGACCTTCGCGAGGGCGACCTGCGCGAGACGCTGAAGGTGATCGAGGGGCCCGTCGATTTCGTCCTGATGGACATCTGGACCGAGATGGCCCGCCCGGCCCTGGAACTGGTCGCACCGCACCTGCGGCCGGGCGCCGTCATCGTCGCCGACAACACCACGCAGTTCCGCGAGGCCTATCGCCACTTCTTTGCGTTCGTCGAGGATCCCAGGAACGGCCTCAAGACCATGACCCTGCCCTTCGATAACGGGCTGGAACTGGTGGTGAAGGTCTAGGCGGTTATCGCTCCTCCCCTGCGCAGCGGGGGAGGTGGACCGGCGCGAACGCGACGACGGAGGGGCGCAAGGCCGACAGTCATCAGAAGCTGCCTCGCGCCCCCTCCGTCAGCTACGCTGACACCTCCCCCGAACTCTTCGGTTCGGGGGAGGAGCTGAAAGCCTCAGCAGGTGCTCCCACCATCCACTACGATCGTCTGTCCCGTGGTCCAGGCGCCGGCGCGCGAGGCCAGGTAGACGGCGGCGCCGGCCAGGTCGTCGGGCTCGCCCAGGCGGCGCAAGGGGGTGCCGGAGCTGGCCCGTTCCTCGCCGGCCGGCGTGTCCCACAGCGCCTTGGCGAAATCGGTCTTCACCAGGCCGGGGGCCACACAGTTGATGCGCACATTGTAGGGGCCCAGCTCCTTGGCAAGGTTCCGCGCCAGCTGCATGTCGGCCGCCTTGGAGATCGCGTAGGCGCCGATCACCTCGGTGCCGCGCAGGCCGCCGATGGACGAGATCACGATGATCGCGCCGTCCTTACGTTCCTTCATCTCGGGGGCCACCATCTGGATCATCCAGTTGTTGGCGATGATGTTGTTAGCCAGGATCTTGGTGAAGGCCTCGTCGCTGATCTCGAGCTGGCTGCCGTAATAGGGGTTGGAGGCGGCGTTGCAGACCAGGATGTCGATCTTGCCGAAGGCCTTGCGGGTCTCATCCATCAGCCGCTGAAGGTCGTCCTTCGAGGAGATGTTGGCCGGGACGGCGATGGCGTGGCCGGGGCTGCGTTCGTTGATCAGGGCGGCGACCTCTTCGCAGGGGCCGGCCTTGCGCGAGCTGATCACCACCTTGGCGCCCTGCTGGGCCATGCGCTCGGCGATCGCCCGGCCGATGCCCCGCGACGAGCCGGTGATCACGGCCACCTTGCCGGTCAGGTCGAACAGACCGTTGACGCTCACAGGCGGGGCTTCGAGAACTTGGCTCATCGGGGCGTCCTTCCAAACGGTTGTTTGAGTTGCGGCCATTTGCGTCAGGCGCTGCCGCGAGGTCAAGGCGGCCCCGGTCAGCGGCAGGCCCGGAACCGACCCATGTCGAGATGCAGGTGGTCGCGGTGGGCGGCGTTGTAGTCCGGGCTGAGGACCGCGGCGAACCAGGGGCAGGCGCCGTCGCGGACGCGCCGCAGGAAACGCCCGTCCGCGCCCTCGTCCCGGAAGTCGCCCAGCACGCTCACCCGCCGGCCCGATGCGGTGCGGAAGGCGGCGACGTCCAACGCGTTGGCATAGGCGTGCTGACTGCGGGCGCCCGTAGCGCGGCCATAGAGGTTGCGACAGGCATAGGTCCCATAGTGCTCGACACGAGTCACCGGCTCGCCCAGCTCGGCGCGGGCGGCGGGCTGCACGGCATGGCGTGTCCAGAAGGCGTAGGCCAGGGCCTGCTGGCACGTCATCACCGGGGCGGCCGGCGAGAGCGAGCCGCCCTGCAGCCGCACCGTGTTCCGGGTCGCGCAGGCGCCGCTCACCCGGTCGGGCTCCTCGACGAACGCCACGCCGCCTTCGGCGAGCACCGCGCGGCACCGGCCCGGGTCGTGGGCGGCCGCGGCGAACTTCATGCCGGTCGCCAGACCCACCGGCTGATCGAGGCGCAGCGGCGTCCAGGGCAGGTCCTCCGGCGGCGCCCAGCGCGCGACGGCAAGGCCCAGCAGCAGGGCGGCGATCGCCAGGTCGACCAGCACGGACCAGAGACCGGCGACGGCCAGGGCTTCCGGCGAGGGCGGCGTCAGGCGGAGGGCGAGGGGAGGCACCTCTGCGAAATGGCGGCTGCGCCTTGCGGTTCAACGGGCGAGCGTCGAGGATCGGGAGAAAGGGGAAGGGTTCCAGCATGCGTATCGTCGGGCGGATCGCCCTCGGCCTCGCGGCCGCGCTGATCGTGCTTGTCGCGGTGGTCCTGGTGCGGACCTTCACGTTCAGGCCGCCCGCCGCCGCGGACACGGCGGCCATCAGCGTCGCCGCGCCCATCGCCGTCGACGTGGCCGGCGCGGCCCAGCGGCTGAGTCAGGCGATCCAGATCCCCACCGTCCGCCACCAGGATCGCGCCGAGGACGTCGATGCCGAGTGGACGAAACTCCACGCCCTGCTGGCGGCGAACTATCCCGCCGCCCACGCCGCCATGGCGCGCGAGGAGGTGGCCAGCCGGACGCTCGTCTACACCTGGACCGGAACCGACAAGACGTTGGCTCCCATCGTCCTGATGGCGCACCAGGACGTGGTGCCGGTGACGCCGGAGACCGAGAAGGACTGGAAGTATCCGCCCTTCGGCGGGACCATCGCCGAGAACGCCGTCTGGGGCCGCGGCGCGATCGACGACAAGGGCTCGCTCATCGGCATCTTCGAGGCGTTGGAGACCCTGGCGAAACAGGGCTTCAAGCCGCGCCGCACGGTCATGATCGTCTCCGGCGGCGACGAGGAGGTGGCCGGCCAGGGCGCCAGCGCCGCCGCCGCGCTGCTGAAGTCCCGCGGGATCACCGCCGAGTTCGTGCTGGACGAGGGCCTGGCGGTCATCAACGACAACCCCATCAGCGGCGGCAAGGTGGCCGTTATCGGCACAGCGGAGAAGGGCTACGGCACGCTGCGCGTCACGGCGAAGGCCGCCGGCGGCCACTCGTCGTCGCCGCCAGCCGACGCGGGCGGCGTGGTGAACCTGTCGCGGGCGGTGGTGGCGATCGCGGACGATCCGTTCCCCATGGCCTTCCAGGGCCCCGGCGCAGAGATGGTCAAGACGCTGGCCCCCGAGGCGCCGTTCGTGGTGCGCATGGCTGTGGCCAACGAATGGCTGTTCGGCGGCCTGCTGGCCAAGCAGGTCGGCGCGACCCCGCCCGGCGCCGCCCTGCTGCACACCACCATCGCCCCGACCATGCTGAAAGGCAGTCCGAAGGAGAATGTCCTCCCGCAGGACGCCACCGCGTGGATCAATTACCGCATCGCGCCCGGCGACACTTCGGAGACGGTGATGGCGCGGGCCAAGGCGGCGGTGGGCGACCTGCCGGTGACCCTGGCCTGGAACGCCCCGCCCAACGAGCCGTCGCCGGTGTCGTCCTCCAGTTCGTGGGGCTGGAAGGTGGTCGCGGCCACCGCGGGCGCCGTGGCCCAGGCCCCGGTCGCCCCCAGCCTGGTGACCGCGGGCACCGACAGCCGCTTCCTCACGCCCGTGGCCAAGGACGTCTACCGGTTCCAGCCGGTGGAGTTCGACCTGGCGGACGTCCAGATGATCCACGGCGTCAACGAGCACATCGCGCTCGGCAACCTGGAGAAGATGGTCCAGTTCTACGCCCGGCTGGTGCTGACCGCGGCGCGGTAGGCGCGGAATCGTCATCCGCCGCTTGCCGACACGCGTCCGGACCAATAGCTGTTGGGGGACATAACTCCCGCCGCGGGTCGCGGCGACAAGACAGGGCTGCCCAAGATGCTGAAGTGGATCTCCTACCTCGACGACGAAGACGGCGACGACGAGGACAAGGGCCGCCTGCCCGACATGCCCATGACCTCCGGGCCGGTCCAGAACGCGCTGTTCAAGTCGCGGACCGTGCTGATCTTCGGCGAGATCGACATGCGCCTGGCCGAGCGGGTCACCGCCCAGATCACCGCCCTCGCCAGCGAGAGCGACAAGCCGATCCGGGTGATCATCAACTCGCCGGGCGGCCACGTGGAAAGCGGCGACACCATCCACGACATGATCCGCTTCTGCGGCAACCAGGTGAAGGTGATCGGCACCGGCTGGGTGGCCAGCGCCGGCGCACACATCTTCCTGGGCGCGACCAAGGAAAACCGGCTCTGCCTGCCCAACACCCGCTTCCTGCTGCACCAGCCCGCCGGCGGCGTGCGCGGCCAGGCCTCGGACATCGAGATCGAGGCGGAAGAGATCATCAAGATGCAGGAGCGGCTGAACCGCCTCATCGCCCGCGAGACCGGCCAGACCTATGAGAAGGTCGTCAAGGACACCCAGCGGAACTTCTGGATGAGCGCCGAGCAGGCCGTCGAATACGGGCTGGTCTCCAAGATCGTCACCGACGCGTCGGAAGTCTAGTTCCTCCCCTTCGGGGGAGGTGTCGCCGCAGGCGACGGAGGGGGCTTCCGTTCAGATGGATCGGCAGCCCCTTTTTCTTGAGCGCAGGTGGAGTTTTGAGCGGAAGCCCCCTCACCGGCTTCGCCGGAGCTCCCCCTGAGGGGGAGCAACGATGACCGGCGAACCCTGGTGGAAGGGCGCGATCCTCTACCACGTCTACGTCCGCAGCTTCTTCGACTCCGACGGCGACGGCCACGGCGACCTGCCCGGCGTCCTGGCCAAGCTGGACTACATCCAGAGCCTGGGCGTCGATGGCCTGTGGCTGTCCCCGATCCACCCATCGCCGAACCGCGACTGGGGCTACGACATCGCCGACTTCGAGGGGATCCAGGGCGATTACGGCACGCACGAGGATTTCCAGCGCCTGCTCGACGCGGCGCATGCGCGCGGCCTGAAGGTCGTGCTGGACGAAGTGCTCAGCCACACCTCCGACGTGCATCCCTGGTTCGTGGAGAGCCTGACCGGCGGCAAGGACGGGCCCAAGGCCGACTGGTACGTCTGGGCCGACCCCCGGGAAGACGGCACGGCGCCGAACAACTGGCTCAGCGTGTTCGGCGGCCCGGCCTGGGCCTACCAGCCGGCGCGGCGCCAGCACTACCACCACAAGTTCCTGCGCCAGCAGCCCAAGCTCAACTGGCGCTCTCCCGGCGCCCGCGAGGCGGCGCTGTCGGTGCTCGACTTCTGGCTCGCCAAGGGCGTCGACGGCTTCCGGCTGGATGTCGCCGGCACGTTCCTGCACGACGCGGCGCTGACCCCCAACCCGCCCGTGCCCATGGCGGAGCGCCGCGGCTACCACTGGTCCCACGCCGGCAACCTGCAGCTCCACTGGTACGACTCCAATCTGGAGGAGAACGTCGAGACGCTCGACGTCATCCGCCGCCGGGTCGAGGCGCACGACGGCAAGGGGAGCGGCGAGCGCTTCGTGTTCGGCGAGTTCTCGGAGGAGGAGGCGCGCTGCGGCGCCTATCTCCCGCCGGCCCATGGCCTGCACTCCGGCTACACCTTCGTGATGCTGCTGGCGCGCAAGCTGGAGGCCGGTTTCGTGACCCAGCACTTCGAGACCCTGGCCGCCTATCCCGACCACTGGCCGACGATCAGCTTCTCGAACCACGACGTGCCGCGCACGGTCAGCCGTCTCGGCGGCACCGACGCCTCGCCCGAACTGGCCAAGATGCTCTTCGCCCTGCTGATCAGCCTGAAGGGCACGACCCTGATCTACCAGGGCGAGGAGCTGGGCCTGCCGCAGGCCGCCCTGACCCGCGATCAGCTGCGCGACCCGGTGGGCGACCTCTACTGGCCGTACGACGGCGGCCGCGACGGGTGCCGCACGCCCATGCCCTGGACGGCCGGGCCGCAGATGGGGTTCACCGATGGGGAGCCTTGGCTGCCCCTGGCCGAAGAGCATCGCGGCCTGTCCGTGGAGGAGCAGGGTGAGGACCCGGACTCCCCGCTCAGCTTCTCCCGGGAAATGATCGCCCTGCGCAGGGCGACCCCTGCGCTCCGGCTGGGCCAGATCGAGTTTGTCGCGACGGCCGATCCGGTCGTGGCCTTCATCCGCCGCCACGAGGGCGAAGAGATCGTCTGCGTCTTCAACTTCGGGCGCGATCCCCAGGTGTTCGCCCATCCCTCCCTGGAGCGGGCCGAGCTGCTGCCGCTGCGCGCCGGGGAGGCGGACCTGCGCGGCGGTTCGGTGGGGCTGTCGCCCCACGCGGCGTGCTTCCTGCGACTGATATAGCCGGCTAAAACAAGCGCATGCCTGATGGAGACCCCCGAACGGCCCGGGCGGACGTCCGCTTTGGCCGCGGCTTCCTCACCGACGCCTGGTACTTCGCGGCCATGTCCGCCGACCTGAAGCCGGGCCGGCTCAGCCGCGTGGAGCTGCTGGGCGAGCCGGTGGCGCTGGGGCGCTCCAGGGGCGGCCAGCTCTTCGCCCTGCGTGACGTCTGCCCGCACCGCGCCGCGCCCCTGTCGGCCGGGCGCTTCCACAAGGACGAGCTGGGGGTGGAGACCGTGGCCTGCCCGTACCACGGCTGGCGGTTCCGCGCGGACGGCGCCTGTGCGGCGATCCCCTCGCTGACCGCGGACCAGGCCCTGGACGTCTCGCGCATCCAGGTGCGGCGGTACGCGGTGGCCGAGAGCCAGGGCATGGTCTTCGTCTGGGTGGGCGCTACTCCCCTGGGCGAGCCGGACCAGCCGCCGCCCCTGTTTCCCGGCGTGGTGGGCGGGTCCCCGAAACTCGTCGACCGCATGGTGTTCGACGCCCACGTCGACCAGGCCGTGGTCGGCCTGATGGACCCGGCCCACGGGCCCTACGTCCATCGTCAATGGTGGTGGCGCACGGCGGGCAGCGAACACGACAAGGAAAAGCGGTTCGAGCCGCGCGAGAGCGGCTTCGCCATGATCCGGCATGCGCCGTCCAGCAACAGCCGCGCCTACGCCATACTGGGTGGGCGGCCCGAGACGGAGATAACCTTCCGCCTGCCGGGCTTGCGCTGGGAACATGTGACGGTGGGCAAGCGCCAGGTGCTCTCTCTCACCTGTCTGACACCCATGGACGACAACCGGACCCAGGTGACCCAGATCGTCTGGTCGGATCACCCGGCTTTCAGCCTGCTCGGGCCCGTGATCGCGCGGATGGCGCGGACGTTCCTGCGCCAGGACGGCGACATGGTGAAGCTGCAGAACCAGGGCCTGAAGCACGACCCGACGCTGCTCTGGATCGACGACGCCGACCGCCAGGCCAAGTGGTACCAGGCGTTGAAACGCGAGTGGATCGCGAGCCGCCGCGAAGGGCGGCCCTTCGAGAACCCCGTCGAGCCCGCGACGCTGCGCTGGCGGTCCTAAGCGGCCGCGCGGGGCGCGGTCAGGCGCACCAGCGCCGGATCGTCCACACGGATCGGCGCGAAGCCGCGGGCGGAATTCCAGTCGACCTGGGCGCCGAGCGCGGCCACCGCCTGCGGCGCCTCGACCTTGGTCAGCTGAAGCTTGCGCAGGGCCTCGACCGGAACCTTCACGTGGAGCACCGGCTGCAGGTCCGTCTCGGCCAGGCCACCGGGCCGGCAGACGCGGGCCAGGATCTCCACGGAGGGCACGTGCGCCGCCTGCAGGATCTCGGCGGCGGCCCGCAGCGCCGCGGCGCAGGCGTTGGCGAGGTGGAGCTCGCAGCGATCGGCGTCCGCCACGGGGGCATAGCCGGCGCTCGTGCACGCCTCGTCAGGCAGGGCGTCGTACTCCCAGAGATCGATCTGGCCGATCAGTCGGCTCTTTCCTTCAGAGTAGAGGCGAAAGCCCTCGACCACGTCCTTGAGGGCCGCGGCCGCGCCGTTTGCCTTCAGCACCCCGGCGATGGCCTCGATCTTGAGCTCGCGCACGTCGGGAGCGAGAGCCAGCATGCGATTGTGCGCGTCGGCCTGCGACTTGGCGAGGGCGTAGAGCTCGGCGTCGGCCTTGGCGGCTTCCACCACCTTCTCCATCAGCGCTCGGCGTTTTTCCCGTTCCAGGCCCAACAGCGCATCGATCAGCGACGGCCGGTAGTTGGCGAGCTTCTGGCGCGCCACGGCCGAGACGGCGTCGCGGGCCACCGTCGGGACCACTGGCCCCTCGGCCTCCAGCCGGTCCCAGTCGATGCGCTCGAACTCGACCTGATGGACCTTGGACAGCCGCTGGATCAGCGCGTCATAGGCCTCGATCTCGCGGCGGCTCGGTCGGCGCCGCTCGGCCGTCCGGAGCCGACGGTCGCGCTCCCGGATACCTCGGCCCGCGACCCGGTCGATCCGACTCATCGCCGCGATGATCTGCGCCGGACCCTGAGAGGTCATGGTGCTTCATCCCTATTCGCGGCGTTTTGCCGCTACTCAAAATGGGTAACCGGCGTTCGGTAACCGAAACCTTTACAATGGGAATTGCCTGAGAAATTTCGGGAATTTGCGCCGATCCTAGGTTGCGGCCCCCTTGGTCTCACCCACGAATACAACCCTGGAGCCTTTTTCCACCGCCTTGGACAGCTGCACGGCGTCCCAGTTGGTCAGGCGCACGCATCCGTGGCTCGCGGTCTTGCCGACCAGCCGGGGCTCGGGGGCCCCGTGGATGCCGTAGGTGTCCTTGGTGAGGTCGATCCACACGGCGCCGACCGGATTGTTCGGACCGGCCTTGATCGTCAGCTTGCCGGCCGACTTGTCCCCGAAGTTCAGCCGGCTGGGGTCATAGGTCCAGGTAGGAGATGGGGCTATGGCGCGGACCGCCCACTCGCCGGACGGGGTCGGCAGCTCCGACGAGCCCACCGTGGCCGGATAGGCGGCCAGCAGCTTGCGCGCGCTGTCATAGGCCCGGACCTGCTTGCGGGCCTTGTCCACTTCGATCAGGGCCACCTTGGCCGGCAGCTCGGCGCGGGCGGGATGGGCGACCAGGATCCTCGTCCCCGCCGCGGCGAAGTCGGCGCCGGGGTTCAACGCCTGCAGCAGGGCCGCATCCATGTGGAATCGCTCGGCCAGGGCTTCCAGCGGACCGGTGAAGGCCAGCCTGTCCAGACGCGCCATGTCCTCGTACGCCTCGGGGATCTCCGGCGTGTAGGGCCCCGCCGCGTCGGCCGCGGTGATCGTATAGTCCACCAGGACCGGTCCGGGGTCGGCGGTGAGCTTCGCCCACACCTCCGGATCCAACACCCCATCCTCCGGCAGGCCGTGGGCGCGCTCGTAGGCGGCGATGGCGTTCTTCACGTTCTCGCCGTCCTGGCCGTCGATGACCCCCGGCGAGAAGTGGGCCCGGTCCAGCAGCACCTGGGCGCGGATCAGCATGTCGCGCCGGGCCGCGGGCGTCGACGCTTCGGCGTTGAACACGGCCCGGTCGACCGCCCGCGCCACCGGGGATGCGGATGGCGTCGCCGGCGCCGGGGAGGTCGACGCGGGCAGGGAGGCGGAGGGCGGCGCCGAGTTCTGGGAGGTGCTCGCCGTCTCGCGGGGCCGTATCTCGCAGGCGGCGAGCGCAGCCGCCGCTACGCCGCAAAGTAGAACAGGCGAGAACTTCATGCTGGACCTCCGCGTTCAGCCGCCCATTGCTGGCGGTGATGTGGATGAAGCTCCGAGATGTCATGCGGTTCCTGGGAGCCTCGGCGGCCGCCATCGTGCTGCTGCTGCTCCTCGTGCTGCGCGTGACCAGCTGTTCGCCAGCCCATCCACCGTCCGGCAAACCCCTGGGCGCACCGGGGGACGTGGCGGGGCAGACGTCGACGACGGTGAGCGCGGACTGCCGCTCCGAAGGTTGGGCCGCCGCCGCGCAAGCCAACGCAATCTCGCAGCAGTCCCTGGCCTGGGCGCCGTTCGGCCGGCAGGAGACCGGGTGGGAGATCTATGTCCCCCTGATCCAGAGCGAGATCCGGACCGCCTGCCCGGCCGACAGCGAGGGGTTCGCGGCGGCGCTTGCCGCCTGGCAGGCTTCGCGCGACCTGGATGCGACCGGCGTCCTGACCGAGCCGGTGTTCGTCGCCCTCAAGAACGCGGTGCAGGCTCGCCGCGAGTTCGTCCGCTTCACCTCGCTCGGGACCTGCCCCGACACCCCCGACCTGATCACCGCCGCGCGGATAGACGAGGGCTATGGCGGCAAGCAGGTGTGGATGCGGCCCAAGGCGCTGGACGCCTACCGGCGGATGGCGGCCGCCGCGCGAGCCGAAGTTCCCGAGATCGCCGCCGATCCGCGCAACCTGACGATCTTCTCGGGCTATCGCAGCCCGGCGGCCGACGCCGCCAGGTGCCGGGCCGAGGGCAATTGCGACGGGATCGTGCGGGCCCGCTGCTCGGCCCACCGCACCGGTCTCGCCGCCGACATCTATGTCGGCCAGGCGCCAGGATACGGCCCCGACTCCACCGCCGACCCAAACCGCCTCTTCCTGACCCGCACCGCCACCTATCGCTGGCTCCTGGCCAACGCGCACCGGTTCGGCTTCGTGAACTACCCCTTCGAGCCCTGGCACTGGGAGTGGACGGGCGAGCCGCCCTGACCTTACGGTCGCCCGCATGCCCAAGATCACACTGAACGGCGCCGAGCTCGCCTACGACGACATCGCCCCGCCCGGCCCTGTCCAGCGGACAATCCTGCTGCTTCACGGCTTCGCCTCCAACCGCGCCGAAGGCTGGCGGCGGACCGGCTGGTACGCGGCCCTGGAGCGGCGGGGCTTCCGGACCATCGCCCTGGATCAGCGCGGCCACGGCGAGAGCCTGCGTTCGCACGATCCGGCCGACTATGGCCGCAGCGTCATGGCGGCGGACGCCCTGGCCCTGCTGGATCACCTGGGGGTCGGGCGCGTGGACGTGCTGGGCTATTCCATGGGCACGCGGACGGCGATGCAGATGGCGCTCGACGCACCGGACCGGATCTCGAACCTCCTGCTGGGCGGGGTCGGCGGCAAGCTGTTCGACCCGCCGCGCGAGGGCGGCGTGGAGGCGATGGCCGAGGCCATGGCCGCCGACGATCCGGCGACGATCTCAAGCGACCTGCTGCGCAGCTTCCGCCAGTTCGCCGACGAGCAGGGCGAAGACCGCCAGGCCCTGGCCGCCTTCACCGCCGCCCACAGCCCGCCCCTGACCCCCGCCGAACTGGAGAGACTGCCCATGCCGGTCCTGGTGGTCGCCGGCGCGCGCGACGACCTGGCGGGCGATCCCGAGGCGCTGGCGCGGGTCTTCCGCCACGGGACCGGCAAGAGCCTGCCGGGCGTCGACCATTTCTCGGCCATCCCGCACGCATCGCTGAAGGCGACGGTGTTCGACTTCATCGACGGCGTGCTGGACGACGACTTCCCGCCGTTCGAATGATCAGCGGGCGTAGCTGTAGGCCCCGCCCTTCTCCAGGGCCGCCTTGTAGGCCGGGCGCGCCTGGAAGCGTTCGACCCAGGCCTTGATGTTGGGGAACTGTTCGCCCCGCCCGAACACCAGCGCGATTTCGCCCACGAAGCTGAGGTTGATGTCGGCGCCGCTGAGCTGATCGTCGACCAGCCAGGTCCGGCCCTTCAGGGCGCTGTCGATGTAGCCCAGGTGATTGGCGATCTCGCTCTCGATCCGCGGCTTCAGCGGCGCGGCGGCTTCCCCCAGGCGGCCGGTGTAGAGCTGCAGCATCAGCGGCAGCATGGCCGAGCCCTCCGCGTAGTGGAGCCATTGGTTGTAGGTCTCGTAGGCCTCGCTGCCGATGGCCGGGGCCAGGCGGCCGCCGCCGTGCCGGCGGATGATGTAGTCGACGATGGCGCCGGACTCGTGGACCGTCCGCCCATCGTCGGTCACCACCGGCGACTTGCCCAGCGGATGGATGGCGATGAGCTCGGGCGGCGCCAGGCGCGTGGTGGCGTCGCGCTGGTAGAACTTGATCTCGTACGGGACGCCCAGTTCCTCCAGCAGCCAGAGGATGCGTTGCGAGCGGCTGTCATTGAGGTGGTGGACGACGAGCATGGGCGCTTCCTTCTTGTTGTGGGTCGGCGACCACAAAGCGGCCTGACCTGACGCAACGCAAGCCTGCCATAAGGGGCTCATGACTCTCGTACTGCCGAACCTCACCGATCTTCTCGACGCCGCCGCGGATGAAGCCGGGGCCCTGGCCGCCGCGATCGCCGGCGCCGTGGCCCCGCGCGTGACAGCGGACGAACGCCTGGACCGCGCCGCGCTGGACGCCGAACAACACGCCGCGCACGGCCTGGCCTGGGCCGCGGCCTATGCCGAGACCCTGCGCCAGGTGGCCGCCTGGGCCCGGGCGCTGGAGGGGGACGGACGCTTGACCGAGGCCGAGGCCCTGCCCGCCCAGCTGCTGGCGCACGAGTACCTGAGCCAGATGGTCGGCGGCGTTCCCATGAACCAGGGGGAGATCTTCCGGCCCGCCGACGTCCTTGTCGCCGCGGGGCGACTGGACCCGGTGATCGGCCGGCTACGGCCGGGAGCGACCCAGGCGGTCAAGCTTCGGATCGTCGAGCTGCTGGACCAGGCCCGCGGACGCCCGTCCCTGGAGGCCAGCGGGCTGGACGAGACGCTGGAAGCGGTCCGCGACCAGTTCCACGCCTTCACCGAGGAGAAGATCGCGCCCTTCGCGCACGGCTGGCACCTGCGCGACGAGTTGATCCCCCTGTCGCTGCTGCAGGAGTTGGGGGACCTGGGCGTCTTCGGTCTGACGGCGCCCGAGGAATGGGGCGGCTCAGGCCTGGGCAAGGTGGCGATGTGCATCGTGTCCGAGGCCCTGTCGCGCGGCTGGATCGGGACGGGTTCCCTGGGCACGCGCTCAGAGATCGCCGCGGAGCTGATCCTGGCGCACGGCACGCCCGAGCAGAAGGCCAGGTTCCTGCCGGCCATCGCCGCGGGAACCATCATCCCCACCGCGGTCTTCACCGAGCCCGAGGCGGGGTCGGACCTTGGCAGCCTGCGGACCCGCGCGGTGCGGGACGGCGACGTCTGGCGCGTCTCGGGCGCCAAGACCTGGATCACCCACGCGGCCCGCGCCGATCTCATGACCCTGCTGGTCCGCACCGATCCGAACAGCAGGGACCACCGCGGCCTGTCGATGTTCCTGGCCGAGAAGCCCCGCGGGACCGACGGCGATCCTTTCCCCGCCCAGGGCATGAGCGGTGGCGAGATCGGCGTCATCGGCTATCGCGGCATGAAGGAATACGAGATCGCCTTCGACGGCTTCGAGGTTCCCCACGCGCACCTGTTGGGCGGCCAGGAGGGCCAGGGATTCGTCCAGCTGATGGCCACCTTCGAGAGCGCCCGTATCCAGACCGCCGCCCGCGCCATCGGCGTGGCGCAGAACGCCCTCGACCTCGCTCTCGACTACGCGCTTCAGCGCCGCCAGTTCGGCGGGCCGATCGCCGATTTCCCCCGCGTTGCCAACAAGCTGGCGATGATGGCGGCCGAAATCCTGGGCGCGCGCCGCCTGGCCTGGTTCGCGGCGCGGGCCAAGGACGAGGGCCGCCGCTGCGACCTCGAGGCGGGCATGGCCAAGCTCACCGCCGCCCGCATCGCCTGGGCGGCCGCGGACAATGCGGTCCAGATCCACGGCGGGACGGGCTTTGCGGTGGAACAGCCGGTCAGCCGCGTCCTGGCCGACGCGCGGATCCTCAACATCTTCGAGGGCGCCGGCGAGATCCAGGCGCAGGTCATCGCCCGGCGGCTGCTGGAAGGCGCGAACTAGGCGCGGGCGGAACCCTGGCTAGGACTTCGGCGTGAAGCCTTCGGCGATCAGGCCGATCTGACGATCCATCGCTGCGATCAGGACCTTGGCGTCCGCATCGTTCGTGATCACCAGGCGATAGGTCCAGCCGTAGGCGCTCATCAGGAGGTCGACGACGTCCTGGAGGTCGACGTCCGGTCGCACCTCGCCGCGTTCCTGCCCTTGCTGCAGCGTCTCCAGGATCACCTCCTGGAGCCTGGGCGTGCGGCCGTAGGGGCGGGCCGCGGGCGGGAGCGTCCAGTCATAGGCCGCCGCGATGTGCGACAGGAACAGGCGCACGTGCCGGGCTTCGAATTCGAAGTGGACGGCGAACATGGTGCGCAGGCGGTCGGCGGTCGAACCGCGCACGTGGGGCATGACCCGGTCGAGCTCGGCGTACAGCGGCTCGAGCCGGGCCTGCATGACCTCCGAGAGGATCTCTCCCTTAGAGGCGAAGGTCGTGAAGACGCTGCCCACCGACACGCCCGCATGGCGCGCGATCTCGCGGATCGTCGTGCCCTGGTATCCGTGGGTGTCGAACAGCTCCCGGGCGGATGCGATCACCCGTTGGCGCGTCGCTTCCTTTTGCGACCGCCGCAGGGGCGCGGAGCCCGGGAGAGGTCCGACCTCGGCTTTCATTGCGGCGCGGCGATCAGCCCCGGCGCGCCCCGGCCAGCAGGATCCGGATCTGGTCGCGGGCCCGGGCCTGAAGCGCGTCCAGGCTCCAGCCTTCGAAGATCGCCTGCGGGAAGTTCGACAGATAGGCGTCGAACAGCATCTGGCTCCGCAGCTTGACCTCCGCTTCCTGCGACAACTCGCCGCGCTCGACCGCGGCGTTCAGCTGCTCTGCGAACAGGTCCTGGAAGGCCGTGGAGGACGAAATGCCGCGGAGGGTCGGGCCGCCGTCCTTGTCCCAGGACACCGAGAAGGCGGCGCGAGCCAGCTGCAGGCGGCTCTTGTAGAAGGTGTAGCCCGCCATGAAGATCTTCAGGACGGCGTCTTCCACGTTGCGCCCGCGGGTCGCCGCGTCGCGCATGGCGGCGCTCAAGGCCTCCATGTCGTCGACCATGATCTCTCGGAAGAGATCTGATTTATCAGTGAAATTCGCGAAAACCGCGCCCGTCGACATGCCGGCGGCGGCGGCGATGTCGCGGATGGTGGCGCCTTCGTAACCCTGCTCGCTGAACAGGCGGCGGGCGGCGGCGAGGACCTTCAGGCGGGTCTGCTGCTTGGCGAGAGCCCGGCGGGTAGGGGCGCGCGTCGGGGTGTCGACGGCGACCTGAGTGGGGGAGATGTGCTTCATTCTTCTCTTGAATTTCGCCAGCTGGGGGGAAACTGGCGACTTGTAGGTGGGGAGGATTACCGGTGGGTATCACCGGCGGTGAACACGTTCAACAAACCCGGCCCGCGTAACCGATTGCGACCCGCGAGACAGCCCGCCGAGAACGCCATATGGGAGCGCTCTCAGCGAAGCCCAAACCCTTATTCCTCAAGGCTTCCCGCCGCACAACAAATCTCGCCGTTCTGCGGGGAGCGACGCTCGTTGAACATGATCACGCGCCGCAAAGTCAAGTTTAAAATGGACTCAGGCCTTACCCATGGCGTAGCGCCGTTCAGCGGCCTAAGCTAGCCGCATGGACCTATTCGACTACGCCATCTTTGCCGCCCTGGCCGCGGTGGGTACTGTCCTTGCCCTCGGCATCTACGCGCTATTCCGTGGCGGCGACTTCGGGCGCTCCTGGTCCAACAAGCTCATGCGCCTGCGTGTCCTGACCCAGGCGATCGCCGTCGCGGTGCTGATGCTGGCCGTCTGGTGGCGCGGCAGCCAGGGCTGAGATGGTCACCCTCAACCGCATCTACACGCGCACCGGCGACGCCGGGACGACCCGCCTCGCCACCGGCGCCACGGTCAGCAAGACCGACCTGCGGGTCGAGAGCTATGGCGCCGTCGACGAGACCAACGCCTGCATCGGGCTGGCCCGTGTCCACCTGGCCGCCGACCAAGAGCTCGACGCCATGTTGGCGCGGATCCAGAATGAGCTGTTCGACCTGGGCGCGGACCTGGCCACCCCGCCGAAGCCAGACGAGGCCGAAGGCTCGGTGCTCCGCGTGCTGGACAGCCAGATCGTCCGCATCGAGGGCGAGATCGACGCCCTGAACGACCGCCTTCCCGGCCTGAAGTCGTTCGTCCTGCCAGGCGGGACCCCCGCCTCCGCCGCCCTGCACCTGGCCCGCACCGTGTGCCGCCGCGCCGAGCGGGACGCCGTGCGCCTGATCGAGGCGGGCGAGCCGGTCACCGGCCCCTCGCTACGCTACCTGAACCGGCTGTCCGACTTCCTGTTCGTCGCCGCCCGCTGGGCCAACGACCAGGGCCGGGCCGAGGTGTTCTGGCAGTCCGGCGCGACGCGTTAAGGCTTGGCCGGAGAGGTCGCCTCGCCCTTTACGGCCGGAGCCGCCGGCCGGCCGATGGCCTTCTTCGCCTCGGCCAAGGCCTTGTCATCGGTGATGACGCGCCCGGTGATGTCAGACACGAGGACCGGCTGGGCGCAGACCCGCTGATCCGGGTCCCACCACTTTCGCTGTTCCTTCTCGCACTTGTCGCGCGGCATCACCCAGCCGACCTGCCAGACGCCAACGCCGATCGCACCGGCGACGAATACGGCCAGGAAGCCGAGGAAGATGAGCTTCATGCGCTCGATATTGGCGTTCATGGCGACCTTTTACGTAAGGAGACCCGGCTCTGACTAGCCTTGTGCGCTGCGGCGAAAGTCGCGTGCGCGCGCTTGCAATGCGCGGCGGAACCGCTATTGCCCACCCGGCTCATTTTTTTCCGCAAACAATTTGAGGCGCTAGCAACCCATGAAGGTGTTGGTCCCGGTGAAGCGGGTGATCGACTACAACGTCAAGGCCCGTGTTAAGGCCGATCAGACGGGCGTCGACCTCGCGAACGTCAAGATGTCGATGAATCCCTTCTGCGAAATCGCGGTCGAAGAGGCCGTCCGCCTGAAGGAAAAGGGCGTGGCGACCGAGATCGTCGCCGTGTCCGTCGGCCCGACCCAGGCGCAGGAAACCCTGCGGACCGCCCTGGCCATGGGCGCCGACCGCGCCATCCTCATCCAGACCGACCAGGATCTCGAGCCGCTGGCCGTGGCCAAGGTGCTGAAGGCCGTGGTGGCCGAAGAGAGCCCCGAACTGGTCCTGATGGGCAAGCAGGCCATCGATGGCGACAACAACGCCACGGGCCAGATGCTGGCGGCCCTGCTCGACTGGCCGCAGGCGGCGTTCGCTTCGGAAGTCGCGGTGGAAGGCGGCAAGGCCAAGGTGACCCGCGAGGTCGACGGCGGCCTGCAGACCCTCGACGTGGACCTGCCGGCGGTCGTGACCGCCGACCTGCGCCTCAACGAGCCGCGCTACGCCTCGCTGCCCAACATCATGAAGGCCAAGAAGAAGCCGCTGGACGTGAAGGAGCTCTCCTCGCTCGGCGTCGACACGGCCGCCAAGCTGAAGGTCCTGAAGGTCACCGAGCCGCCGAAGCGTTCCGCCGGCGTCAAGGTCGAGACCGCTGCCGACCTCGTCTCCAACCTCAAGACCGCGGGGGTCCTCTAATGTCCGTTCTCGTCGTCGCCGATCACGACAACTCCGCCCTCAAGGACAACACCCACAAGGTCGTGACCGCCGCCCTGGCGATCTCGGGCGACGTGGACGTCCTGGTCGCCGGGACCAACACCGCCGCGGTCGCCGCCGAGGCCGCCAAGATCGCCGGCGTGCGCAAGGTGCTGACCGCCGAGAGCGCCGAGCTGGGCCAGGGCCTGGCCGAGGCGTTCCAGGACGTGGTCGTCGGCCTGATGGGCGCCTACGACGCGGTGCTGACGCCCGCCACGACCCAGGGCAAGAACTTCAGCCCGCGCGTCGCGGCCAAGCTGGACGTGGCCCAGATCTCGGACGTGATCGAGGTGGTGGACGCCAACACCTTCGTGCGCCCGATCTACGCCGGCAACGCGCTGGAGACCGTCCAGTCGTCGGACGCCAAGAAGGTGCTGACGGTTCGCCCGACCGCCTTCAAGGCGGCGGCTGAAGGCGGCTCGGCCAAGGTTGAGAGCGTTTCGGCGCCCGCCGCCCCGGCCAAGAGCCACTTCGTCGACCAGCAGATCGTCAAGTCGGCCCGCCCGGACCTGGGCGCCGCCAAGATCGTGGTCTCCGGCGGTCGCGCCATGGGCTCGGCCGAGGAGTTCCAGGCCGTGATCGAGCCGCTGGCCGACAAGCTGGGGGCCGCCGTGGGCGCCAGCCGCGCCGCGGTGGACGCCGGCTACGCGCCGAACGACTACCAGGTGGGCCAGACCGGCAAGGTCGTCGCCCCGGAGCTCTATGTCGCCATCGGCATCTCCGGCGCGATCCAGCACCTCGCCGGCATGAAGGACTCCAAGGTGATCGTGGCGATCAACAAGGACCCCGACGCGCCGATCTTCCAGGTGGCCGACTACGGCCTCGTGGCGGACTACAAGGCCGCCGTGCCCGAACTGATGAGCGCCCTGGCCGCCGCCGGCAAATAGGCCGCGGAGCCATCGCCGAGCAAAGCGAAGGGGCGGTCCGGAAGGGCCGCCCCTTTTCGTTTTGGCGGCCGGCGCGCCTGTTCGACAGGCAGGTCGCCTCGGAACTGAGCGCCGGGATCGTCGCCCCCGAAACAGCCGGAAGTTGCGACCCATCGCCGCCCTCCGCGCAGGGTTGTTGTCCGAGGTGGTCGCCGCGCGTGTCTCGGAATCCCCGCAGCGCGCCCGATCTGCTGCGACGCAGCAATTCCCCTTGCCGCAGTGCGCCATACAGATGTTAGAAAGCTGCGACTGTTAGAAAGCTGCCACAAAAAGCGGCAAGCGCTCTGAAGGATCCAGGCCTGTGGTTGACATCAAGACGGTGGGCGTCATCGGCGCCGGTCAAATGGGTTCCGGCATCGCCCACGTCTGCGCCCTCGGCGGCTACGACGTGTTGCTCCACGATGTGAGCCCCGAGCGGATCGACCAGGGGATCGCCCAGATCGAGAAGAACATGGCCCGGCAGGTTTCGCGCGGGATCATCGAGCATGCGGCCATGGAAGCCGCCATCGCGCGCATCAAGCCGGCGGCGGAACTGCAGAACATCGGCAAGACCGACCTGGCCATCGAAGCGGCCACCGAGAATGAAGAGACCAAAAAGACGATCTTCAAGGCGCTGCAGCCCCACCTGACGCCGCATACGCTGCTGGCGTCGAACACGTCCTCGATCTCGATCACCCGCCTCGCCTCCGCCACCGACCGGCCCGGCAAGTTCATCGGCCTGCACTTCATGAACCCCGCGCCGGTCATGAAGCTGGTGGAGATCATCCGCGGCATCGCCACCGACGCCGACACCTACGAACTGGCCGTCAGCTTCGCGCAGTCGCTGGGCAAGACCACCTCGAACGCCGAGGATTTCCCCGCCTTCATCGTCAACCGCGTGCTGGTGCCGATGATCAACGAGGCGATCTACACCCTCTACGAGGGCGTCGGCACGGTCGACGCCATCGACACGGCCCTGCGGCTCGGCGCCAACCACCCGATGGGACCTCTGGAGCTGGGCGACTTCATCGGCCTCGACACGGTGCTGTCGATCATGAACGTCCTGTACGAGGGCCTGGCGGACTCCAAGTACCGGCCTTGCCCGCTGCTGGTGAAATACGTCGAGGCCGGCTGGCTGGGCCGCAAGTCGGGCCGCGGCTTCTACGACTACCGCGGCGACAAACCCGTCCCGACGCGCTGATCTTTTTGCGCCCGCCTGTCGGGCTGGGGCATTCTCCGCCGTCCTAGGGACGAACGAGGAGGCCCCGAAAATGCTGTACGCCCTGCTCTGCTACAACGACGAGGACGTCGTCTGGGCCTGGGACAAGAAGCAGGACGGCGAGGTGATGCAGCGCCTGGGCGTCGTACGCGACCGCCTGGAGGCCGCGGGCAAGCTGGGCCCGTCGCTGCGGCTGCTCCCCACCACGGCCGCCACCACCTTCCGCAAGAGCGACCCGCCCCTGGTGATCGACGGCCCGTTCGCCGAGACCAAGGAACAGCTGCTGGGCATCTACATCATCGACGTGGCCGACCTGGACGAGGCGCTGCAGGTCGCCCGGGACCTGGGCGAGGCCAATCCCGGCGGCGCCTACGAGATCCGTCCCCTGGCCGTCTACAACCCCGGCTCGCCGGACGCCGTGGCCAAGGGGGTGGTCGCCGCATGAGCCATGACCTGGCCTGGATCAACGCGGCGATCTCGGCCGCGCGGCCCCAGGCCGTCGGCGCGCTCCTGCGCTACTTCCGCGACCTGGACACCGCGGAGGAGGCCTTCCAGGACGCTTGCCTGCGGGCGCTGAACAACTGGCCGCGGAACGGGCCGCCCCGCGATCCCGCCGCCTGGCTGATCATGGTCGGCCGCAACGCCGCCCTGGACGGCGTGCGCAAGCGCTCGCGCCAGACCGAGCTGCCGCCCGAGGACACGCTCTCGGACCTGGACGACGCCGAAACGCGCGTCGCCGAGCAGATCGACGCGTCCGACTACCGCGACGACGTGCTGCGCTTGCTGTTCATCTGCTGCCACCCCGACCTGCCCGCCACCCAGCAGGTGGCCCTGGCGCTGCGGATCGTGTCCGGCCTGTCGGTGAAGCAGATCGCCCGCGCCTTCCTGGCGTCGGAGTCGGCGATGGAGCAGCGGATCACCCGCGCGAAGGCCCGCGTGGCGGCCGGAGACGCCGAGTTCGCCACCCCGGGCCCGGTCGAGCGGGCCGAGCGGCTCGCGGCTGTGGCGGCCATGCTCTACCTGGTCTTCAACGAAGGCTACTCCGCCGGCGACAACCCCGCGCGCGCCCAGCTGTGCGGCGAGGCGATCCGGCTGGCCCGCCTGTTGCTGCGGCTCTACCAGACCGAGCCCGAGATCATGGGCCTGCTGGCGCTGATGCTGATCCAGCATGCCCGCACCCCGGCCCGGTTCGACGCCGAGGGCCAGATCGTACTGCTGGAGGACCAAGATCGCTCGCTGTGGAACCGGCCGATGATCAACGAGGGTCTGGCCCTGATCGACAAGGCCATGCGGCATCGCCGGCCGGGCGCCTATCAGGTCCAGGCCGCCATCGCCGCCCTCCACGCCCGCGCCCCGACCCCGGCCGACACCGACTGGGCCCAGATCGACCGGCTGTACGCCAGCCTGGAACGGCTGACGCCGTCGCCGGTGGTCACGCTCAACCGCGCCGTCGCCGTGAGCAAGGTGGCCGGGCCGGAGGCGGCGCTGGAGATGATCGCCCCGCTGGCGGACAAGCTCTCGGGCTATTTCCATTTCCACGGCCTGACGGGGGCCCTGAACCTGGAACTGGGACGCCATGCCGAGGCGCGTACGGCCTTCGACCGCGCCATCGCCCTGGCCAACACCGCCGCCGAGGCGTCGCACATCCGCCAGCACCTGGACCGGCTGATGGCCGACCATCCCCCGCCGGACGAACGGGCGGCCACGCGCGCGAAATAGTTGGCGCCGGTTGTCGGATCTGCGCCGCGCCGATCGTCCTCTGGGCAAGCAAGCCAGAGGAGCTCGAGATGTCTGAAGCAGCTGAAGCGCCCGCCGTGCCGCAGGTCGAGACCAAGGGTGGCGTCGTCGCCTACCTCGCCGTCGACGGCGCGCTGAAGGCGGCGGACTTCTACAAGAAGGCCTTCGCGGCCGAAACCGCCTTCGCCCACCCGGCCGACGACAAGGGGCGGACCATGCACATCCACCTCTACATCAACGGCTCGTCGGTGATGCTGGGCGATTTCTACCCCGAGCACGGGCATGCGAAGGAAGCGCCAGCCGCGTTCACGATGCAGCTGATCGTCGGCGACTGCCAGGCGTGGTTCGACCGCGCCGTCGCCGCCGGCTGCGAGGCCCTGGTTCCCCCGCAGAAAATGTTCTGGGGCGACATCTGGGGCCAGGTGCGCGACCCGTTCGGGTTCGTCTGGGCTTTCGATCAGCCGGCCGCGTAGGAACGCGGCGGCAGGCGCGCCCGCGGCCGCCCTCCCCCGCCGGCCGCGGGCCCCACCTTCACCAAGGATCGGGAATGACCGACTTTGCACTCTCCGCCCGGCCAGCGAACGGCCGGGCGATGACCCTCGCCGGCTGGACCCTCACCGGCCTCTTCACCGCCTTCATGATCTTCGACGCCGGCATCAAGCTGGCCGGCCACCCCGAGGTCGCCAAGGCCGAGGCCGCGCTCGGTCTGCCGGCCGGCAGCGGCTTCGGCATCGGGGTGATGGAAGCCGCGATCCTGGCGCTCTATCTCGTGCCGCGCACCGCGGTGCTGGGTGCGGTGCTGGTGACCGCTCTGATGGGCGGGACCTGCGCGGTCCACTACCTGAACGGCAACCCGCTCTTCAGCCATATGCTGTTCGGGCCCTACCTCGCGGTATTCGCCTGGGGCGGCCTTTGGCTGCGCGATCCCGAGCTGAGGCGGCTCTTCCCGATTCGGCGTTAACCAATCCCGAACCCGGGGCATGGTTAATGAATTCGACGAGCCCGGTAACCACAGCGGATACTCCGGGTGATTCGGAACAGGATCCATGCGGCGGCTCACTCTCGCGCTCCTCTGTGCGACCTATCTCTGCCTCTCGCTGATCGTTGCGCTGAGCCTATGGCGCAACGGCATGGGCTGGGGCGTGGCCGTTTCGTCCATGATGGGCTGCTTCGGCCTGTGCCTGGCCTCGCACGGCATGATCATGCGCTTCCTGGAGATGCGTGAGATCCGCGGTGAGGTTGAGGCGGTGCGCGACGCCCACCGCATCCTGCTGGACCAGGTGGTCCGCATCGACGGGCGGCTGACCGAGGTCGCCTCCGTGGTCGAGGCCGACAAGTCCCGCTCGAGCGAACTGTCCGGCGAGGTCCACCTGCTGGAGAAGCTGGTCCAGAAGATGAGCCGGCGGTTCGACGAGCCCCAGGCTCCCTACCTCGCGGCCCGCGGCGGCCAGGACCTGCGCCCGCCCCGCGGCATGATGGAGATCGTCCGCGAGGCGCTCTCCGAGAACCGCGTCGATCTCTACCTGCAGCCGGTCGTGGGCCTGCCCCAGCGCAAGACGGTCTTCTACGAGAGCTTCTCGCGCCTGCGTGACGCCTCGGGCCAGGTGATCATGCCGGCCGAGTACCTGGCCGTGGCCGAGCCCGCCGGGCTGGTCACCGCCATCGACAACCTGCTGCTGTTCCGCTGCGTGCAGATCGTTCGGCGCTTGGCGCGCCAGGACCGTCGGGTCGGCATCTTCTGCAACATCTCGATGTCCAGCCTGGGTGACGACGAGTTCTTCCCCCAGTTCCTCGACCTGCTGCGCGCCAACCGCGACCTGGCCCCGGCCCTGGTGTTCGAGGTGGGGCAGGCCGCGTTCGAGGGCCGCAACGCGGTCCAGGCGCGCAACATGGCCCGCCTCGCCGACCTCGGCTTCCGGTTCTCGATCGACAAGGTCACCAATCTCGACCTCGACCTGCAGGACCTGACGCGCTCGGACGTGAAGTTCGTGAAGGTGGCCGCCCAGACCCTGCTGGACGAGCTGACCGAGGTGGACGACCGGCTGGTGCTGCGCTCGATGCCCGACCTGGCCGCCGAGGACTTCGCCCTGTTGCTGCGTCGCTACGGCGTCGATCTCGTCGCCGAGAAGGTGGAGAGCGAGCGGCAGGTGGTGGACATCCTGGACCTCGATATCCAGCTGGGCCAGGGGCACCTGTTCGGCGAGCCTCGCGCCATCAAGAACGACGTCCTCGCCGAGGCCGGCGCACCGCCGCCTTCGAACGTCGAGCGTCTGCGCGGTCGCGCCGCCGCCTGAGGCCGCGCGCTTTCCCCGCCCCCTCGCTTCGCGGGCGTGGAGGAGTGTGCTACCGGCGCGGCCATGACCTCCCCCACCCCGATCCAGGGGCTCTCCGAGCTCGCCGGCCGCTATGACGTCCTCCTCTGCGACGTCTGGGGCGTGATCCACAACGGCCGGGAGAGCTTCGCCGCCGCGTGCGCGGCCCTGGCTCGCTTCCGGGCCGAGGTGGGGCCGGTGATCCTGATCTCGAACGCGCCCCGTCCCCACGGCCCGATCGTCGAGCAGCTCGACGCCCTGGGCGTGCCCCGGGCGGCCTGGACTCGGATCGTCACCTCCGGCGACGCCACCCGCGTCCTGCTGGCCGAGCGCGCGCCGGGCCCGGTCTGGAAGATCGGCCCCGATCGCGACGCGCCGCTTTACGAGGGCCTGGAGTTGGACGAGGGCGGGCCGGAGGATGCGGCCTTCATCTCGGTGACCGGACCCTACGACGACGAGAACGACGAGCCGGGCGACTATCGCGACCGCTTCATCGCCTGCGTCGCCAGGGGCCTGGAGCTGATCTGCGCCAATCCCGACATCGTGGTCCAACGCGGCGACAAGCTGATCTACTGCGGCGGCGCGCTGGCTCAGCTCTACGAAAGCCTGGGGGGTCGCGCGGTGATGGCCGGCAAGCCCTACGCCCCGATCTACGAAATGGCGCTGGCCCACGCCGCGGCGGAACTGGGGCGCGCCGTCGACCCCGCCCGGGTGCTGTGCGTGGGCGATGGCCTGCCGACCGACGTGCGCGGCGCCAACGCCCGGGCGCTCGACATCCTCTTCGTGGCCAACGGAATCCACGGCGCCGAAACCGTGGGTATCGATGGACTCAACCTGGACGTGATAAATGACCTCCTGCGACAAGAAGGCCTACAGGCGACCTGGGCCATAGCCGATATGGGTTGGTAGGGGCGGGAATCGCAGCGCTGGCGAGCACGGGTCAGCGCTGCGGAAGACGCAGAAAACGGCTTCAGGGGAGCTGCCGTGCAAGGTTTCTATTTCGACGACCTGTCCGTCGGTCAGACGGCGGAGATGAGCCGTGTCGTCGGCGCGGCCGATATCGAGGCGTTCGCCGAGGTTTCGGGCGACCTCAATCCCGTCCACCTGGACGAGGCGTACGCCAAGACCACCACCTTCGGGGAGCGGATCGCCCACGGCATGCTGTCGGCGGCCTATATCTCGGCGCTGCTGGGCACCCGGCTGCCGGGGCCGGGGGTCATCTATCTCTCGCAGTCGCTGCGCTTCCGGCGGCCGGTGAAGATCGGCGACGTGGTCATCGCGCGGGTCACGGTGAAGACGCTGAACGCCAGCCGCGCGCACGTGACCCTCGACACCACCTGCGAGGTCGCAGGTAAGACCGTGGTCGAAGGCGAAGCTCTAGTGATTGCGCCGCGCCGCCCCGCATGACTTAAACGGGCGCATGAAGCGCATCCGGGTCATTCGGGGTTGGAAGGATCTGCCGCAGAGCGATCGCGGGGCGGCGGTCGCCATGGGCAGTTTCGACGGGGTTCACCTCGGTCACCAGCAGGTGATCGAACTGGCCGCGCAGGCGGCGCACGAGCTGGGCGCGCCGCTGGGGGTCATCACCTTCGACCCGCACCCGCGCGTCTACTTCCGGCCCGACGAGCCGGCGTTCCGGCTGATGAAGACCGACCAGCAGGCCCGCGCGCTGGAGAAGCTGAACGTCGACATGCTGTACGTCCTGCCGCTCGAGGCCGAGCTGGCGGGCATGACCGACCGCGAGTTCGCGACCCGGGTCCTGCACCAGGGCCTGGGGGCGCGGCACGTGGCCGTGGGCTTCGACAATTCCTTCGGCAAGGGCCGCACCGGCACGCCGCAGACCATGCGGGCCTATGGCCAGGAGCTGGGTTTCGGCGTCAGCGTCGCCGAGCCGGTAGGGGACGTGGACGGCGACAAGTTCTCGTCCACGGCGGTTCGCGCGGCGCTCCGCGACGGGCGCCCGCAGGACGCCGCCGAGATCCTGGGGCGCCCGTTCGCCATCGAGGGTCCGGTGCAGCGGGGCCGCCAGCTCGGCCGCAAGCTGGGCTTCCCGACCGCCAACGTCGATCTCGCCGACTATGTGACGCCGAGGTTCGGCGTCTACGCCACCCGTACGCGGCTGTCGGACGGCCGCGAGTTCTCGGGCGTGGCCAACATCGGGGTGAACCCGACGGTGCAGGGCGTGACCCGGCCCCTCCTGGAGGTATGGCTGTTCGACTTCGACGAGGACATCTACGACCGGGTCATCGAGACCGACCTGATCGCCTTCCTGCGCCCCGAGGAAAAGTTCGCGACTCTCGAGATCATGACCGAGCAGGTCATGCGCGACGCGGCCCGGGCGCGGCAGATCCTGGCGGCCTGAGTCGCCTCAGCGGGCGACGGTAATGTCCTTGATCAGGGCCTGGACCGTGGCCTTCTCGCCGACGTTCCAGAGGGCCTTCAGGTAGGCCAGGGTGCGGACGGCCGCCTCGTCCTGTTTCCAGTCGCAGCCGTGGAAGCGGCAGCGCTCGAACACCGGCGGGGGGCCTCCGGAATAGACCAGGCGGCAGTCGCGGAACTCGCAGTCCGTAAAGGTCTCGCCGTCCAGGACGACGGTCTCGTGGTTGTAGTTGACGCCACTGGTCATCGATCTTCTCAGGTCTCGTCGGTCGTATCGCGGGGGGTCGCGGCGTCGCTCTCGGCGCGCTCGCGGTCACGCTGTTCGCGCTTGGCGGCGGCCTTTTCGGCCGTCTTGGCCGCCTTCTGGCGTTCCCGTTCCAGGCGCTCGAACTGGTAGTTGGGCTTCCTGGGCATGGGTCGCGCTCCTTCGAAAGGCGTCAGCGCGCCTTGCGGGCGGCGTAGCGGGCGTCGCGCTTGGCCTTCTGTTCGGCCTTGGTCAGCGCCTTGCGCTCCTTGCGCTCGCCACGCTTGGCGTCGAGCGCCGCGGCCGCGAGGCTCTCCTCAGAGAGGCGGACGGCCTCGGCCGCATCGGCGGCCGCCTGGATGCGGGCGGCTTTGGCCTCGGCCCGGGCTTCCCGCACCTGCGCCAGCTCGGCCTCGCGCGCGACGGCGCGGGGCTGGAAGTCCGAGGCGGTGACGGTCGGTTTGGGCCGGAAGTTGGCCAGCAGCGCCTTCTTGGCGTCCGCGGCGGTCTTCAGCCGTTCCGAAAAGCCCGTGCGTTGAAATTCGCTCATGAAATCCTTCAGGTTTGGGGCTCGGCGCCCGAACCCTGATAGGTCGCTGCGCAGATCGCCTCGAGGTGGCCGCGAATGCTGCGCGGCGCGAGCAGCGCGTCCACGGCGCGGCAGCCGTCCGCCTTAAGTCGCTGCTTCAGCGTGGCGACGTTCGGGACGTGGCCGGCGCGGGCGAGCTGATAGGCGCGTTCGATGGTGGATGTGGTCATGGTGCAGTCGCGCCGGGCGACGAAGCGGAAGCCCGCCTCGCCCCCCGGCTGATCGTCCTTAGGCGGCTTGCAGCTGGCCGGCCGACATCTTGCCGCTGCGCTGATCGCGCTCCAGCTCGAACGAGACCTTCTGGCCTTCGTTCAGCGAGCCGAGGCCCGAGCGCTCGACGGCCGAGATGTGCACGAAGACGTCGTTGCCGCCGTCGTCGGGTTGGATGAAGCCGAAGCCCTTGGTGGGGTTGAACCACTTCACGGTGCCAGTCGTCATGTCTTGATCACTTTCAGAGTAAATGTTGGCGTGCGCCAAGCGGCGCTCCGCATCAAATTATCGGAATGGATGTTTGGAAGTCCGGGCTCGATCCGAAGAAGAAGCGTGGAGAGCAACCGAACCAAATCGATATTCGATTGCCCTCATATAGGCGAACTTTCGGCGTTTGGCCAGTGTAATCGCGGCAGACACCCGCAAGCGCGCCGTGACAGGGCGACGCGGCCCGCTGAAACCCGCCGTCCGGGCGGGCAGGCCGGGTCCCGAGCGACCCTTCACGGGGATGACGCCCCCGTCGCCGTCTGTTAGAGCCACCGCGATGTTTTCGGTTCGGACGAGCCTGCGAATTACCCGCCCGGCGTGACGCCGCCGGACGTTCGATCCAGCGCGCGCCGGGTTCCACCCGCATCAGAATTCCGGACCACCTGGATAGAGTCATGGCCGACGACGCCGAAAAGCCCCCCGTTGAGATCAAAGAGGGCCGCGACTACCGCGAGACCGTCTTCCTTCCCGAGACCCCGTTCCCCATGCGCGCAGGCCTGCCGCAGAAGGAGCCGCAGACCCTGGCGCAATGGGGCGAGCTCGACCTCTATGGCGCCATGCGCGCCGAACGGCAGCGCGCGGGCGCGCCGCTGTTCGTGCTGCACGACGGCCCGCCCTACGCCAACGGGGCCATCCACATTGGCCATGCGCTGCAGAAGACGCTGAAGGACTTCGTCGTCCGCTCGAAGTTCCTGCTGGGCTACGACGTGGACTACGTCCCCGGCTGGGACTGCCACGGCCTGCCGATCGAGTGGAAGATCGAGGAGGAGCTGCGTAGCCAGGGCCGCCGCAAGGACGAGGTCTCCAAGGCCGAATTCCGCACCCGGTGCCGCGAGTACGCCTCCAAGTGGATCGACGTTCAGCGCGACGGCTTCAAGCGCCTGGGCGTGCTGGGCGACTGGGAGAACCGCTACGCCACCATGGACTACGGCTCGGAAGCCGCCATCGTGGCCGAATTCCACAAGTTCGTGGCGTCCGGACAGCTCTACCGCGGCTCGAAGCCCGTCATGTGGAGCCCGGTCGAACGCACGGCCCTGGCCGACGCCGAGGTCGAGTACCACGACCACGTCAGCCCCACGATCTGGGTGAAGTTCCCGGTGGTCGAGGGCAGCGACGCGGCGCGCGGCGCCTCGGTGGTCATCTGGACCACCACGCCCTGGACCATCCCAGCCAACCGGGCGATCAGCTACAACGAAGCCGTCGACTATGCGGTCTACCAGGTCGAGGCCATGGAAGAGGGCCTGGAGTTCGAGCCCTGGGCCAAGGCCGGCGACCGGCTGGTCGTGGCCGAGAAGCTTTCCGACGACGTCTTCAAGGCCGCCAAGATCGCCAAGGCCCGCCGGGTCGAGAAGGTCGACTGCCAGGGCATGGTCTGCGAGCATCCGCTGGCGGCCCTGGACACCCATTACGCCTTCCAGGTGCCGCTGCTGAGCGGCGACCACGTCACGGACGACGCCGGCACCGGCTTCGTCCACACCGCGCCGGGCCACGGCGCCGACGACTACATGGTCTGGCTGGCCCACGGCCATCGCGAGATCCCCGACACCGTCGATCCCGACGGCGCCTACTATCCGCATGTTCCCCTGTTCGCCGGCCTCAAGGTGCTGGAGACCGAGGGCAAGAAGGCCGGCAAGTTCGGCCCGGCCAACGGCGCGGTCATGGACAAGCTGATCGAGGCGGGACGCCTCCTGGCGCGCGGGCGGATGGAGCACAGCTACCCCCACTCCTGGCGCTCCAAGGCCCCGGTGATCTTCCGCAACACGCCCCAGTGGTTCATCCGCATGGACGAGCCGGTGGACACGCCGGAACTGGGCGGCCGCTCCCTGCGCGAGACGGCGCTGGAGTCCATCGAGGCCACCACCTTCTATCCGGCGGCCGGTAAGAACCGCATTCGCTCCATGGTCGAAAGCCGGCCCGACTGGCTGATCAGCCGGCAACGCGCTTGGGGCGCGCCGCTGGCCATGTTCGTCGACAAGGAGACGAACCAGCCGCTGCACGACCCCGAAGTCGACAAGCGGATCGTCGACGCCATCCGCGCCGAGGGCGCCGACGCCTGGTTCAATCGCCCGGTCACCGACTTCCTGGGCGGGCACGACCCGGACCGCTACGAGAAGATCGAGGACATCCTCGACGTCTGGTTCGATAGCGGCTCGACCCACGCCTTCACCCTGGAGAACCGCGCCCACACGAGGTGGCCGGCCGACCTCTATCTCGAGGGCTCCGACCAGCACCGCGGCTGGTTCCAGAGCTCCCTGCTGGAAAGCTCCGGCACCCGCGGCCGCGCGCCCTACGACGCCATCCTCACCCACGGCTTCACCATGGATGAGAACGGCGAGAAGATGTCCAAGTCCAAGGGCAACACCGTCGATCCCGAGGCGGTGATCCGCGAGAGCGGCGCCGAGATCATCCGGCTTTGGGCGGCCATGATCGACTACGCCGACGACAGCCGGATCGGAAAGACGATCCTGCAGACCACGTCGGACGCCTACCGCAAGCTGCGCAACACCGTCCGCTACATGCTGGGCGCCCTGGCCGACTACACCCCCGACGAGGCGGTGGAGCTGGAGCAGATGCCGCCGCTGGAGCGGTTCATCCTGCACCGCCTCTACGAGCTCGACGCCCAGGTTCGCACGGCTTACGACGGCTACCTGTTCCAGGACGTGATCCGGCCGGTGCTGGACTTCTGCCAGAACGAGCTGTCGTCGCTGTTCTTCGACGTGCGCCGCGACAGCCTCTATTGCGACCAGCCATCCTCGCTCACCCGCCGGGCCGCGCGCACGGTGATGGATGCGGTGTTCGAGCGGCTAACGGCGTGGCTGTCGCCGCTGATCCCCTTCACGATGGAAGAGGCCTGGCTGACCCGCTATCCGGACGCCCACTCCAACTGCATGCGGGTGATCCCCACGACTCCGGCAGAGTGGCGTAACGAGGCCGAGGCCGCCCGCTGGGCCAAGGTGCAGCAGGTGACGTCGGTCGTCACCGGCGCGCTGGAGGTCGAGCGGCGCGAGAAGCGTATGGGCGCGGCCCTGGAGGCGGCCCCCGTCGTCCACGTGGCCGACCCCGAGCTGCTGGCCGCCTTCGACGGCCTGGACCCGGCCGAGGTGTTCCGGACCAGCCAGGCGCGCCTGGTCGCCGGCGAAGGCCCCGGTTTCCGGCTGGCGGAGGTTCCGGGCGTTTCGGTCGAGCCGCTGAAGGCCGAGGGCCGCAAGTGCGCCCGCTCGTGGCGGATCCTGCCGGAGGTGGGGACCGATCCGCGCTATCCGGACCTGTCGCTGCGCGACGCCGAGGCCGTGGCGGCCTGGGACGCGGCCCACGCATGACGGTGACCAGGAACGGCTGGACGGCCTATGCCGTCGCGCTCGCCGTGATCGTGCTCGACCAGCTCTCCAAGTACTGGATCCTGGCCGTCCTACGGCTGCCGGAGCAGGCCTCGCACGAGGTGTTCTGGCCGCTGCAGTTCACGCGGATCTGGAACGAGGGCGTCAGCTTCGGCTTGCTGCAGGCGCAGCACGACGTGGTCCGCTGGGGCCTTGTGGTGTTCTCCCTGGGTGTGGCCGCGCTGCTGTCCGCCTGGGCGCGCAGCCAGCCGCGCCTGTTGCCGGCGCTGGGCCTGGGCCTGGTGATCGGCGGGGCCGTTGGCAACGCCATCGACCGGGCGCGCTTCGGCGCGGTGGTCGATTTCATCGACGTCCAGCGGCTGGGGTTCTTCCCCTGGATCTTCAACATCGCCGACAGCGGCATCACCGTCGGCGTGATCCTGCTGCTGCTCGACAGCCTTCGCCCGCAGCGCCCTGCCGCATAGCGTTGGCTGGCGGACGTGATTAAGGTATCTCAACCGACCCGGCCGGGGGGGCCGCCCGCCGTTTTCCCGCCACGGGAAAGCGGCAAGCTAAAAGTCTAGCGCGCTTCCTTATCGTCGATGCTGACGCATCGTCGGGAAGCGCTGGAGGAGCTTTCTAAGTCTATGACGATCAATCGCGTGATTGTGGCGACCGCCCTGGTCGCGGCCGCGGGCCTCGCCGGCTGCCAGTCGACCCAGAAGGCCCTGGGCATGTCCAAGGTGACCCCCGACGAGTTCCGCATCGTGACCAAGGCGCCCCTGGTGGTTCCGCCGGACTACGCCCTGCGCCCGCCGGCGCCCGGCGAACCGCGCCCGCAGGAGCTGCAGCCCGAAAGCGCCGCGCGCAACGCGCTCCTGGGCCAGCGCGAGGCGGAGCAGCGCACCGACGGCGAGAAGCTGCTGGTGGCCAAGGCCGGCGCCGACAAGGCCGATCCGCTGGTCCGCTATGTGGTCGACGACGAATTCGGCGATCTGGCCCACAAGGAAAAGAGCTTCGCCGACCGGGTGATGTTCTGGAAGAAGGACGAGGCCGCCGCCCCGCAGCAGACTGCGGCCCTGGACGGATCCAACGCGCCCCTCGACCCCGCGGCCGAGAAGGAACGCGTGGCCAAGCTGACCGGCGACAAGCCGATCACGATCCAGCGCGAAGGCAAGTCCCGGATCAAACTGCCGGGGCTGTAGCCAAGAGTTCCTCCCCCTTGGGGGAGGTGTCGCCGCAGGCGACGGAGGGGGTTTCCGCTCGGACCGCTGAGGACGCCCCCTCAGTCAGCTACGCTGACAGCTCCCCCAACGGGGGAGCAATTTTTGATCACTCCTCGCCTGGCGTCTTCACCGTGAAGCCCTGCGCCCGCAGGCGTTCCAGCACCCCGTTCTGGGCCAGCAGGGGCCGGAGCGGGACCAGGGCGATGGCATGCCCGGGCGACTTGAGCGCGTTCGCGATCGCCGCCGCCTCGTCGGCCTTGGTGCGTTCGTCGTAGGTGCGCCCGCCGCTGACGGCCGCCAGGCAGCGTTCATAGGTCCGCTCGTTCTGCAGCGCGCCTTCCACGTCGCCTGCCGCCCAGGCCCGCGCCGCCGCCAGGGTCACGCCGGGACCGGCCTCGGCCTGGGCCAGCACCTCGTCGAAGCAGAGGCGGCCGGTGGACGCCGGCGTGCGGATGATCCCGCCCAGCTGCGGACCCAGGTCGTAGCTCTTCTCGATGACCTTCACGCCCTTCCGCTGCGCCAGCAGCCGGACCAGCTTGGCGGGGTCCATGTTGGTGAGCTGGGCGTGGTCGCGGTAGTCGATCGCCAGCTGCACGCCGGCCGCCAACGGGTTGCGGGTGTTGTAGCGCCCTGCGTCCTGGCCCAGACGCGTGCGGACGGCCACGAAGCGGGCCCGCGTGCCCGGATCCAGCCGCTCTTCGAACGGCCCACCGGACCGCAGGCGCAGCAGATTGAAGGCCGTGCCCACCGAGCCGCCCACCTTGGCCCGCACGTTCACGAACGGCAGGATCACCACGTTGGCCCCTTCCAGCCGCCGCTCGAAGATCGCCCGGTCCCATTCCATCCGCTTGGGCGCGAGCGACGGCACGCCGAGCACATAGACCGTGGTGTCGGCGTCCGACACCCGCCACCAGGCGGGACCCGGCAGGCGGCCGCGCACCACCAGTTCCTCCACCAGGGTCGCATCCGGGTCGTCCACGGGCGCGGGCGCGAGCAGCAGCGGGACCTGGGCCGAGGCCGGCAGGGCGGCGAGCATCACGACGGCGACGAGGGTGGCGAGGCGATTCAGCACGGGCGGGAGACTCCTTGGAATCGTACTATGTAGGAAGGTCTAGCTCCCATGCCGATCCGCCGCCTCCCTCCCGAACTGATCAACCGCATCGCCGCTGGCGAGGTGGTGGAGCGCCCTGCCAGCGCGGTCAAGGAGCTGGTCGAGAACGCCCTGGACGCCGGGGCCTCCGAGATCCAGGTCCAGGCCGACGGCGGGGGCCTTTCCCGCATCCTGGTGGCCGATGACGGCAACGGTTTGGCCGCCGACCAGCTGCCGCTCGCGGTGGAGCGCCACGCGACCTCGAAACTGAACCCGGGCGAGGACGGCGAGTACGACCTGCTGCGCATCGCCACCATGGGCTTTCGCGGCGAGGCCCTGCCCTCGATCGGCTCGGTGGCGCGGCTGTCGATCGTCAGCCGGGCCAAGGGGCTGGCGGACGCCCATGCGATCCTGGTGGAGGGCGGCGCCGTCGGCGCCGTCTCGCCGGCCGGCTTCCCCGGTCCGCACGGCGCACGGGTCGAGGTGCGCGACCTGTTCTACGCCACGCCGGCCCGGCTGAAGTTCATGAAGTCCGAGCGCTCGGAGGCCCAGGCCATCACCGAGGAGCTCAAGCGCCAGGCCATGGCCCACGAAGCCGTGGGCTTCGCCCTCGACATCGACGGCCGCCGCACCCTGCGCCTGCCCGCCGAGGCGCCGGGCGACGCGGGCCGCCTCGCCCGCCTGGGGGCGGTGATGGGCCGGGAGTTCTCCGAGAACGCCCTGCTCATCGACCACGAGCGCGAAGGCGTGCGCCTGTCCGGCTATGCGGGCCTGCCGACCTACAACCGCGGCAACGCGGCGCACCAGTACCTGTTCGTCAACGGCCGCCCCGTCCGCGACCGGCTGCTGCAGGGGGCGCTGCGCGGCGCCTACGCCGACTTCCTCGCCCGCGATCGCCACCCCGCCTGCGCCCTCTACATCGCGCTGGACCCCGGCCTCGTGGACGTGAACGTCCATCCCGCCAAGGCCGAGGTTCGGTTCCGCGACCCGGCGCTGGTGCGGGGCCTGATCGTCAGCGGGTTACGCCACAGCCTGGCCGCCGCGGGACACCGCGCCTCCACCACCGTGGCCGCCGCGGCGCTGGGCGGTTTCCGCCCGCAGAGCCTGCCGCCCGGCTATCCGCCGCCGCGGCCCTCGGGCGCCGGATTCTCCGCCTGGAGCGCCGGCGGCTGGCAGGCGGCGGCCGCAGCGGTGCAGTCGATCCCCGGCCTGTCCGAAGTCTCGGCCCGCGCCGAGGCGCCGCCCGAGGGCTACGGCGTCGCCGAACCTGGCGCCGCGGCCCCGGTGTTCGATCCTGTCGACTACCCCCTGGGCGCCGCTCGCGCCCAGGTGCACGAGACCTACATCGTGGCCCAGACCCGCGACGGCATGGTCATCGTCGACCAGCATGCCGCCCACGAACGCCTCGTCTACGAGCGCATGAAGGGCGAGCTCAGCGAAGGCGGCGTCGCCCGCCAGGCCCTGCTGCTGCCGGAGGTGGTCGAGTTGGACCCCGCCGAGGCCGAACGCGTCGCCGCCCGCGCCGAGGAGCTGGCCGCCCTGGGCCTGGTCGTCGAGAGCTTCGGCCCCGGCGCCATCCTGGTCCGCGAGGTCCCGGCCTTGCTGGGCGAGACGGATGCGGCAGGCCTGATCCGCGATATCGCCGACGATCTGGCCGAGAACGGCCAGGCCCTAGCCCTCAAGGAGCGGCTGCAGGACGTCTGCTCCACCATGGCCTGCCACGGATCCGTCCGCGCCGGCCGCAGACTGACGGCGCCGGAGATGAACGCCCTGCTCCGCCAGATGGAGGCCACGCCCCACTCCGGCCAGTGCAACCACGGCCGTCCCACCTACGTCGAGCTCAAGCTCGCCGACATCGAGCGGCTGTTCGGCCGCCGCTAGCCGAGCCCCTGCGCGGCGTAGATCCGCATCGCCTCGGTCAGGTAGTCGGTGAGGCCTTGGGCCCGCCCGTCGTAGCGCGCGCGGAAGTCGGGGTGCTCCCGGTAGAGGTCAGCCAGCCCGATGTACGCGTCCTTGGTCGGCGTCCCGCTCCAGCTTCCGCCCACCCAGGCGCAATGGCGGGCGACGATCGCCTGCACGGCCTCGGACGCCGCCGGCAAGCCGTCGACCATCGCCTGGGCCATGGCCGCCTCGATCTCGTCCGCCTCCGCCATCATCCGATCGAAGTCGGCCTGGGTGGCGCCCTTGATCGCGACCTTCGAGGCGTCGATGCGCGCCTGCATGTCGCCCCCGTACCGTTCCACCAGCCAGGCTTCGTATCCGGCCTGTCTTTCGGGGTCGAAGCCCCGGTACATCGCCTTGTCGTCCATCGTCGTCGCTCCTTGCAAAGCGGCGAGGGTCTCGTCGATCGTGCGGACCAGCCGCCGCGTGCGCCGCGCCTGGGCTTCCAGCTTGGCCCGGTGCGCCTTCAGCGCCGCCACCCGGTCGAAGTCCGGGGCGTCCAGCACCTTGCCGATCTCGTCCAGCGGGAAGCCGAGCTCCCGGTGGAACAGGATCTGCTGCAGGCGCAGAAGTTCCTCCCGTCCATAGTAGCGGTAGCCGTTGGCGCCGACGTCGGCCGGCTTGAGCAGTCCGATCTCGTCGTAGTGATGCAGCGCCCGGATGCTGACGCCCGACAGTTTCGCCACCTCGCTGACCGTATAGCCTCGCACCGTTCGTCGATTCCCTCTGCCGATGCCGATCGGTCGGGCCTCACGCCGCGTGAGGGTCAACACCGCTTTTGGCGAGGCGCCTGCCCGGGCGATCCTGCGCGCGGGATGCGACGTTAACGACCGTTGCCGGCCTGCGGGCCAGCTTTACTGTCGCGCGCGCAACAGGGATTTCCGGGCTGGTCATGAACGCCCTCCGCAGCAACTTCGGATCCAGCCGGTTCGCCAGCGACGGCTTTTTCCGCACCGCGCTGGAAAGCAGCCCGGACTGCGTGAAGATCCTCGATCTCGACGGCCGGATCCAGTTCGTCAACCGCAACGGCGTGGCCATCATGGAGGCGGACGACAGCGCGGGCCTGCTGGGTCGGGAATGGCTGAAGCTCTGGGACGAGCCGGAGCAGCCGATGGTCGCTGCGGCCCTGCGCAGAGGCGCGGCCGGCGAGACGCAGCGGATCACCGGGCCGGCGCGCACGTTCCGCGGCAACCTCCGCTACTTCGACAACGTCATCGCCGCGCTCTGCGACGACGATGGTGCGCCCGTGGCCCTGCTGGTCACGTCGCGCGACGTCTCCGAGCTGGAAGCCGCTCGCCGCGCGGCGGAGGCCCGCGAGCAGGAGGCCGAGCTCAATGCCGCGGTCCTGCGCTCCGCCAACCAGGTGGCGCGCCTCGGAGGCTGGCACGGCGACTTCCAGACCAGCCTGCTGACCCTCTCCGAGGAGGCGGCCGGCATCATGGGCGGCGGGCCGCGGGTCCAGACGATGCTGGAGGCGCTGGAGATCTACGATCCGGAGGACCGCCCTCGCATCGCCGCGGCGATGTCGCGCGCCCGTCCGCCGGGCGAGCGCATCGACTACGAGGCGCGCTTTACCCGCCGCGACGGCTCTCGCGGATGGCTGCGGGTGTTCGGCGAGGCGGTCTACGAGGACGGCGTGCGGACCGGCCTGCGGGGCGCGGCCATGGACATCTCGGACGAGAAGGCCGCCGAGGAGACCATCAAGCGCGCCGAACAACGGCTGATCATGGCGCTGCACATGGCCGGGATGCATGTGTACGAGCTCGACTTCGCGCGGCGGCTTCTGACCCACCACGGCTCGGACGAGGCCCTCTTCGACACCGAGCTCGAATTCGAAGACCTGTCGGTTGGCCTCGAACGGATCGTCGATCCGCGGGATCGCGAACGGGTGAGCGCCGAGTGGGACGCCGCCCTGGCCTCGGCGGTCCCCTTCCGGTCGGAGTTCCGGGTGTGCCGCATGGACGGACGCGAAATCTGGGTCTTCGCCGTCGCCGAAACCAGCCTGGACGAGGCCGGCGAGCCGCTGCGCCTGATCGGAGCCCTCAAGGACATCACCGCCCGAAAGCGCAGCGAGCTCCAGACCCTGGAGGCTATGGGCCGCATGCAGGAGCACGAGGCGCGCCAGAAGCTGCTGCTGGACGAGCTGAATCACCGGGTGAAGAACACCCTGGCGGCGGTGCAGTCGGTGGCCGTGCAGACGCTCCGCGACGAGGGCGACATGGCCCAGGCGCGGGACCTGTTCATCGAGCGGCTGCTGGCGCTGTCCTCCACGCACAACCTGCTGGTCCGGCGGGCCTGGGACAGCGCGGCGCTGTCCGAACTGACCGAGGCCACCCTGCGGCCGTACGGACGGCCCTACGCGCTCGCGGGGCCGGATCTGCAGCTCGACCCGAACTTCGTGGTCAGCCTGGGCATGGCGCTGCACGAACTCGCCACCAATGCGCTGAAGCACGGCGCCTGGCGCGGAGCCGGTCGCGTCGACGTGGAAGTCGCGGAGGCCTCGTCCGGGGAGGTCGTGGTCACCTGGCGCGAGAGCGGTGGCGGCGCGGTCCTGCCGCCGACCCGGCGCGGCTTCGGCTCCCGCCTCCTGGAGCGGGGCGTGGCGCGCGAGCTCGGCGGTCGGGTGACCCTCGACTTCGCCCGCAGCGGCGTGGTCTGCGCCATCCGTGTGCCGCAGAGCGCACGCCTCCGCGTCGTTCGCCCCGAGGCCTGAGGCCTCAGGCGGCGCAGGCCTCGTCGGACGCGTCCACCGACAGCACGGCGTTCATCGCGGCCAGCAGGCGGTCGGGCTTGATGGGCTTTTCCACCACGCCGTTCATGCCGCAGAGCCGGTAGAAGGCCGCGTCCGACGGATCGGCGTTGGCGGTGAGGGCCAGGATTGGGGCCTGCGAGGCCGGGCCGCCCCCCGAGCGGATCCGCCGGGTGGCCTCCACCCCGTCCATGCCGGGCATCTTGATGTCCATGAGCACCAGGTCGAACCGGCCGGTGGTGACCGCGCGGACCGCGTCCTCGCCGTTGTCGACGGCCTCGCTGGAGCAGCCGAACATCTCGCACAGGGTCTGGGCGACCATGCGGTTGGTGGCGTTGTCGTCGACGATCAGGACGTGGACCGCCTGACCGGCCTCCACCGTCTCCGCGGGCTGCGCCTCGGACGTCGGCGCCGGCAACCGGTGCAGCGGGATCTCGAAGGCCAGTTCCGCGCCGCCCTCCCGTGGCCGGGCGGCGATCGTCCCGTTCATCCGCTCCACGATCTGGCGGCAGACCGCAAGGCCCAGCCCCGCGCCGCCGTGGCGCACGCCTTCCTCGGTCTGCTGGAAAGGCGCGAACACCGCCTCCAGCCGCTCGGCCGGGATCCCCGGGCCGGTGTCGCTGACCACGCCCGACAGGCGCGCGTAGTCGCCCTCGACCACGGCCCGGAGCCGCACGTCCACATGGCCCGCCTGGGTGAACTTCAGCGCATTGCCAACCAGGTTGTTCAGCACCTGGCGCAGCCGCACCGCGTCGGCCAGGACCCACAGGTCGGCCGGGCCATCGTAGGCCACGCGCACATCCAGGCCCTTGAGCTCGGCCTGGGCGCTCCAGAGCCCGGTCACGTCATCCAGGACTCGCGAAGCCTGCAGCGGGGCCTCGTCCAGCCCCAGTTCGGCCGCCTCGGCGCGCGAAAGGTCCAGGGCGTCGTTCAGCAGGCGGAGCAGGGCGCCGCCGGACTCCAGGATGGTCTCGATGAAGGGCGCCAGGTCCGGCTGCTCGGACTTGCGCTTCAGGATCTCGGCCACCGCCAGCACCCCGTTCAGCGGCGTGCGGATCTCATGGCTCATCACCGCCAGGAACCGGCCCTTGGTGGCGAGGGCTTCCCGCGCCTCCCAGGCCAGGCGGCTCATGGTCTCGGCGTGGCTGCTGGCCGCCGCCGCGGAGGCCTGCAGCAGCGCCAGCGCGGCGCCCACGCCGGCGTAGCGGCCGCCGCAGGTGACGATGAAGCCGTGCAGCAGTTCCGACGGCCGCTCGGCCAGGACGCTGCCGAAGAACTCTTCCAACGTCACGTCGCCGTCGGCCACCACCGGGTCGCGCTTCATCATGTGCGAGGCGGGCCGCTTGGACCACAGGGCGTAGCCGTGCTGGGCGGCCATCAGCACCAGGAAGGCGTTGCGCTCGATCAGGCCGACGGGGCGACCGTCGTCCTCGACGACGGCGATGGCCAGGGTGTCAGGCTCGTCCTGGAAGCGCTGGTAGAGCTCCGCGCCGGGGGTGTTCGGAGACGCAGGCGGAATGTGCGGCGCGATATCGAGCAGCAGGGTCATGCCGGGCTCCGGAAAACAACCGGCGCCACAGATGGTCGATCAGCCCTAACGGGAGGTTAGAAAGGCAGTCTTCGCTCAAGAAGTTTTTGCGAAGAAATTGTGACAGAGATGGCCGTTATTGATGTTTCAGGAAATGGACGCGCGCTGCACCGTAGTCGCGAGAGTCGAGTAGTGTATATCCTGGCGCATCAGGCGTTGTTTCGGCGGCCCCCCGTTCGAACACGACCAGGGCGCCCGGAGCCAGCCAGCCGCCGGCCGCCAGCCGCTCCAGCGCCTGTTCGCCCAAACCCTTGGCATAGGGCGGATCCAGGAACGCCAGGTCGAAGGCCGGTCCGTCCGCGCCCGGCCGGACGCCCAGGTCGATGGCGCTGCGCCGGTGGACTCGCGTGCGGCCGAACAGGCCGAGGGCGTCCACGTTCTCGCGGATGGCCCCCCGCGCCGCCTCGTCGGTCTCCACGAAAAGGCAGAACGCCGCGCCCCGCGACAGCGCCTCGAACCCCAGGGCGCCGGAGCCGGCGAACAGGTCGATTACCCGGCGGTCTCGCACTCCCTCGGACCAGGGCGCGTGCTCCAGGATGTTGAAGATCGCCTGCCGGGCGCGATCCGAGGTGGGGCGCGTGGCCTCGCCCTTGGGCGCGATCAACGCCTTGCCGCGGAATTCCCCTGAGACGATGCGCAAGACCTGACGCTCCACTTCCTAATCCAGCGTTCCCGATCCAAGGTTTGCCGCAACAAAGCAAGGGAGAGAACGGATGGGCCTGGTGCAGGTGGAGCGGCGCGGCGCGGCCGCCGTGATGACCTATGCGAACCCGCCGTTCGGCACGATGACCGCCGCGGGTTCGCAGGAGATGCTGGAGGCCTTCCGGCCCCTCGCCGCCGATCCGGCCGTAAGGTCTGTCATCATCACCGGCGGCCTGCCGGGCATCTTCATTCGCCACTACGACGTGGGCGAGCTCTCCGCGGCCAGCGACGCCGGCCAGGATCGGCCTCTGCCGCCGGTCGAGCCGGGCGCTCGGCCGCGCCAGGGGTTCCTCGCCCTCGTCGACGAGATCTTTGAAGCGCCCAAGCCCGTGGTCGCCGCCATCAACGGCCTGTGCATGGGCGGCGGGTTCGAACTGTCCCTGGCCTGCGACCTGCGGATCGCGACGCCCCAGGCGGCGGCCATCGGCCTCCCGGAGACCCGGATCGGCATCTTCCCCGGCGGCGGCGGGACTCAGCGCCTGCCGCGCGTTGTGGGCGAGGCGAAGGCCCTGGAGATCATCCTGCGCGGCCTCACCTTCGACGGCGCCGAGGCCCACCGGATCGGCCTCGTCCACGAGCTGGCGGACGACCCGCTGGCCCGGGCGCTGGAGATCGCCGCCGAATGGGAAAGCCGTGGCGCGGACGGGATCGCCCACGCCAAGCGGCTTACCCGCGCGGCCCTCGACCGCCCGATCTGGGAGGGCCTGGCCGACGAGCGCCGGAGCTTCTCGGAGGTGATGCGGACCCCCTCGGCCCGCGAGGGCCTGCGCCGGGGCCGCCCGCCCGCTTCAATCCAGTCGCTGTAGCCTTGTCGATGATGCCGGGCCGCGTCGGCGCCTTGATGGGCTTGCCGGGCTTGGCGCCCGCCTTGGGCTTGGGATGGGGATTGATCTTCGGCTTCGGCTTGGCCCAGCCGGCCTTGTAGACCGGCTTCTCCTTCGGTCCCTTCGCTGCGACGGGCGTGGCCAGATCGGCCTCGACCTTGGCGGCCTCCTGGGCCCGGCGCGAGGCGCTCTTCCGCGGCGACCGGTACTGCGGCCGCTCTCCGGTGGGCAGGTTGGCCGGATCGATGTGTTCGGCGAACTGCTCGCGCACCACCCGCGGGCCCACCTCCTCAAGCTCGCCCACGCCCAGCGTTCCCAGGGCCAGGGGCCCGTAGGCCAGGCGGATCAGGCGGTTCACCTTCAGGCCGATCGATTCGAGGACCTTGCGGACCTCTCGGTTCTTGCCCTCGTGCAGGGTGACGGTGAGCCAGAGGTTGGCGCCCTGCGGCCCTTCCTTGGCCTTGTCCAGCCTGGCCTCGATAGGCCCATAGCGCACGCCGTCGACGGTCGCGCCCTTCTGCAGCGTGTCCAGCTTTTCTTGGGTCGTCCGGCCGTGGGCGCGGGCGCGATAGCGGCGGACGATCCCCGTGGACGGCATCTCCAGCGCGCGGGCCAGTTCGCCGTCGTTGGTCAGCAGCAGCAGGCCCTCGGAATTGATGTCGAGGCGTCCTACCGAGATCAGCCGCGGCAGGCCGGGCGGCAGGGCCTGGAACACCGTCGGACGCCCGTTCGGATCCTTGTGCGTCGTCACCAGGCCTACCGGCTTGTGGTAGCGGAACAGGCGCGCGGGCTCGGGCTCGCCGACCACTTCGCCGTCGACGGTGACGATGTCGCCCGGCTCCACCTTCACGGCGGGCGTATCGAGCGTGCGGCCGTTGATGGCGATGCGGTTCTCGGCGATCAGCCGCTCGACATCGCGGCGCGAACCGACGCCCGCGCGGGCCAGCAGCTTGGCGACGCGTTCTCCCCCCTCGGCGTCCGGGACCCGAGCGTCTGCGTCGTGGGCTTGACCTGGGTCGTCGGGCTGGGGTCGTAGTGGATCGTGGACCATGATCGCCGGACAATGCGCATCGCGCTCGAAGCCGCGCAAGCCGCCGCTGCGGCCGGCGAGACGCCCGTGGGCGCCGTGATCGTCGATCCGACCTCCGGCGAAGTGATCGCGACCGGCGCGAACCAGCCCATCGGCAGCCACGATCCCACCGCCCACGCCGAGATCGTCGCGATCCGCGCGGCGGCGGCGAAGCTGGGCAACTACCGTCTCACCGACCTCACCCTCTATGTGACGCTTGAGCCCTGCGCCATGTGCGCGGGGGCCATCAGCCATGCGCGCATCGGCCGGGTGGTGTTCGGCGCCGAGGACCCCAAGGGCGGAGCGGTGGTCAACGGGCCGCGGTTCTTCGAACAGCCCACCTGCCACTGGCGCCCGCGGGTCGAGGGCGGGGTGCTGGCGCAGGAGGCCGGCGACCTGCTCCGCGGCTTCTTCCGCGCGCGTCGCAAGGCCTGACGCTAAAGTTAAGCTTGGAGCCCTGGAGAGCCACGCCATGCGCCTCGCCTTCACCCTGATCGCCCTGACGTTAGCCACGTCCGCACGGGCCGCGCCGGCCGACGATGTAGCGGCGCTCGGCTGGATGGCCGGGAGCTGGATTTCCGAGAAGGACGGCGTCGTCACCCGAGAGACCTGGCTGCCGCCGATGGGCGGGGCCATGGCCGGCGCCGGCCAGACGAACGCCTCCGGGCGGCCGGCGCGCATCGAGCACATGAAGATCACCGCCGAGCCGGCGGGCGCCACCTTCACGGCGTTCGTGGCTGGCCAGCCGCCGACGCCGTTCGTGCTGCGCTCCGGCGGGTCCGATGGCGAGGCGGTGTTCGAGAACCCGGCCCACGACTTCCCTCAGCGGGTGATCTACCGCCGTTGCGGCGAGGACCTCTGCGCCCGCGTCGAGGGCGCATTGCGGGGTCGGCCGGCCTCGGAATCCTGGCGCTACCAACGGCTGCGTTGATCTTTTTCGTTAACCGCGCCGAGGGCGAAGTGGTTAATTTCAAAGAATTTTCGCCGCAGGTGAAACCGGGCGCGGACGGCCTGCGTATCTCCGCACATGACATGGGAAGCCTATTGCCGAGAAGAGGCGCGGGAGTGCGAAAAGCTCGCACGCGTCGCGCAAGGCGAAGCCCGCAAGGACTGGGCTGACGCCGCGCGCCAGTGGCGGATGCAGCTCCGCCGCCTCTCCCGGTCCGAACAGACGCGCGCCGCAAAGCACGGCCGGGCCTGACAGAGGCCTTGGCGCCCGCGCGCCGAGGTCGGATGATCCTTCCAAACAACGGTATGGGAGGAAGGCCATGGGACTGCTCGACGGCAAGGTCGCCATCATCACCGGCGCCGGCAACGGCCTGGGCGAAGCCTACGCGAAGCTCTTTGCCCGGGAGGGCGCAGCGGTCGTCGTGAACGACCTGGGCGGCCCGCGCGACGGGTCCGGCGCCGGGTCCGTCTCCGCCGCCCAGAAGGTCGTCGACGAGATCGTCGCCGCGGGCGGCCGCGCCGTGGCCAACGGCGACGACGTCTCGACGATCCAGGGCGGCGAGAACATCCTGCAGACGGCGCTGGGCGCCTTCGGCCAGGTCGACATCCTGGTCTGCAACGCCGGCATCCTCCGCGACCGGACCTTCGCCAACACCTCCGAGGAGGACTGGGACAAGGTCATCAAGGTCCACCTCAAGGGGACCTACTGCTGCGCCCTGCCGGTCTGGAAATGGATGAAGGACCACGGCGGCGGATCGATGGTGCTCACCTCCTCCACCTCCGGCCTCTACGGCAACTTCGGCCAGACCAACTACGGCGCGGCCAAGGCGGGCATCTACGGCATGGTGCGGGTGATGGCGATCGAGGGTCGCAAGTACAACATCCGGGTCATGGGCCTGGCGCCCGGGGCCTACACCCGCATGACCTCCGACCTGCCCGGCCGCCAGGGCCGCGAGCCCGATCCGCTGAGCCTGCCCGAGAACGTGGCGCCCGGCGTGCTCTACATGGTCTCCGACCTGGCCGCCGACCACTCCGGCAAGATCCTGGGCGTCTCGGCCCGCGGCGTCCGCGAGATCAAGATGCTGGAGACCGACGGCTTTGCGCCCGGCCGGCCGTACACCGCCCAGGAGGTGGCCGAGAACGCCGCCAAGGTCTTCTTCCCCGAACGCGAAGGCCGGGCGGTGACGCTGGCCTAACCGGCCAACGCCGCCAGCCTCGCATCCAGTCGGTCCCGCACTCCGGGCCACTCGTCGGCCAGGATCGAGAAGATCACCGTGTCCCGGATGCGGCCGGTCCAGGTCAGGCGGTCCGCGCGCAGGATGCCTTCCTGCACCGCGCCCAGCTTGGTGACCGCCGCCCGGCTGCGGGCGTTCAGGGCGTCGACGCGGTAGACCACCCGCCGTGCGCCGCTGTCGAAGGCGTGCGCCATCATCATCCGCTTGGCCGCCGGATTGACCGCCCCGCCGCGTGCATCCGGCCGGTAGTAGGTGCCACCCACCTCCAGCACGCTGTTGGGCGGGTCGATGGCGTAGAAGGTGGTCAGGCCGACGACCTCGCCGCCCGCCACCACCGCATAAGCCTGCGTGTTCCCGGCCGCCTGGTCGCCCATCAGCTTGGCCCAGGTCGGCTCGAAATGCTCGCCCGCCCAGGAGAAGGGATAGAGCTCGGTCCAAATCCGCTGGTCGGCATTGGTCGCCGCGCGGAGCCCCTCGCGGTGCGCTTCGGTCATCGGCTCCAGCCGCACGAAGCGGTTCTCCAGCAGCTTGGGTTCGAGCTTCATCCGGCGGCCTCGTTCTTGTTGGGCTCGGCCATAGGGCCGGATCGGTCTGGAAGGAACGGCCAATTCTCACTGGAAAGCCAGACCATTTCCGCGCCATGGCGACGTTTCAGGCTGGGCTGTCAAAAAAAATCAGCCCCTCCCCTTGCAAGGGCTGGAGGGCGACATACCTCAGTCAGGCCCATTCCTGGGCGTTTCCTCCCTAAAGACTTCCCAGCCGGGCCCTCGGGCCCGGTCTTTTTTTGCCCTCAGCCGGCCGCGAACAGCTGCGCGGCCTGGATCAGGTAGCCGAGGCCGACCGCCGTCACGATCCAGCGCGTCCAGCGCTTGAAGTTCACGTCGCTCATCCGGTTCAGGATCAGACCGCCCACCGCCGTGCCGGCCATGGAGAGCGGGATAGCCAGGGCGAAAACCCACAGCGGCGGCATGCCCGCGCCGGCCCCCGCGATCAGCGGCGCCCCATAGACCAGGATCTTGGCGAGGTGGGCGAACACCTGGGTCGCGGCCTTGGTGGCGACGATGGCGTGGCGCGTTAGCTCGGTGCGCACGAAGAAGATGTCGAGCAAGGGGCCAGCCACGCCCGCCGTGAGATTCAGGCCGGTCACCGACAGGCCGGACAGGAACGCCTGGGCCGGCCGCGAAGCGTCGAGGTTGATCCAGCGCTGCGGCAGCCAGGTCAGGCCCGGCACCAGCCCCAGCAGCAGGAACAGGAGCGGCTTCGACGGCGTGAAGCTGAGCAGGGCCACCGTGACCCCGGCGAACAGCGAGGCCAGGGCGTACCAGCCGACGATGTCCCAGCGGACATGCCTACGGTGCAGGATGCTCCGCCAGCCGTTGGCGACGAGCTGCAACAGGCCGTGGGTCACGAAGGCCGCCTGCACCGGCAGCACGAGGGCCAGCGCCCCCATCAGCACCAGGCCGCCCGCCATGCCGAACACGCCCGATAGCGTGGCCGTAACGAAGGCCATGCCGACCACGAAGGCGGCAGAAAGATAGGTCATGGAAGTCCTCCGGAGTTGCGACCCACCCCGGCAGGCGGGCACAGGCCGCCTCCGGTCGCAGGTCAGCTGCGCGTCGCGCGCGGGACGGAGCGGGCGCTGCAAGCCCGGGGGCGAGCGCTCCGATGGCCGCGGCCCCAAGGTCTTGCCTGGCGGCCGGGCGAAGAAGATCGAATGGCGTATCCATGGCGGATCGCCGTTCGCTTACACCCAAGCTTGGGGGATCGCAAAGCGGCGCCCTGGCGCCGCAGGCGTTGTCGTGAACCGCCAAGCCGCCAGGTTCGCCAAGGAACTTAGCCGTCGGGACCTCTTGGCGTCGTTGGCGACTTGGCGGCGAATCCTGGCGGCCGACGGGCCGAAAACGAAGACGGCGCCGCCCAGCCAAGGACGGCGCCGCTTGCGTCTGTGGGTCCGGGTATTCGCCTGACGGCGAAACCGGAATGACAGCCGAACCTAGTTCCGGAAGACCGCCGCCATCGAAGCGTCGGCCGGGGCCTCGCGGTACTGCTGCAGCTCGTTGCGGCCGACCACCATGTGGTGCACCTCGTCCGGGCCGTCGGCGATGCGCAGCGTCCGGGTGTTGGCGTACATGCGGGCCAGCGGGGTGTGCTGCGACACGCCCAGGGCGCCGTGCATCTGGATCGCCTGGTCGATGATCTTGCAGACCCGCTCGGGCACCATGGCCTTGACCATGTGGATCCAGATGCGGGCTTCGCGGTTGCCCAGCACGTCCATGGCCTTGGCGGCCTTGAGCACCATCAGGCGCATGGCCTCGATCTCGATCCGCGCGCGGCTGACGATCTCGATGTTGCCGCCCAGCTGGATGATCGGCTTGCCGAAGGCCACGCGGGTCATGCCGCGGGTGACCATCAGGTCCAGCGCCTTCTCGGCCGAGCCGATGGCGCGCATGCAGTGGTGGATGCGGCCGGGGCCCAGACGCAGCTGGCTGATCTCGAAGCCGCGGCCCTCGCCCAGCAGCATGTTCGACGCCGGCACGCGGGCGTTGTCGAAGATGATGTGCATATGGCCGTGCGGGGCGTCGGGGTCGCCGAACACCTGCTGGCCCTGGATGATCTTCACCCCGGGGGTGTCGAGCGGCACCAGGATCTGCGACTGCTGCAGGTGCGGCGGAGCATTCTCTTCGCCGGTCTTGACCATGGTGATCATGACCTTGCAGCGCGGGTCGCCGGCGCCCGAGATGTAGTGCTTCTCGCCGGTGATCACGTACTCGTCGCCGACGCGAACGGCGCGGGTGTCGATGTTCTTGGCGTCGGAGCTGGCGGTGTTCAGCTCGGTCATGCAGTAGGCCGAGCGGATCTTCCCTTCCAGCAGCGGCTCCAGCCACTGCTTCTTCTGCTCGGGCGTGCCGACGCGCTCCAACACCTCCATGTTGCCGGTGTCGGGCGCCGCGCAGTTCATGGTCTCGGACGCCAGCCGGTTCTTGCCCAGCTCGACGGCGATGTAGGCGTAGTCCAGGTTCGACAGGCCCTCGCCGGTCTCGGCGTTGGGCAGGAAGAAGTTCCACAGGCCTGCGGCCTTGGCCTTGTCCTTAGCCGCCTCCAGCACTTCCAGCTGGCCCGGCGCGTACTGCCAGATGTCCGGCCGGCCTTCGCCCAGGCGGTGGAACTCCTCGCTCATCGGCTCGACGACGTCGCGGATGAAGTCCTTCACCTTGTTGAAGAGCGGCATCGCCTTTTCGGACATGCGCAGGTCATTGAGGTCGTCCTGCGGGTTCAGGCCGAAGCTGGATTGGGGCCGATCGGCGGCGATGTTCATGTGGGCGCTCCCTTGGGCGATTGTCTCACATCACCTTTGGCCCACTTTCGGCAAAAATCAAACAACTGTTTCAATCATTCGAGTTGCAGTGGACGCAACGTGAGGCTCCCCTCGCCGCCACGCGAGGGGAGCCGGAGCGGCGCCGGGGCGTCAGGCCGCGGCCACCTGGCGCGCCCGGCGCAGCGCCAGGAACTGCAGCTCGGCCACCACCAGGGCGGCCAGGGCCTGGCCGACGATCACCGCCAGGCCCAGGGTCGTCGGCTGCGCCCAGCCCAGCGCCGGCAGGGCCAGGCTTTCCGCGGCCCAGAGGATGTTGAAACCCACCAGGGTCCAGACGACAACGCGCGGCAGGGCCGGGCGGCTCGCGAGCCAGGCCAGCAGGGCGGCATAGGGCAGCAGGAACAGCCCCACGGGCTGCATCAGGGCCGGCGACAGTCCCAACGGTCCGGCCAGCCAGCCGGCGTCGAAAGCGAACGCGGCCCCCATCACGCCGCACGCGGCGGCGTCGAGGGCGATGACGATACGCAGGAAGGTCGAGCGGACGGCGGTCATGGGAAGCTCCTTGAGCGGGTTGACGCCCAGAAGCTCCCGCGTCCTGCGCGGCCGGTCGATTACCTCGGAGGTAGGGCCCTACTTCACCGGCACGTGGTCGATGTGCGGGCAGACCGCGGCCATCAGGGCCTCGTTGTCCGCACCCTCGGCCTTCTTCGGGGTCACCTTGCGCCAGTCCTCGTTGATCGCGAGCGGGGCGGACGGCTTGTATGAACCCAGCTGGATCAGGTTCTTCTTCGCGCAGTCGATGGCCACCACGCTGCCGACGCCGTCCGGCTTGCCCGGCGCGGACGGGCCCAGGTTGGCCGAGGGCTTGGAAATGGCCTGCATGATCACCAGGCGACCCGTGGCCTTGTCCTTGTAGGAATAGTCGCCGTCATAGGACCAGGCCGTGCCGTTGGCGCCGTCGACGTACTTGGTCCAGGTCTCGGCGCAGGCGCCCCCGGCGACCAGCGTCAGGGCGGTGGCGAGCGCGATGGCGCGGCGCATGGGCAGTCTCTCCAAACAGATGTTCGGCATCGACCCTAGCCGCGGTTTCCGAACCCCTCCAGCGATTTCACCGGCCTCACGCCACCCGCTTCGCGGACCGGGCCAGCGCGGCCTCGGCCTCGCCGATGTAGTCGCGGGTGATCGGCACGGCGTCCACCCGTTTGGCCAGCTGGACCTGCCAGACGAACTGGCGCCGGGCGCGGAAGCTCTGTTCGGCGATGCCCAGGTAGAACTCCCACATCCGGCAGAACCGCTCGTCGTACAGCTCGGCGATCTCAGGCCGCACGGCCGCGAAGCGGGCGCGCCAGTGCTTCAGCGTCTCGGCGTAGTGCAGGCGCAAGATCTCCAGGTCGGTGACCATCAGCCCAGCCCGCTCGATCGCCGGCATGATCTCGCTCAGCGCCGGGCTGTAGCCGCCGGGGAAGATGTACTTGGCGATCCAGGCGTTGGTGACGTTCGGCCCTTCGGGACGGCCGATGGCGTGGATCAGCGCGACCCCGTCGTCCTTCAGGAGGCGCGCGACACCGTCGAAATAGGCCTGGTAGTTCGGTCGCCCCACGTGCTCGAACATCCCCACGGAGACGACCCGGTCGTACGGGCCCGCCACGTCGCGGTAGTCGGTCAGGGAGAACCGCGCCCGGCCGGACAGGCCCCTGGCCTCGGCGCGCGCCTTGGCCACCGCCAGTTGCTCGACCGACAGGGTGACGCCGTCCACCTCGGCCCCCGTCTCCTCGGCCAGGGTCATGGCCATGCCGCCCCAGCCGCAGCCGATGTCCAGCACCGTCATCCCCGGCTCGATCAGTAACTTGGCGGCGATATGCCGCTTCTTGGCCAGCTGAGCCTCCTCCAGCGTCATGTCGGGCCGGGCGAAGTAGGCGCAGCTGTACTGCATGTCGGCGTCCAGAAAGCGCCGGTAGAGCGCGTCCGAGAGGTCGTAGTGGTGGGCCACGTTCCGCCGCGCCGTCAGCCGTGCATTCGCCTCGCGCGTCCGCTCGCGCAGCCATAGGCGCAGCCGGTTGCGCTTCTTGCGCGGCTTGTACTTGGCGTTGGAGCCCACGAGGTCGATGAAGTCGGCGATCTCGCCCCGCTCCAGCACGAGGCCGCCGTCCATGTAGGCCTCGCCCACGCCCAGGCCCGGCTTGGCCGCGATCCGCGCGGCCCAGGCCGCCGAAGTGATCCGCGCCACCAGTTCGGGCCCGGTCCCATCCCCCAGCCGCAGCTCCCGGCCGCCCGGCAGCTTCAGCGTCAGGTTCCCGGACCGGACGATGCGCTCCAGCATCGCTTGCAGACCCATCGGAGACCTCCCAACTGAACGAGACCGGAAAGACTAGGTGCGATGGCCGGAAAGCCAAGGCCGCGCCTCGGATTTTGCACGTTCGGCTTGACTCCCGGCGGCGCTGTTCCTAACTCCCGCATCGACGTTGGCACTCAGGGGCCGGGACTGCTAACAGCCGCGTCGCCCCCGCCATCGTCGCCGCAATTTGCACCGTTTCGAACGGAATCAGAGAGAGAACCATCATGGCGTTTCGTCCCCTGGGAGATCGCGTCCTCGTCAAGCGCGTCGAGGAAGAGGAGAAGACCAAGGGCGGGATCATCATCCCCGACACCGCGAAGGAAAAGCCGCAGGAAGGCGAAGTGATCGCCGTCGGCCCCGGCGCCCGTGACGAAAGCGGCAAGATCCAGCCGCTGGACGTGAAGGTCGGCGACCGCATCCTGTTCGGCAAGTGGTCCGGCACCGAGGTGAAGCTCGACGGCAAGGACCTGCTGATCATGAAGGAAAGCGACATCCTGGGCGTGCTCGAGGCCGACAGCGTCGCCAAGGCCGCCTAAGCCCCGCTTCCGCCAGACCAAATTCAGAAGAGAGAGACAGCCATGGCTGCCAAAGACGTCTATTTCGCCTCCGACGCGCGCGACCGCATGCTGCGCGGCGTCAACACCCTCGCCAACGCGGTGAAGGTCACCCTCGGCCCCAAGGGCCGCAACGTGGTCATCGAGAAGTCCTTCGGCGCCCCGCGCTCGACCAAGGACGGCGTCTCGGTCGCCAAGGAAATCGAACTGGCCGACAAGTTCGAGAACCTGGGCGCCCAACTGATCCGCGAAGTCGCCTCCAAGACCAACGACAAGGCCGGTGACGGCACCACGACCGCCACGGTCCTGGCCCAGGCCATCGTCGTCGAAGGCCTGAAGTCGGTCGCGGCCGGCATGAACCCGATGGACCTGAAGCGCGGCGTCGACAAGGCGGTCGCCAAGGTCGTGGAAGAGATCAAGAACTCCTCCAAGAAGGTCACCACCAACGCCGAGATCGCCCAGGTCGGCACCATTTCGGCCAACGGCGACACCGAAGTGGGCGAGATGATCGCCCGCGCGATGGAAAAGGTCGGCAACGAAGGCGTCATCACGGTCGAAGAGGCCAAGACCGCCGAGACCGAGCTCGACGTCGTCGAAGGCATGCAGTTCGACCGCGGCTACCTGTCGCCCTACTTCATCACCAACGCCGAGAAGATGGAGGCCGATCTCGAAGAGCCGCTCATCCTGCTCTTCGAAAAGAAGCTCTCCTCGCTGCAGCCCCTGCTGCCGGTGCTGGAAGCGGTGGTCCAGTCGGGCCGCCCGCTGCTGATCATCGCGGAAGACGTCGAAGGCGAGGCCCTGGCCACCCTGGTGGTCAACAAGCTGCGCGGCGGCCTGCGCGTCGCGGCGGTGAAGGCTCCGGGCTTCGGCGACCGCCGCAAGGCCATGCTGGAAGACATCGCCATCCTGACCGGCGGCCAGCTGATCTCGGAAGACCTGGGCATCAAGCTCGAGAGCGTCACGCTCGACATGCTGGGCAAGGCCAAGAAGGTCACCATCACCAAGGACGACACCACGATCGTGGACGGCTCGGGTGACAAGGGCGACATCGAAGGCCGCATCTCCCAGATCAAGAAGCAGGTCGAGGACACCACCTCGGACTACGACAAGGAAAAGCTGCAAGAACGTCTGGCCAAGCTGGCCGGCGGCGTCGCGGTGATCCGCGTCGGCGGCGCGACCGAAGTCGAAGTGAAGGAAAAGAAGGACCGCGTCGACGACGCCCTGAACGCCACCCGCGCTGCGGTGGAAGAAGGCATCGTCCCCGGCGGCGGCGTCGCCCTCCTGAAGGCCAGCCGCGTGCTGGACGGCTTCAAGGGTGACAACGACGACCAGGAAGCGGGCGTCGCCATCGTCCGCCGCGCCCTGCAGGCCCCGATCCGTCAGATCGCCGAGAACGCCGGCGTGGAAGGCTCGATCGTGGTCGGCAAGGTGCTGGAGAACAGCGCGGCCACCTTCGGCTTCAACGCCCAGACCGAACAGTACGTCGACCTGGTGCAAGCCGGCGTGATCGACCCCGCGAAGGTCGTCCGCACGGCCCTGCAGGACGCCGCCTCGGTGGCCGGCCTGCTGATCACCACGGAAGCGGCCATCGTCGAAGCCCCCAAGAAGGGCGGCGGCGGCGGCGGCGGCATGCCGGGCGGCGGCATGGGCGGCATGGGCGACATGGACTTCTAAGTCCGGCGCACAACGCTTCGAAGACCAGGGCGGGACCGAAAGGTCCCGCCCTTTTTCGTTGCCGAGAGGCCCTGCATCAACCCGCGACGGGGCGGACCTTGGCCGCGGCGTCACGGGCCCGGGTGCGGGCGTCGTCGACGTCGGCGGCGCGGGCCAGGGCGACGCCCATACGGCGACGCTCGAAGCTCTCCGGCTTGCCGAAGAGGCGCAGGTCGGCGCCGGGGACGGCCAGAGCCTCGGCGACGCCGTCGAAGGCGATGCCCCTGGCCTCCATGCCGCCGTAGATCACCGCGCTGGCGCCCGGTTCGCGCTGGGTCGTGTCCACGGGCAGGCCCAGGATGGCGCGGGCGTGCAGGGCGAACTCGCTCTGGTGCTGGGTGGTCAGTGTGACGAGCCCGGTGTCATGGGGGCGCGGACTGACCTCGGAGAACCAGACGTCATCGCCCTTTGCGAACAGCTCGACGCCGAACAGGCCCAGGCCGCCGAGCGCGTCGGTGACCTTGGCGGAGATGTCGCGGGCCTTGGCGAGGGCGGCCGGGCTCATGGCCTGGGGCTGCCAGCTCTCCACATAGTCGCCCTTGACCTGGCGGTGGCCGATGGGGGCGCAGAAGCCGGTCTCGATCTTTCCGTCCCGCATCGACCGCACGGTCAGCTGGGTGATCTCGAAGTCGAAGTCCACGCGGCCCTCGACGATGACCCGCGGCTGCTCGACCCGGCCGCCCTCCAGGGCATAGCGCCAGGCGGCGGCGACCTGGTCCGAGGTCTCGACAAAGGACTGGCCCTTGCCGGAGCTACTCATCACCGGCTTCACGAAGCAGGGAAAGCCGGTGACCGCTTCGGCCGCCGCGGCCAGCTCGGCCTCCGTGGAGGCGAAGGCGTAGGCGCTGGTGGGCAGTCCCAGCTCCTCGGCGGCCAGGCGGCGGATGCCCTCGCGGTTCATGGTGAGCTGGGCGGCGCGGGCGGTCGGGATGACCGTGGCCAGGCCATCGGCTTCAATGCGGGCCAGCTCGTCGGTGGCGATCGCCTCGATTTCGGGGACGATGAGGTGCGGGCGCTCCTGCTCGACCAGGGCGCGGAGGGCGGCCGCATCGGTCATGGCGATGACGTGGGCGCGGTGGGCCACCTGCTGGGCGGGGGCGCCCTCATAGCGATCGACGGCGATCACCTCGCAGCCCAGCCGCTGCAGCTCGATGGCCACCTCCTTGCCGAGCTCGCCCGAGCCCAGGAGCATCACCCGCACGGCGGTTGGGGACAGGGGCGTGCCGAGGCGGGTCATTGGAGAGGCCTTTCGATGAGGCGCGCGGGCGCGCCAGCGCCGCTTTTAACCGCCAAGACGCCAAGGTCGCCAAGAGGTCGCGAATGACTTGGCGTTCTTGGCGTCTTGGCGGTCGCCTGGCCGTAAGGAATCTCGCCTGCGGCCGGGTTAGAGCTTCGCCTTGGCGGCCTCGGCGACGGCCTCGGCGGTGATGGCGAAGTGTTCGTAGAGAGCCTTGTCCGTGCCGCTGGCGCCGAAGCCGGTCATGCCGACGAAGGCGCCGTCCGAGCCGATGAAGCGGTCCCAGCCCTGGCGCACGCCGGCCTCGACGGCCACCCGCACCGGGGTCTCGCCGATCAGGGCTTCCTGGTAATCCGCGGGTTGGGCCTCGAACAGTTCGAAACAGGGAACCGAGACGACCCGGGCGCCGACGCCGTCGGCTTCCAGGAGGTCGCGCGCGGCCAGGGCCACAGGAACCTCCGTGCCGGTGGCGAAGATCGTCACCTGGGCCGGGTGGCCGGCGCCCATGAGCTGATAGGCGCCGCGGGCCGACTGGTTCTCGCCCGCGTCGCCGCGGACGCCGGCGGTCTTCTGGCGGCTCAGCGCCATGACCGACGGGGTGGCCTTGGCCTCCAGCGCCAGCTTCCAGCACTCGGCGGTCTCCACCGCGTCGGCGGGGCGGAAGACGTTGAGGTTCGGCATGGCGCGCAGGGAGGCCAGGTGCTCGACCGGTTGGTGGGTCGGGCCGTCCTCGCCGAGGCCGATGGAATCGTGGGTGCCCACGTGAATCACCCGGATGCCCATCAGGGCCGCCAGGCGGATCGCCGGCCGCGCGTAGTCGGTGAAGACCAGGAAGGTGCCGCCGTAGGGGATCACCCCGCCATGCAGGGCCAGGCCGTTCATGGCCGCACCCATGCCGAACTCGCGCACGCCGTAGTTCACGTAACGGCCGGCGTAGTCCGGTGCGTCGAAGACCGGAGTGTTCTTGACGAAGGTGTTGTTGGACCCGGTGAGGTCGGCCGAGCCGCCCACCAGTTCGGGGATCTGGCCGAAGATCTGTTCCAGCACCGCGCCCGAATGCTGGCGGGTGGCGGCGGCGGGCTTGTCGGCGGCGGCCTTGGCGATGAAGGCGTCCAGGGCCGCGAAGGCGTGGGCGGGCAGCTCGCCGGCCATGGCGCGCTGGAAGTCGTCCTTCAGCGGCGAGGCGGCGAGGCGCGCTTCCCAGGCCTTCCGGTCCTTGGCGCCGCGCTTGCCGGCCTTGCGCCAGGGCTTCAGCGCCTCGTCAGGCACGGTGAAGGCCTCGTGCGGCCAGCCCAGGTTCTCGCGGGTCTTGGCGACCTCGTCCTTGCCCAGCGCCTTGCCGTGGACGTCGTGGGTGCCCTGGAAGGTGGGCGAGCCCTTGCCGATGACGGTCTTGCAGGCGATCAGCGAGGGCTTGTCCTGCTTAAGGGCCCAGGCCAGCGCCTTCTTGATGTCCTTCTCGTCGTGGCCGTCGATACGCTTGGTCGCCCAGCCGGCGGCCTTGAAACGGGCGATCTGGTCGGTGGCGTCCGATATGCCCACGTGGCCGTCGATGGTGATGTCGTTGTCGTCCCAGAGCACCGTCAGCTTCGACAGCTTCAGGCGGCCGGCCAGGCTGATGGCCTCGTGGCTGATCCCCTCCATCAGGCAGCCGTCGCCAGCCACCACCCAGGTGCGGTGATCGACGAGGTCGGCGCCGAAGCGGGCGGCGAGCTTCCGCTCGGCCATGGCCATGCCGACGGCCGTGGCCAGGCCCTGGCCCAGCGGCCCGGTGGTGGTCTCCACGCCGGGGGTGTGGCCATATTCGGGGTGGCCCGGTGTGTTGGAGCCCAGCGTGCGGAAGTCGCGCAGGCTCTGCATCGGCACGCCCTTCACGCCTGTCAGGTGCAGCAGGCTGTAGAGCAGCATCGAGCCGTGGCCGGCCGAAAGCACGAACCGGTCGCGGTCGGCCCAGTCGGTGGCCGAGGCGTCGTACTTCATGAACTTGGACCAGAGGACGGTCGCGACGTCGGCCATCCCCATGGGCATGCCGGGGTGCCCGGAGTTGGCCTGTTCGACCGCGTCCATCGAGAGGACGCGGATGGCGTCGGCCATGAGCTTGGTGGGCGCGGACATCGTCGGATCGGTCTCTTCGTGGCGAGGAATTGCGCGGCGGCCTCGCACGCGAGGGCGGCAGGGTCAAGAAATGGCCCTGGATTTCGCGAGACTCACCCAGGCGGGTATAGATGTCCCGACGGCTTCGGAGGATCGCATGAACGGCGGCGAAAGCGCCCTGGACCTGGCGGCCAAGCGGCTGGAGAACGCGCTCCACGTGCTGGAGCAGCGGCTCGGCCAGCGGCTGAAGGCGGCGAGCGCCGATGCGGGCGGCCTGTTCGACCAGGACCGCTCGAACCTCGCCGCCGAACTCGACGCGGCCCGCGCCCGCGAGCGCGAGCTGGAGGAGGCCGGCGCCCAGGCCTCGGCCGCCCTCGGCCGCGCCATCCAGGAAATCAAGGCCGCGCTGAACGGCCAGGCGACGGAGGCTTAAAGCCCATGGCCCAGGTGAACGTCGAGGTGAACGGCCGCCCCTATGCGGTCGGCTGCGAGGATGGGCAGGAGCCGCACCTGCAGGATCTGGCCAAGCTGTTCGACCAGCAGGTCCGCCAGATCAGCCAGGACATGGGCCAGCTCGGCGACACGCGCCTTTTCCTGATGGGCGGGCTGCTCCTGGCCGACGAACTGCTCGACGCGCGCAACCGGCTGGCGGCGCTGCAGGTCGAGGTGAGCCGGCTGCAGGCCGACCGCGCCCGGGTCGAGACCAAGGCGGTCAGCGCCCTGGAGGCGGCGGCCGCGAAGATCGAGAAGCTGGCGGCCGAGGGGGCGTAGAGCCCCCCTCCCCCTTTGTCATCCCGGTTTGGGCGCAGCCCAAGACCGGGACCCCGAACGTCGATGGCCTCGGGGAGAATGGGGCATCGAAGGTGCGCCCAGTGGCGAACGCCAGCGCTGCGGGGTCCCGGTCTTCGCCTACGGCGAAACCGGGATGACAAGCTATTTGGAAGTCAGGGATGCGCGCATCCGCGCGATCAGCCGGCCCAGCGCCGGGAACAGCTCGCGCTGTTCCACGCGCCGATAGACGTGGTCGACCGGGAAGGCCTCGACCAGCCGCCGGTGGGCGGTTCCCAGGTTGTGGTAGGGCAGCCGCGGCATCAGGTGGTGCAGGGCGTGGTAGCGCAGGCCCACGGGCGCCCACAGGAACGGAAGCAGCGCCGGCGGCGGGACGTTCACGCTGTCGAGGAACTGGTCCAGCGGAGCCATGGGCTCGCCGTCGTTTTCCCAGTAGTGGGCCACGGCCGTGCGCAGCTGGTTCAGGAAGGTCATCAGGGCGAAGATCGCCGCCGCGATGGCCAGGGCCCGCCAGGGGATGACGCCGGCGATGGCGAGGCCGATCACCGTCCAGCTCCAGAGCCAGGAGGCGATCTCCTGCGCCAGCCAGGGCGCGCTGCGGGCCCGGTCGAAGTCCTCGCGCGAGAAGCCGGGGTTGATGACCATGCCGGACGTCTTGGCCACCACGAACCGGCGGAACGGGGGCACGAGGAAGCTGAGCGGGGCCAGCACTGCAAAGCGCAGCACCGTGCCGACGGGGGCCAGGAGGGCGATCCCCAGGAACACGGCCAACTCGTGCGGCGGGCGGCGGGCCAGGGGGTGGTACTCGGGGTCGCGGGCGGTCCCGTAGCGGTCCTTGGCGTGGTGCAGGACGTGCACGCCCTCGTACAGCAGCGACGGCGTCAGGAAGGGCACGCCGATCAGGACGTTCCACGCGATATGGAAGCCCGGCACGTCGTCGCGCCGCAGGTGGGTCAGCTCGTGGATGAAGCTGATCCCGCGGTAGAGGCTGAGGATGCAGACGATCCCCGCGGCGACCGCCCAGCCCGTCGAGGCGCTGGTGACCGCGATCAGCAGGCTGAGCCAGGTGACGGCCGCCGTGACGGCGAGGTCCAGCCAATAGACGCGGGGGTTCGCGCGCGTCAGGTCGCGGGCGATGTCGTTGGCCTGGCGCGCCAGGCTGGGTCCGGAGATGTCGGCGTGCGCGTTCAAGGGCCCCGATGTAAGGCCGCGCGGGCTTCCGCCCAAGTGCGAATGCGCAGGCTGTGCGGCTAGGACGCGTAGACGGCGCGTTCGAAGGCGTCGAACACCTCCAGGACCCGCGGGTCGGCGAAGGGCAGCGACTGGGCGAACAGGGCGCCCGCCACGCCGCCGGCGGGGTCGGCCCAGTAGTAGCAGTTGGGCAGGCCCGCCCAGCTCAGGCTTCCGGCCGCCCGGCCCCCGGGCAAGGCGTCGTGGTTCTGCAGGAAGCCGAAGGTGAACCCTTTGCGCACGCCGGGCATGGGCCGGTAGTCGGACGACAGGTGCGGCATGACACTCTGGATCTCGCCGACGCCGACCTCGTCGGTCTGACTGGTGGACAGGCCCGCCAAGGTGGCCGCCGACAGGACTCCGCCGCCGCCGTGGACCACGGCGCGCAGGAACTTCGCATAGTCCGTCGGCGTGGAACACAGGCCGCCGCCGCCACGGAGGTCGGCCGGCAGCGGCGGGATCGCATCGATCGGCGCGAGTTGGCCGTCCGGCAGCCGTGCGTGCAGTCCGGCCCGGCGGGCGTTGTACTCGGGCGTGGGATCGAACGTCGTGTCGTTCATCCCCAGCGGGCCGAAGACGATCTCCGACAGCGCCTCCCCGAGAGACCGGCCGGTCGCCGCCTCGATCAGCAGGCCGGCGACGTCGATGCCCACGCCATAGCACCAGCGCTCCCCCGGCTCGAAGAGGAGCGGCAGGCCCAGGCCGCCGGCCGACCCCAGGTTCTGGCCCCGGTGCTCCAGGAAGCGGAGGGTTTCGGCGCTGTTGAAGTCGTAGGCGAGCCCCGAGGTGTGGGTCAGCAGGTTGCGCAGGGTCACCGGCCTGCGGGCGGGGCGCTCGATGGGCGCCCCATCGGCATCGAAGCCCTCGAGCACCGACGGCTCGGCCAGCCCCGGCAGGCGCCGGCCGACGGGCTCGTCCAGGTCGAGCCTCCCACGCGCGACCAGCTCCAATGCCGCGGCGGTCGTGATCGCCTTGGTGCACGAGGCGACCCAGAAGACGGTCTCCGGGTCCATTGGCGCGGGATCGGAGGCGCCGCGCGCCCCGACGGCGAACGTGTGGATCTGTCCGTCCGGGCGGACCACGGCGGCCGAGAGGCCGGGGGCGACGCCCCGGGCCACGGCGTCGGTCAGCAGAGCCTGAACCGGCTGTCGCGTCATCGTTTCCCCTCGTCGCCGCGGCGCCGCTTGAGACCGGCCCTCCGAAAGCCTACCTTAGCTCCCGGCGGGTCCTGCTGCGGCTCTCGTCGAAGGCGACATATTCCAGCGACCTTAATTCACTCATAGGGAGCTGTCCCTGCCCGCGACCGTGGTTTCGGGCACACGGCGCCCACCTGGTCTATCCAGGTCGAGGGAATGAAACAGTCCTTCACGGCTCTCGCGGCGCCGCCACCCGTCTTGCGCTATGGAGGCGCGTGACCGTCATTCCGGACAAATCCGCCCTGCGGGCGCACCTGCGCAGCCTTCGCCGCCGCCTGGCGGACGAGACGCCCGACGCCGCCGAGCGGGCCGCGGCGCTGTGGCCGGCGCAGGGATGCGCAGGCGCAAGGCTCTTCGCGCTCTATCACCCGGCCGGCTCGGAATTGGACCCTACTCCGCTACGGGCCCGGCTGCCGGTGGACGGCGTGGCCCTGCCGGCGGCGCAGGTGCGGGAAGGGGCTCTGGTTTTTCGCCGCCACCGGCCGGGGGAGGCGCTTGTTCCCGACGCCCTGGGCATTCCGGCGCCCGGCCCCGCGGCCGAGGCCGTGCTGCCCGACGTGGTTTTCGCCCCTTTGCTGGCCTTCGACCGCCGGGGCGGGCGGCTGGGACAGGGCGGCGGCCACTACGACCGGACGCTGGAGGCCCTTCGGCGCGTCAAGCCGGTGTTCGTCGTCGGCCTGGCCTATGCGGGGCAAGAGCTGGCCGAGATCCCCATGGAGCCGCACGACCAGCGCCTGGACGCGATCCTGACGGAGACGGGCTATCTGGAATTCGCTAAGGACCGCGGATGAGATTTGCCTTTTTCGGAGACGTGGTCGGCCGGTCGGGCCGCGAGGGCCTGGCCGAGCACCTGCCGCGCCTGCGCCGGGCCCTGGGCCTGGAGTTCGTCATCATCAACGCCGAGAACGCGGCCGCCGGCTTCGGCATCACCGAGTCCACGGCCAACGAACTGTTCGAGGCGGGCGCCGATTGCCTGACCCTGGGCAACCACTCCTGGGACCAGAAGGAGGCGCTGACCTACATCGTCCGCGAGCCGCGGCTGATCCGGCCTCTGAACTATCCGCCCATGGCCGCCGCCCCGGGCCGGGGATCCCAGCTGTTCGACACGCCGGACGGCAAGCGGATCCTGGTGGTGAACCTTTTGGGCCGGGTGTTCATGGACGCGCTGGACGATCCGTTCGCCGCCGTGGACAAGGAGCTGGAGGCCTGTCCCCTCGGCGCCGTCGCCGACGCCATCGTGGTCGACATCCACGCCGAGGCCACCTCTGAGAAGATGGCCATGGGCCATTTCTGCGACGGCCGCTCGACCCTCGTGGTCGGCACCCACAGCCACGTGCCGACCGCCGACGCCCAGATCCTGCCCGGCGGCACCGCCTACCAGACCGACGCCGGGGCCTGCGCCGACTACGACAGCGTGATCGGCAACCAGAAGGACGAGCCGCTGCGCCGTTTCACCACCCGCATCTCGGGCGGCCGCTACAAGCCCGCCGAGGGCCCCGCCACGGTGTGCGGCGTCTTCGTGGAGACGGACCCGGCCACCGGCCTCGCCCGTCGCATCGAGCCCATCCGCATCGGCGGGCGGCTGAGCCAGACCGTGCCGAGCCTGGAGACGGTGGCGGGCTAGCGCCGCAGTTCAGGCCGCGGCTTCGGAGTTCGGCTTCGCCGCGGGGGCCGGCGGCCGGGCGTTCAGCACTTCGGCGATGGCGCCGATCAGGGCGGCGGGTTGCACGGGCTTGTGCTGGAGCGCGTCGAAGCCCAGGGCCTTGAGCCGCGCCTCCTCGCCCGGCATAGCGTCGGCGGTGAGGGCGACCACGGGCGTGTCGGGGCGCCCCGCCTGGCCGTCGCGCAGACGGCCGACCGCCTCGATCCCGTCCATGATCGGCATGTGGACGTCCATCAGCACCACGTCGAAGGCCTCGAGGCGCAGGCGCTCCAGGGCCTGAGCCCCGTCCGACGCGCACTCCACGTCGGCGCCGGCCGCCTCCAGCACCGCGCGGGCCACCGCCTGGTTGATCGGATTGTCGTCTGCCACGAGGATCCGCAGCGTCGGCAGCGTGTCCGGCTCGGCCGTCTCCGCGGCCTGCGGTTCGGCCTCCGGCAGTGGCAGCCAGACCCGGAAGGACGAGCCCTCGCCCGGGTGGCTCTCCACCCCGATTTCGCCGCCCATCATCGAGCAGAGCTTGCGGCAGATGGCCAGGCCCAGGCCGGTGCCGCCGAATTTGCGCGCCGTGGAGGCGTCGGCCTGGGCGTAGGGGCGGAACAGGGCCTGCAGCTGGTCGGGGCTCATGCCGATGCCGGTGTCGGAGACCACGAGCTCGACCCCGCCATCCCCGTCGGCCGCCGGCGCGGCCCGCATCCTTAGGGTCACGCCGCCGGTCTCGGTGAACTTCAGCGCGTTGGAGATCAGGTTCAGCACGATCTGGCGCACCCGCGTCTCGTCACCCAGCACCAGGGCCGGAAGGTCGGGAGCGGCGTCGCAGACCAGGTCCAGGCCCTTGGAGCGGGCGATCTCGGACCAAAGTTCGACCGCCTGGTCCCCCAGCACCTTGAGGTCGAAGGCGCCGACCTCAAGGTCCATCCGGCCGGCCTCGATCTTCGAGATGTCCAGCACGTCGTTGAGGATGGCCATCAGGCCGTCGCCCGAGCGCAGGATCGTATCCACATAGCCCTGCTGGCGTGGATCCAGCGGCGTCCTCTGCAACGCCCGCGCCATGCCCAGGACGCCGTTCATCGGCGTGCGCAGCTCATGGCTCATCATGGCGAGGAAAGCCGACTTGGCCTCGTTGGCCTCCTCGGCGGTGCGCTGGGCGTCGGCCAGGGCGGAGGCGGTGCGCATGTTCGCCCGTGCGCTGGCGGCCACGTAGCAGAGCAGCATGGCCAGACCGAGGGTCAGGGTGACCAGCGGCTGTCTCTTATACACATCT